>CAYSZB010000068.1:0-10833 GCA_964435475.1 uncultured Anaerolineaceae bacterium | reverse complement strand
GCTCCAGTAGCTTAAATGGATAGAGCAAGGCACTCCTAACGCCTAGGTTGGGGGTTCAAGTCCCTCCTGGGGCATAAAAAAAGCGGTTTCGCAACCGCTTTTTATTTTTAATCAGAGATCAATCAAAATTGATCGTCTACCTCATCACTCGAGTCGTCTTCTTCAAAATCATCGTCATTTTCACTGTCTTTCCGAACCCATAAGATGAGCATATCACCTTCTTCGGTATTTAATGCCTGGGCTGCCATGATCGGTGTTTGCTTTGTCATCCCGATCCTGTCCCGGTATTCAAGGAACATGGTCACCTTGTGATGCCAGGCATGATGACAGCGGTCGAGCAATTTTTCGCCATTAAAGGTCCTCAACGTAGTGCGCACAGTATCATACAATACAGGTCCTTCGATCAACCCCATCGCCCAGGCTTGATGTGTGGCAACAGGAGCCTCGTGAATGGGCTCAAAAATGGGTGTAGGTCCTTCAATGATTGTAATTTTGTTATCCATAATTTTGAGTCATGATAATATCACGAAAAACGGGATTCTGAAGAATTGAAATGGATTCTAATGAAGCATTAATTAAAACACCAGGTGAGGAACTCACCTGGTGTCGCTTCGCTTGAAATAACTCACGGTCTAGGGGTATGTGTTGTTCCAGAACCAGTTGTAGGCATAATATCCATTGGCAGCTTGCAGACGGATTGAAATTCGATCCAGCCCGTAAAGTGCTGCCGGGACGGAAAATGTTTGTGTGAATTCCCCGCCAACGCCAGAGTTGATCGTGGATACAGAATACCCGCCAATGCCGGTTGTCCACATTTTTCCCATGGTGACCACAAAATCTGTATTCTTCGGGAAGTTAAGTGTCTTTACTGTCACCGTGTTATCCTCATCAACTGCAGTGATGAAGAAGGATGGGAACCCGGTATAACCTGGATCGGCAGGTACGCCAGGATCAGCAGCTTCCTCGGTATTGTTCCAGAACCAGTTATAAGCGAAATAACCACTGGTTGATTCAAGCCGGATGGCGATCCTATTAAGGCCCTTCAAATCCACAGGGATAGAATATGTATCAGTGAAAACACCACCTTCACCAGAATTGATCGTTTCCACCAGGAAACCGCCAATGCCTTTTGTGCCATAAGCGCCCATCATGACTTTAAAATCAACATTCTTGGGGAAATTGAGGGTTTTTATGGTAACGCTGGTATCTTCAACCACGGATTCGATATGAAATGTCGGGTAGCCAGTATAGCCAGGCTGACAAGCACAATCGCCTTCCGGGTCATTGTAGAACCAGTTATAAGCGTAGTAAGGCGTGTCAACACCTTGCAGACGGATGGCAATTAACTCCCGACCCTGTAAAGCTGCCGGGATTAAGAATGTGCCGTAAAAAGAGCCGCCAGTGCCGGTATTGATCGTTGTGACCTCTATACCACCTACTCCCAGGGTGCCATATTCGCCCATCAGTACTTTATAGGTTTTGTTGGCAGGAAAATTGTAAGTATAGATGGTTACATCTTCATCCTTTTCGACTGTAACAATGCTGAAAGTTGGGATAGTCCCCGCCTGTACCTGCCTGGGGGGAATAACGAATGATATTACCAGTAGAATAACGATAATTAAGCTAAAAGTGTATTTCTTGTTCATGATGCTCCTTTCATCCTACTCCGACCACGTCTCGTGTTGTTGTGGACTTATATTATTGCACTTTATATAGTAAAGAGTCAATACCCTGTATCAATTTTCACCAGATTATCGACATTTGATAGACGAAGAATGCTGTGAAAAGTTCCAATTAAACAAAAACGCCCCTGAGGAGGGGCGTTAGTGGTGTATTATTTTTTGTTGATCGGTATGCTTCTGGGAATGGCAGCTTCAGCCTTGGGGATGACCAGGGTTAATACCCCATTATCCAGGGTAGCCTCGACATTTTCCGGGTCCAGCAGTGTCGGCAGTGAAACCGTGCGGTTGAACTTGCCAGAGGGTAATTCAGCCAATAAGTACTCGCTATCCTTGCTGCGCTCGACCTTGAGCTCGCCCGAGATGGTGACGATTTCGTTGACGATCTGGATATTGACATCGTCTGGTAGAACACCCGGCAGGAAAGCTTTTAGTGTGAATTTATCACTTCCAGCGCTAATGTCCAGGGGAAAAGAAACCTGTTCCTGGTAATCTGGCTCGTATTCATTAATAAATCTCTCCAGGGGATGCTGGCGCCTGTTTCCACGAAAATATGGGTTCAAATAGATTGTCATTTTTGCCTCCATTGTTAATTTGTTTTGTTTGGGATAAAAATACAGTTTGTTTATTAGAATCGTGCAAGCAAAATATCGGATTAATATAAGAAAATGAGTGGTCATGGTGATTACTTTTGTCTGCATCAGGTTAACCAGATAAATTTTGCTGTATGATTTAATCGTATAATGAGTAAAGTGAAAAAGAAAATCAGGAGAGATTAATGCAGGAAATTGCCAAGGATATTTTTATTGAGACAAAATACTCAGGCGTTGTGGTTGGTGCGATCTGTACCAAGCATGGCAATATATTGATCGATTCCCCATTCCGCATTGAGGATGTTAAAAGTTGGCGGGTTACTCTGAATGCCAAGGGTGGCATGAGTGAGAGGCTGTTGATCAACCTGGACACACACATGGATCGCACCCTGGGAGTAAAAGGCATGGAAAGCCCTGTGATTGCCCAGGCGAATGCGATCTCTATGGTCAAAAGCCGGCCTGGTGCATTGCGCGCCCAGGAGCTTGAGGCGGGTGCCATGTGGGAGACATATGATGGCCTGAGCAACATGCGCTGGATCCCTCCGGAAATCACTTTTGAAGAAAAACTATCCATTAACTGGGGCACGAAGGAAGTCGTCCTGCATCATCATTCCGGGGCAAATTCGGCAGGGATCTGGGTGGACATTCCTGATGAGAAACTTGTGTTTGTCGGGGATAGTGTTTTAGTCACCCAGCCGCCATTCCTGGCTTTTGCCGACCTTGAGGAGTGGCTAAAGGATATAAAGACACTTCTTTCACCTGCTTATCGTAATCATGTCATTGTAGGTGGCCGGAATGGAATCGTGACCAAAGATGATGTGCGTGAAATGGCGAAACTCATAAAAGGTATTCAGACAGCCTGCAACCGTGTCCAGGAAAAGGGGGTTGCCCCGGATACAGCGACCCTTCTGGCTGAGAAGATAAATAAGAATTTTGAAGATCAAAAAGAGAACCGTGAAGTGTTCATAAACCGCCTTAAGTGGGGGTTGACCTCTTATTTTGATCAACATCACTTTCCAAAAAAACAATAATTCCAGGTTGGTTATATAACGATGAAACATGATGATTATGTGCCATTGTTGAACCTTACCCGCGGGGAGGTTATTGAATCATGCCATTTTGGTGCATTTGTTGTTGCCGATCGGGAAGGAAAGATCATTGCATCCGAGGGAAATCCTGGAACGCGTACATTTCCCAGGAGTTCCATGAAACCGCTGCAGTCGCTGGCTTTCCTCGAAAATGGCGGTGACCAATACTGGGGGCTGACACCAAAAGAGATTGCGATCAGCTGCGCTTCACACTCGGGGACCGATCAGCATGTGGAGGTTCTCAAAAACCTGCACTCCAGGATCGGCATCAGTGTGAATGACCTGAAATGCGGCGTTCACTGGCCAATGGACAAGGCAACAGCTGAAGCCATGAAGGCGAAGAACGAAGTGCCAGATGCCTACAGGCATAATTGTTCGGGAAAACACACCGGGATGCTTGCTTTTGCAAAGATGCAGGGGCTGCCATTGGAAGACTACCTTGAACTTGACCACCCGGTTCAGCAGACCATCCGGCAGGTTGTTGCCGAAATGTGCGATCTGGACCCCTCAGGTATTCAACCCGGGCTCGATGGGTGCAGTGCACCTGTATATGCCCTGCCGTTACAGAATTTTGCTATGGCTATTGCCAGGTTGTGCGATCCTGAAGGTTTGAACCCACAACGGGCAAGTGCCAGTCAGCGGATCTTTTCAGCGATGGCATTACACCCTGAAATGGTGGCTGGACCCGGCAGGTTTGACACAATATTGATGCAGGCAATGAATGGCAAATTGATCGCCAAGGGCGGTGCTGAGGGTTACCAGTGCATGGGTATCAAATCCGGCGCATTGGGTAAGGGTTCCCCGGCTTTGGGGATAGCTTTGAAGATCTCTGATGGCGATCATGCCAAAAGGGCAATTTCATCAGTTTCCCTGGCAATCCTCGAAAAACTTGGATTGATTGATGTCAAAGTTTCATCTGCCATGCAGGAATTTTCATTGCAGAAAATCTACAACTGGCGTCATCTTGAGGTTGGCGTGATGCAACCTGCTTTCTCAATGGACCAGGTTTCATGGCAATAGATCCAACAGCAGAATTGACTGACATTCACCGCCAGAGACTTGACCAGGTCCATCAGCGACTTCTAAAAGTTTGGGGTGCGCCGGAATGGCGTGAGCCATTGGCCCCTGTGGCTGAACTTGTTTCGACCATCCTTTCGCAAAATACCAATGATATCAACCGGGATAAAGCGTTCATGTCTTTGACTGAACGGTTTCCAACCTGGGAAGCTGTCCGGGACTGTGACACCCGGGAGCTCATTGAGACGATCCGCGTTGCAGGGTTGGCCAATCAAAAAGGTCCCCACATCCAGGAGGCGTTGCAGAAGATCACAGCCCACAGTGGAGAGATAACCCTGGATTTCCTGAGGACCATGCCTAGGGATGATGCAAGGAACTGGTTGACTCAATTAAAGGGGGTTGGACCCAAAACAGCTGCCATTGTGCTGCTGTTTTCAATGGGCATCCCGGCTTTCCCTGTGGATACGCACATTTTCCGGGTGAGCGGCCGTCTAGGTCTGCGGCCTGAGAACCTGGATCGCGAAAAAACACATACCTACCTGGAAGCAATTGCCCCGGATGGGTCATTTGAAGCGCTGCATTTGAATTTGATCAGGTTGGGTCGGGAAATTTGCCAGGCGCGCAAGGTTTTTTGCGGAAGTTGTTTTCTGAGTGACATCTGCACCTTCGATGGCAAGGTGCTGCAGAATTTAAAATAAGCGATTAATTTCCTGGTGCTTCTGGTTCACCAAGCATTGACCAGGGGCCTGTCCAGGTGATCCTGACAGTTCGTTCCAGTCCCAAAAGGTTCTCCGGGCTTTCGATGAAAACCAGTTTGTTGGTTGGGGTTCTTCCCCGCCAGCGATGCTTGGAATTGCCTTCAAACAGGACCTCCACAGGGCGATCCAGGTAGGCGGCATTGATCTCAGCACTGATCTTCTCCTGCAGGTCCTCGACCAGGCGAAAGCGGCGCATTTTTTCCTCACTGCTGACATCATCAGGAAGAAAACGGGCAGAATAGGTGCCTGTCCGCGGTGAATACCTGGCGAGGTGCACCACATCCAGCTTCAAATCAGCCAGAATGTCATAGGTGTTCTGAAACTGTTTATCGCTTTCACCGGGAAAGCCGACAATCACATCTGTGCCGATAGAAACACCTGGAATACGGGTACGGATCTTTTTTACCAGGTTGCGGTATTCCAAGGAAGTGTAACCCCGCCTCATGACCTCCAGGATCTTATCGTCCCCGGCCTGGATGGGCACTTCGATGTGGGGCATCACTTTAGGCAGGGTGAACACACTGTCTATCAATTCATCTGTCATGTAATTGGGGTGCGAGGTCAGGAAACGAATGCGTAATAACCCGGGAATGCCTGACAATTCCCTGAGCAGATCAGAAAGGCTGGTTTTTTGTTCAAGGTCCAGGCCATAGCGGTCAACGATCTGGCCCAGCAGGACAATTTCTCGGACTCCCTGGCTGGTCAAAGCGTGTGCTTCTTTCAATATCTCATCCATCGGTCGGCTGACCTCTTTACCGCGCCGGAAGGGGATGATGCAATAGGCGCAGGCATGCGAACAACCCAGGACAACAGGCAGATTCGCTGAGACCAATTTCCCGCTTTCGTACCGGGGGAGGATGTAATCTTCATCAACAATGGCATCAATATTTTGTCGCCATTCTTCATTTTGTGCTTTGCCGGACCGATCTGCCAGGAATTGAAGCAGGGGCATGGGATCTGAGGGGGGAGAAAAAACATCCACCCAGGGAAAGCGCTTCTTAACCAGTTCATTACCATGGATCCCGATCAGGCATCCCATCAGGTTTATCACCAGGTCGGGGTTGCGCTGTTTCAGGGGTCGCAGCGAGCTAAGGCGCCCGATGGCTTTATTTTCCGCACT
The DNA here is from genome assembly GCA_964435475.1 of uncultured Anaerolineaceae bacterium. Taxonomy (GTDB): domain Bacteria; phylum Chloroflexota; class Anaerolineae; order Anaerolineales; family Anaerolineaceae; genus CAYSZB01. The sequence goes on along the minus strand of CAYSZB010000068.1, from coordinate 4,578 downwards.
TTGCCTGACAACGCAGGTATTGAGGACGATCACATCAGCAGATTCTATCTCCGGGGTATGTTCATAGCCCAGTTTTTCAAGGGATGAAGAAAGATACCGCGAATCGGCGACATTCATCTGGCATCCTTCGGTCCATATGTGGTATTTCATAGGGGCATATTATAATGGATTAAGGCAGATGACCCTTCTTATAATTCTATACAAGTATTAATTAAATATAATTTCCCGTGCTATAATAATTTACCGAAATCAATTATTCAGCAAATGGAGTAGAAAATGGAATTTGAACTTACTGAATACAAGCGATGTACTGTCCTACATGGTAAAGGCAGAATTGACAGCTATTCCGCTCCTGAAGTAGAAGAAGCGATGAACAAGCTCATTGAAAAGAACGTATACAATATCGTTTTTGATATGAGTGACATCAATTTTATTTCAAGTGCGGGCTGGTGGGCTCTTATTCGTGTCCAAAAGGAATTGAAAAAAGGTAATAATGGCGAATTGATCCTGGTCAAAATGGATGAACGCATCCGTGCATCCATGGACCTGGTAGGAATTGTGCCTTACTTCACCCTGTATGATGACCTGACCCAGGCCGTGGGTAGTCTCTAATCAATTATCACATTCAAGAATAATAAGGAGCAGGATAGCTCCTTATTTTTATTTGGGGCTGGCTTGGATTATTTCTCCATGAAGGGGATTGAGAAAATCCAAAGCGAACTTCTGGATTTGCCGGTCATAGGTCAGGTATCCGTTCAATTCGATCTCCACATCGGTGGTCTGGGTGTAGATCGCTGCTGAAAGTCCTCGTTTGATTGATGGTAGTAAGTCCAATTGCAATAAATCTCGGTAAGCTTGTTTTAATGATTCTGAGTTTTGATAGCCTTTATACACTTTCATTGGCTTGTTGTTCCAGGCATGGTCACTGATCGTCATTTGATAACCGCCAAACTCAGAAAGGACCGTTGCCCGACGTGCGTCCATTGGTATATCATTTAATGGTCTGAAATAAATATGCAGGCTCCTGCAATCTCCAGCACCTTGATCAAACCAGCCGCTGGTTAGATCGATCAAACGGGATGGATCATAGCCTTTAAGCCATTTGCCAATTCTTCTGGCATCGAATTGCCCCCAACCCTCATTGAATGGCACCCACACAGCAAGCGAGACGCTGTTCCTCAGTGAATCGACCATCTCTTTCAATTCGATTTCAAATTGCTGGCGATTGGACTCAGAATTGCGTCCCAGGAGGGCATAATGTCGGTCATCTTTCCTTTTTACTGCAGAATTTTGAAAGGCGAACCATGCTGCGGGAGGTGTGATCCCGCCGTTCGGCATATCCTGCCAAACAATGATCCCCAGGCGATCACAGTGATAATAAAACCTGGCAGGTTCCACCTTGACGTGCTTGCGCAGCATATTTAAACCGGCGGCTTTGCAGAACTCAATATCCGAACGCATGGCTTCATCACAGGGCGGCGTATAAAGCCCATCAGGCCAATATCCCTGGTCCAATGGGCCAAGCATGAAATATGGTTCATTATTCAGACACAATCTTGGGTTACCCAATGTATCATTTCCCAGGCTGAATTTCCGCATACCAAAATAAGAGGAGATCCTATCAAGTTCCTGCAAGCTATCGAGAAGAGTGATCTGCAGATCATACAGCGTTGGTGATTCGGGGGACCATAACCGCATACCCGGTATTTGAATTTCGCAGGTTTTGTCAGGACTGAAAGATAATTCAGTCACCGGGTTGCCAGCCAGGCTTACCCTCGCCAGAACGGTCAAACCAGGCCGGCTGTTGGCACAACCCACCCACACCTCAAGCAAAGAGCGATTAATATCCGGGATTAAATGGATATCCTCGATGTAAGTCAGGGGAACCTCTTCCAACCAGACTGTTTGCCATATGCCAGAAATGGCTGTATACCAGATAAATCCAGGCTTCAGAACCTGTTTTCCGTGTTCCTGTTTCCCTTTGTCACTGGGATCCCAAACTACAACAACCAATTCATTTCTACCTGGTTTGATGTAATTGCTGATGTCGAAGCTGAAGGGGCAATAACCCCCCTTATGCGAGCCAATCTTTTGCCCATTGATAAAGACTGTGGCTTGCCAATCTACAGCCTCGAAGTGGAGGAGCAGACGTTTTTCTTCAGAATGACCATCAAATTCGAAGGTCCTCCTGTACCACAATTCCTGGTTTGGCTTTAAGGGGCGCTTTACCCCCGAAAGCGCTGATTCCACTGGAAAGGGCACCAATATCTGTCCATCATAATCTACAGGGATTGGATTGTTGCGCCGCTGAATGGCATAATCCCACAAACCATTGAGGTTGACCCAGTGCTCCCTTTCCATCTGGGGACGGGGATATTCGGGCCATGGGTTGTTGGGGTCAACTTTCTCCGCCCAGGGCGTCAAAAGCTGTCCAGTAATTGGTTGCCAGTGTTCTGAAGTCATGAAAACCAAATACGCTTACTTGATATCTACCTGGTAGGTTGCTTTTTGGCGTGTATAAGGCGTTGAACCCGAGATCACGAGGATGACCCTGTCGGTGTCCTGGTCTATTGACAAATTCAGTGTGATTGAATTGTTCTCATCCAGTGCAAATTGGTTGACGACAGTGTTTTGACCCATGGTGATCAGGCTTAACTGGTATGTCTGGGGCAGGGCGTTCATGATCCTGACAAAACCGTCCGACTGCCATCCGCCTTCGTCAACCTCAAGATCGGAGGAGTAATTCAAAGCTTCCAGGCTGATGTCGTCGATGAAAAGACCGACCCCATTGACCGCGGCATCAGTGACATAGTCGAACTGCAGCGTAACCACTTTGCCGGCGTATTGGCTCAGGTCTACAGTCTCCTCAATCCAGCCATTGGAGGATCCGTTGTAGCCACAGCCATAGCTGTTGCCGGATGGGTTGGTGGTGGTGCAGGATGGTGTGTTCAAGATCTGCCAATCCTGCCCATCTTCCCTGGCGGAAAGGTATAGGTAGTCATAATCTTCTTCCAGGTCATACCAGACATGGTAACTGAGGTTGATCGGTGCGGTGATATTGGTCAGATCAAATTCCCGCGACAGGCGCATATTTGATTCATCACCCATATTGGACCAGAAGAAATATGACCCGGAGTATGCATTTACCGGGATCAAACCAACCTGTTCAGTTCCAGTAAAGGTTAATGTGTAGTCACCAGGACACGAGATTTCAATGTAATCCACACCGTATTGCGAAACCGTTGATGATATTGATGAAGGACATGACGAGACATCCTTTGTTGTGTAGGCCTGGATGGGTGACATGGATTGATAGGCATACCTCCCGCCTTCAATGGGAGAATCAACCAGGTAATTGGCAATAGCCCAGTCGGAGAACACTTCCACACCGGTGTAAGGCAGGGACGTATCAGGATTGATGATATTCAGGTCTCTCATGACGGTATCGATACTGGTCAACCCATTTTCAGGGTGGGCAACAAATGCTTTGGTTGCTTCCTCGCCAAACCTGTCCATAAAATAAGCCATGAAAATAAGAGATGCGCCATAGTGATTGCCATTTTCGCCAACATCTTCGCCCCAGTAGGTCAACTGCATGTCGGTGTCCATCAGATACAGATATTCAAAACCGCCCGGGTCAAAATCATTGATCAATTCTGCCAGCATCGAAAAACCTTCATTAACCCAGGTTTCCTCATTTCTATCCTTGTACCAATGGATCATGTGTTGAAATTCATGGGCCAGTGTTCCATATATGTAATCCTCATCCAATCCCACGGTGTCTGAGTTTATGATGAACATTTCATGGGCGTTCGAATACATATGGGCATCCGGATGTAGTTCATCGGCTGATGAATAATAACCAGCTGTAGAATAGCCAATGCCTCCGCAGTACAAGATATAAAGCCGTGGGTCATGGTCAACCCCGGGAAGCCATTCTTCACCAAAAAATTCCTGGTTGGTGGGATAAATCTCATCGTCAAAGGTTTGCGCCAGGGTCTGAAGGTCAGAGTTCTGGTAATCCACTCCCTCCTCGATCCAAAAATAAAGATGATCTCCGACATAGCGCAGAACAGTATCCACCTGGAAATTATCCGTGGTGTCGGTGTTGGAAACCCAAAAAGTCTTTTTGTCACCCACCTGGTATGGCATGTCCGGGTCTGGCAGGGTGTCGGGGATATCACTTTTGCCCTGCAATCTTTCAGCGAGGTCGATCGGATCATTTACAGGAACAATTTCGCTGTTGAGGGTATCCAGGGATTCCTGAGCACCCAGTAATTCTTCCTCCGACATCGGGGTTATCGCCGGTATGGCAGTTTCTTCAGGAGAGGGGGTTACAAATGGGTTGGTCCAAATTTCGGTTTCAATGATCTCCGGGTTCTGCCTGAATTTCTGGATAGCGATTGCAGTCAGACCGATCAATGCAGCTAAACAACAGCATGCCACTACGATCAGTAGCACGATGATGAGGATGGTATTTGTTGTGGTTTTATTTTGCATGTTGTCCTTGTTGAGCAACGATTATTTCGATCAAGTTATTATAACTCAACGATTTTTCTGAAAAAGTGGTGTAAAAGC
>CAYSZB010000067.1:0-10841 GCA_964435475.1 uncultured Anaerolineaceae bacterium | reverse complement strand
AGGAAGTTGTACAACGGGCAGCGCATAATAGAACCATCATACCGGCTTTCAACATCCCCTACCTCCCGATGATGGAAGCGGTCATCCGGGCGATCGTTGATGAGGATGCGCTGGCAATGGTCCAGGTGGCAAGGCTTGAGTGGGAGAAATTTCAATCCCAAAGCCCTGAAGCAGTTGCTGAAGACTATTTCAGGCTGGCTGTCCCCGGGCATACCTTATTGCACCTTGATCATGTGCCGGTTATTGATGAAGATGACCAATGGGTGGACTATTTACCCATATTTGAGCGTGCCATAAAATCTGGCTACCAATCTGTCATGATCGATGGCTCACGCCTGGAGCTTGCAGAGAATATCTCAGCCACCAGGGCAGTCGCAGACCTGGCCCACCGGCATGGCGTCGCCGTTGAGGCGGAACTGGGTGCGGTCCAGGGACACGGACGGGAAGGCATTGGCATGAGCTACGACGAGCTGTTCGAGAGCAAAAAAGGCTTCACCCGCATTGACGAAGCTGAACGCTTTGCCAGGGAATCCGCTTGCGACTGGCTCTCAGTGGCAGTGGGCAGTGTGCATGGGGCGATTGCCGAAAACCTCAAGCGCCAGAAGAAACCATCCGCCAGGTTGGATATTGACCACATCAAGGCATTAAGCACAGCCACTGGAAAAATGCCGCTGGTTTTGCATGGCGGGTCGGGCATCCGCCAGGAATACATCTTGCAGGCGGTTGAAGAAGGCATTGCCAAGATCAATGTGGCAACCGAGATCCGCCAGCCTTATGAATTCACACTTGAAGAGACAGGCAGCCTGACCAAAGCCCAGGATGCTGTGTACGAACGGACGCGCTGGGTATTGCAGGAATTCTTATGTGTATCCGGCAAAGCCGGGATGCTTTCCGGTGAGCATGAGCTTTGACCACAACTGCTGAATATTCATTTAAGTTAAGTAGACTGACAGGTAGTTAGCATTTTTTAAAGGAGAATCGTATGATAAATATTAAACCAATCACTTTTGCACTCTATTTTGGCAACCGGGGCTTCTTCCCCGAAACCCTGATCGCCGGTGCCCGTTCGGAGATGATCAAAGCCGTCGAAAAGGGCGGTTTTAAATACATTATTCCGGAACTTAACCTGACGCGCTACGGTGCGGTCGAAACCAAAGAGGAAGGACTGGCTTATGCCGCTTGGCTTAAGGCACATTCCGGTGAATATGACGGGGTGATCATTTCTTTACCCAACTTTGGCGATGAAAATGGTGCTTTCCATGCTTTGCGCGACTGTGGCACGCCCATCCTGATCCAGGCATACCCGGATGAGATCGGTAAAATGGATTTTGCCCATCGAAGAGATGCCTATTGCGGCAAGTTCTCGATCGAGGATGTCTTTTACCAGGCGCGCCTGCCTTTTACGGTGCTGAGCCCACATGTCGTTTCCCCCCTTTCTGAAGCCTTTGCTGCCAACCTCAAGGAATTTGCGGCGGTCTGCCGCGTTGTGCGGGGGATGCGGCGCTTCACAATTGGTGCCCTGGGGGCACGTACCACGAAATTCAAGACCGTGCGTTACGACGAGATCGCCCTGCAGAAATATGACATTACTGTGGAGACATTTGACCTCTCTGAACTCTTCATGCGGGTTGAAAAGTACCGCGACAATGACCCGAAGGTTACCGATCGCAAAGCCTTCTTGAGCGATTACACCAATTGTTCCTGCGTGCCCCAGGCGAACATGAACAACCTGGCAAAGGTCAGCGTGGTGATTGATGACTTCATCCAGGATTACGGCCTGGACTGCATCACGATCCGCTGCTGGGAGGAGATGCAGCCCAAGTTGCGGGTTGCGCCGTGTGTTTTGCTGTCTGAATTGAATGATCGTGGCGTGGTCGCCTCCTGCGAGATCGACCTGTGTTCGGCGATCAATATGTATGCCTTGATGCTGGCCAGCGAAAAACCTGCCACAGTCCTGGATTGGAACAATAATTACGGTGAGGACCCGGATAAGGTGATCCTCTTCCACTGCGGACCCGTTCCCCAGACATTAATGACCGAAAAAGGCAGCGTGACCGACCACAAAATGTTCGCCAAGGCTGATCCCGGTTGCGGTTGGGGCAGCAACGAGGGGCGCATCCGGGCATTTCCCTTTACCTTCAGCAACTGTAAGACGGAAAATGGCAAACTGATCATCTATGCCGGTGAGGGACGCTTCACCGATGACCTGATCGAAGAGGGTTTCTTCGGATGTGCCGGGGTGGCAGAGATCCCCAACCTGCAGGAGAAGTTGTTGCGGCTCGGACGCAACGGATTCCGCCATCATACTTCGGTTGGCGAAGGGCATGTGGCATCCGCTTTGAAGGAAGCCTTCAGCACCTACCTTGGTTACGAAATATTCGAGGTTTAAGGAGGCAGGCATGGCGATCGCTGGGCTGGATATCGGCAGCACAGGTTCCAAGATAACGGTTTTCTCTGAAGAAGGTCAACTTCTTTACCAGGCATACCGCAACTACCCGGTATCCCGGGAACTGAACGCCCATGAGATCCACGCCGGGGATATCTGGGAAGCGGTATGTGGTCTTCTTTCTGGCGCGGCAGAACAAATCCCCGCTCTCCAGGCGGTGGGAATATCGACATTCGGGGAGAGTTTCGTCCTTCTGGATGAAAACGAACAGATTCTGCTGGCCACGATGATGTATACCGACCCACGGGGCGGCAGCGAGGCGAATGAACTGGTCGAGCATTTTGGCATGCTGACCATGCAGAGCATCACCGGTGTCAACCCCCATGCGATGTATGGCCTGCCCAAACTGATGTGGGTTAAAAAGCACCACCCGCAAATTTGGGCAAAGGTCAGGTACGTGCTTGAGATCCAGGACTTCCTGGTGTTTAAACTGACCGGTAATCGCCTGGTTGACCATTCTTTAGCTACACGCATGATGGCATTTGATATCCACAAGCTGAGCTGGAGCCGGGATTTATTGAATTTTGCTGGTGTTCCCCTCGAATGGCTATCCACCCCTGTGCCAACAGGAACCGACGCCGGAGCCGTTAAACCGGATATGGCTCGTTTGCTTGGCTTGCCGGCTGAATTGCACATTGTGGCATGCTGCCAGGACCAGATCGCTGCCGCGGTTGGGGCTGGCGTTCTGCAACCCGGCCAGGCAACGGATGGCACCGGCACCGTGGAATGCATCACACCCATCTTTACCCACATCCCTGAAAACGGCGGTTTGCAGCGCAACAACTACGCCATTGTGCCTTTCCTGAAGCCCGGGACCTTTTGCTGTTATGCCTTTACATACACTGGCGGAGCCCTGGTCAACTGGTTTATTGATAACCTGGCCGGGCAGGTAAAACAGAAGGCTTTGGATAATAAGCGCTCGATTTTCGACCAGTTGGAGTTTGAAAGTGCTGACCAACCGACAGGCATCCTCGTCCTGCCCTATTTTGCCGGGGCTGCCACGCCCTACATGGATAGCGGTGCTAAAGGTGCCTTTGTGGGCATGACTCTCGCAACGACAACCGCAGATCTCTACCGTGCTGTCCAGGAAGGCATTGCCTACGAAATGGCGCTCAACCTTGGCCTGCTGAAACAGACTGGCATGCCGATCGAAAAGCTGCATGCCACAGGCGGTTGTGCAAAATCCGCCAGGTGGCTGCAAATGAAAGCGGATATCTTCAATGTCCCGGTCATGCGCATGGGCGTCGATGAGGCCGGCACGGTGGGCGGGATCATCCTGACCGGGGTGGCGATGGGCATTTATGCCAACCTGGAGGAAGCAGTCAGGGTTCTGGTCCGGCCGCTGGAGACATTCCATCCCCGCCCTGAAATGCATGCTGCCTATTTACCATTTTTTGAGCAGTACAAACGGCTTTATGACGCGGTCAGACCGCTGGTTTAGGGAGAACATTATGGACAGAACAAAATATACCGGCTGTGAGGGGCAGATCTGTGGCGTGGAAGAGCATCGCCTGGTCGGCGGCAAGGGCGATGGCATGCGACTGCTGCAGGTGCGCAATGGATTGGGATTGGAATTCACCATTTCGCTCGACCGCTGTGCCGATATCTCCCGCCTGGGCTTCAAAGGCGATAACATGGGCTATTTTGCAGCCTGCGGATATGTGGCGCCCCAGTATTATGACAAGGAAGGTATCGGTTTTCTCAAGAGCTTTACCGCCGGTTTCCTCACCACCTGCGGGCTGACAGCGGTGGGTTCGCCTTGCGAGGATGATGGCGAAATATTGCCTTTACACGGCACGATTTCGCACCAACCAGCTGAGCGTGTCTGCTGGGAGATGGATGAAGAACAGATCAGGGTGCGGGCAGTGGTGGGTGAAGCCAGCCTTTTCGGGCGAAAACTGCAGCTGGACCGCACAATAAGCTGTTCAAAGCAGGAAAACACCCTTCAGATCAGTGACCGGATCACCAACCTGGCAGACCAACCATCTCCATTGATGCTGCTCTATCACTTTAACATGGGCTATCCCCTGCTTTCAGAAAAAGCAGAGTTGATGATCCCATCCACATCAGTGACACCGCGCAACACCCATGCTGCCAAAAACCTGGATGGCTGGCATCAAATCCTGCCACCAACCGCAAAATTCGAGGAGCAGTGTTATTACCATACCTTTGAGAAGGATGGTCTTGCATCGATCTATAATCCTGCGATCTGCAAGGGATTGGAGATCTGTTTTGATGCCCAAAGCCTGGACTACTTCACCGAGTGGAAGATGATGGGCGAAAAAGACTATGTCTTGGGACTTGAACCGGGCAACTGCCATCCTGATGGACGGGATAAGATGCGTTCACAGGGAAAATTAAAGTTCATTTCACCAGGAGAGAGCAAAACCTACCAGGTGCAGGTCCGCTTCTTTGAAGATGCAGCCTGACAGTGGTTGATGAAGCCAGATATATGAAAAACATGTCACAGGTAAAAAAAGGCACTTTGGTCGGTTTTGGGTTGGGAGCGATCCAGTCCGGGTTGTTTCTTTACGAAGCACAGGCATCGGGGAATTTCGACCGTCTGGTTGTTGCTGAAGTTGTCCCGGAGGTGATCGAGAGCGTCCGGAAGAACGGCGGGATGATCCTCGTCAATATTGCGCACCCGGATCACATAGAAACCGTGTCTGTTGGTCCGCTGGAAGTGCTTGATCCCAATAAAGACACTGATCGCCAGGTACTGATCGAAGCCATTGCCCAGGCGGATGCGATCACAACCGCCCTGCCCGGGGTTGATTTTTACCGGCGGGGACAGGTCGGATGCGTAACGTACCAGATCCTGGCTGACGGCTTACGTCTGAAGATCAAAGCAAATGGACCCCGTGCAGTGATATATTGTGCAGAAAACCATAACCACGCTGCAGAGATCCTGCAGGAACTGGTGGTTGGGGAGCTCGCTGGGGATAATATCCAACTGCTAGAAAAGGTCTGCTTTCTGAACACGGTGATCGGCAAGATGAGCGGGGTGATCAATGAACAGGCAGAAAGAGCTGCCCTTGGATTGAAATCAATGACCCCAGAGCTTCCCCGGGCGATCCTGGTGGAAGCCTTTAACAGGATATTGATCTCCAGGATTCATTTTCCACAGCCAGGTTTCACCCCCAGGATCGCTGCATTTATTGAAAAGGACAACCTTTTACCCTTTGAAGAAGCGAAGTTGTATGGCCATAATGCCACCCATGCCCTGGCAGCCTACCTCGGCAGCCTGTTGGGGATAGAGCGCATCGCAGAGTTAAAAGATATCCCGGGTATGATGGAGTTTCTGAGAGCCGCCTTCATGCAGGAATCGGGGACTGCCCTGATCCGCCGCCACAAGCGAATTGACCCCTTATTTACGCCAGGAGGCTACCAGGAATACGTCGATGACCTGTTATTACGCATGGTCAACCCCTTCCTGGCGGACCGGGTGGACCGTGTCGGGCGGGATGTTGAACGGAAATTGGGGTGGGATGACCGGCTGGTCGGTACCATGCGCCTGTGCCTGTCGCAAGGCATTCAGCCCCGCCGCTATGCGCTTGGTACAGCAGCTGCTTTGTGCCACATGCATCCGGATGTTTTGTCTGATACCGCCTTGGTGGAGGAAAAGCTGACTACGTTGTGGGGAGAGCATTCTGCCGAACCCCTTGCCAGCGGGATGATAAAGTTGGTCAACAATGCGCTGAAGGATATCAAGCAATGGCAGGACGCTGGCAGCCGTGATCCACTGCGGCTGCTGAATAAGTTGGACATGCAAGATTGAGAAAATTTCTGTCCATTAAGGACGGAACTGCCATCTCGTTTCCTACCCAATTTTCGGCTACCTGTCTATCTTTCGGCTCACAGTAAAGAGCAGTATTTCTTATACACGTACACAACAGATTTTTTGGATTAAAATTGACCCTGTAAATTGTCAAGGACAAAAGGAGTCACCATGGATTTAGGAACCGAGTATTACCCGATCAACATTGCCGGCTGCCAGCGCGACCTGCGTCTTTTCGAGGTCAAACCAGGCCTGAAGATCGCCATTCTCAACATTCTGGGTGATGTGGAACTGGTCGAAGCCTGCGGAGAGGCACTTGCCAAAAAACTTCAGGCTGTTCCTTACCAGGTGATCGTGACCGCAGAGGCCAAAAGCATCCCTATTGCGCATGCCCTGGCACGCGTAAGCGGCAAACCATACGTCATCCTGCGCAAGGAATACAAGCCTTACATGGGGAAAGCGGTACAGTCCGAAACCCTCTCGATCACCACCGGCAAGCCCCAAAACCTGTTCCTGGATGAAAAGGACATCGCCCTGATCAAAGGCAGCCAGGTGCTGATCCTGGACGACGTCATCAGCACCGGTTCCACGCTGCAGGGCATGCGCCTGATCATCGAGAAAGCCGGCGGTCATGTCATCCAGGAGGCAGCCATCCTGACCGAAGGGGACCGGGCAAAATGGGAGAATATCATCGCCCTGGGCCACCTGCCGCTCTTCACTTAAGCCAGCCTGATGAAAATTCGCATCGGACTTGAAAAGTACCCCGCGGGACGCATCCTGGGCTATGCGCTGGACTTTCCGGGTTGTTTTGCCTATGGAGAGGATGACGCGGAGGTCCTTTTACGCCTGCCGCGGGAATTGTTGAAATACGAGGTCTGGATCAAAGACCATACAGAAGCCTCCTGGGTTGAGTTGGACAGCCTGGATTTTGCCGTGGAAGAGGTCTTCAACGTCCATTACATGGACAAGGACCTGCGACCTGCGCTGGAGGGTTACGAGGTCAATGCCTTTTTCAGGGATGACTGGCATCCTCTGACAGCAGAAGAAATCGAACACGTCCTCCTGGTCCACCGCTGGCAGCGCGACGAACTGCTGGCAGGGATAGACACCCTGGCCGATGAAGTGTGTCAAAAGATGTGGCCGGGAGAACGCTGGAATATCCATGGCATCATGAAGCACATCGCCAACGCAGAAGCCTGGTACCTGGACCGGCTGGACCTCGATACGATAAAACGATCGGATATGCCGTCTGACCCGCTCGAAAGATTGGACCAAACGCAGATACTGATCGAGAAGGCATTTCCATCCTTTATTGACCAGGTCAAGGTGCTTGGCAGGGATGGGGAGATCTGGTCCTGCCGGAAGGTTGTCCGCCGCACCCTGTGGCACCAGCGGGACCACATCGAGCATATCAAGCAGTTGGCTTTTCGCCAATAATTTCGACTTTAAAAGTAAAACAGGCGCCTCACCTGCGCCTGTTTTACTTTTTAGTTCGTAAACTTTAGATTTACAATCTAGGTTACAGTAACAAAATTGAAAGGAGAGAAACAATTCTTGCCTGTAGTGACAATATAATAGCACATCAGTCTTAAGACAAAAGCAAGATATTGTTATGAGTTAGTTAAAGTCTGCTTATATGATTTTTAATCAATTTTTCCCTCAATTTCCAGCCCAGTTATGCTATGATTAGTCGCACGGGAGACACAACGTATGAAAAAATGGGTCAGAGCCATCCTTTATCTCTTGCTTAATATCCTCGTTTCGGCATTGACCGTCACGGGCGTGCTCTGGTTATGGGAAACCTACTACCCCTCCCCCTGCAAGATCACCCCTGCCCCGCTGACCTCTGTGCAAAGCCCTGTTGGGCCTCAAGTCGAAATCACACAACAAGAAATCAATTATGATGATACCCGGGTTGTTATTGAAGGCGTTTTTGGCATCGGGCAGTATGATGTGGAACGCATCTTCCTGGTCAACGAAGGGCCAAACAGCGTTGAGCTGGCAAACTGGGTCATTGAAAACAAGCAATTCGGTAACTACATCATCCCGGGACTGAAATTGAACAAAGATGGGGCGATCAACATCAATTCCAGGAGCGGAAATGATAGCGTGATAGAATTGTTCTGGGGTGGTAAACAAGCCATCTGGAAACCGGGAGACGTTGTCACCCTTAAAGATCCCAATGGTGAAGTCCGTGCCACATATCAAATACCTTAGGATGTTAAGACCATGACGCAAGCACTATACCGTAAATGGCGACCCGCCTTGTGGGAAGAAGTCATCGGGCAGGATCCGATCGTCCAGACATTGAAAAATGCCGTCAAAAGCGACCGGGTGGCGCATGCCTACCTGTTTGCAGGCTCCAGGGGAACCGGCAAGACGACCTGTGCCCGCCTGCTTGCCAAAGCCGTCAACTGCCTGGACGCATCCCTCGAAAATCGACCCTGCAACCACTGCGCCAACTGCCTCGCCGTGAACGAGGGCAGGTTCATGGACCTCATCGAGATCGATGCGGCATCCAACACCAGTGTGGATGACATCCGTGACCTGCGCGACAAGATCACCTTCTCCCCCTCCCAGGGCAAATTCAAGGTCTACATCATTGATGAAGTCCATATGCTTTCGACCTCGGCGTTCAATGCGCTGTTGAAAACGCTTGAAGAACCCCCAGCGCATGTGATCTTCATCCTGGCGACCACCGAGATCCACAAGATCCCGGCAACCGTGATCTCCCGCTGTCAGCGCTACGAATTTCGGCGCATCCCGACCCAGTTGATCAAAACAAAACTGCGTGGTCTGTGTGACGAAGAAGGCATCGAGGTGGAGGACGAGACGCTGATGATGATCGCCCGGCAATCCACGGGCAGTATGCGCGATGCCATTGCCCTGGTCGACCAGCTTTCGTCCATGTCAAACAAGATCACCCTCGAGGTCGCCCAGGACATGATGGGCACCGCCACCAACATGGCGGTCCTCGACCTGGTCAGCGCTTTCATTACCAATGACCACGCCAAAGGCCTGACCCAGATCCAGAAGACGCTGGACGCCGGCAGCGATCCAAGGCAATTCGCCAGGCAGATCGTCGACTACCTGCGCTCCATCCTGCTGGTCAAGATGGGGCTCGAAAAACAGGTGGATGCCCCGCTGGATGTCAGAACTGCGCTTAGAATGCATGCAGCACAGCTTTCCACACCGCAGATCCTCGAGGCGATCAATGCTTTCAGCCAGGCCGCCACTGATCTAAAGGCCAACTGGCACCCCGGTTTGGGGCTGGAACTGGCCTATACCCAGTTATCGATCGGCGAAGCCGCAATTGAAGGCGGGCAGAGCCTGGATGTTAAGAAGGTCAGCAGCGCAGCAGAAAGGATCGCCAGCAATGACCCCCCGCACGCCATAAGAGATATGACACCCAGGGTCGAACCTGAACAGAAGAAGGCCAAAGCAGTGCAGGAAGTCACCCCCCCGGCAATCACCACAACTTCCACCCCCGAAACACAAGGGCCTGTCAGCACCGGCGAACTTGGGCTGCCACTTATCCAGCAGAACTGGAAGGAGATCAAGGAAGCTGTCCGGCAGAGCAGCCCCAAGACGGTCGGCCTGGTCAATTCAGCCAACCTGTTGGGCGTGCAGAACAAGACCCTCCTGCTGGGCTTTTCCAGCGAGGTGGTCAGGAACATGATGCTGACCGGTGAGCACATCGACATCCTGGTCAACGCCATCAAACAGGTCCTGGGACGGGAAATGAAGGTCAATTGCATCCACGGCAAGAACATCACCCACGAAATCCTGCCGGATATGGAATTTGACGCCGACGGCATGGTGGGCACGGCGATGCGTGACCTGGGCGGCAAGATCACCGATATTAAAAAGAAAAAGTAGGAGATAACAATGGCAAAAGGATACAGGCAATCCCAGGCCCAGAGAGGCGGGGGCATGATGGGACAGATCGCAAAGATGCAGGAACAGATGGCAGCTGTCCAGGAGTCACTCGCTGAAGAAATGGTAAATGAAAGTGTCGGCGGTGGTGCGGTAAGCATTACCATGAGCGGCGACCAGGTGTGCAAATCGATCACTATCGACCCGGATTTGCTCAAAGATGGCGATGTGGAGATGCTGCAGGACCTGGTCATCTCAGCCGTCAACCGCTCGATCGAGAGCTCAAAAGCGCTGGCTGAAGAAAAGATGAAACCCTTCAGCCAGATGTTGGGTGGTTTGGGATTCTAACTGGCTGAATATGCACTCACTTCCACAGGCAGTTCATAACCTTATTGAAGCGCTGGCACAGCTACCCGGCATCGGCCCCAAAACCGCCTCCCGGCTGGCTTTTTACCTGCTGAGATCCCCCGATGAGGTCTCGCAAACCCTGGCTAAAGCCGTCGCGGAGGTCAAGGCATTGACCGGGCTGTGCGAGGAGTGCTTCCACATCACCCAGGCGGACCGCAGGATATGCGAGATATGCGCCAATTCCGACCGGGATGGGACTGTGATCTGCGTGGTCGAAGAGCCGATGGATGTCATCGCCCTCGAGCGGACCGGCGGCTACAACGGCAAATACCATGTCCTGCATGGGCTGCTCTCGCCCATCGAGGGCATCGGGCCGGATGACATCAAGCTGGC
>CAYSZB010000066.1:0-11192 GCA_964435475.1 uncultured Anaerolineaceae bacterium | reverse complement strand
CTTATCTCATGGCTTTTACAATATCTTAACCTTCCGTGGGCTGTTTTTCTCTGTTGACAAGGAAGTTATATGAGATATATAATAAATAGTGCAACGGCATTGCATAATATGCAACAGATTAGGTGAATTCGATGGGCGAGATCCAATCACTAGCACGCGGCCTGGCCATCCTGGAAAAATTAGCGCAGGATGAGTCGAGCTTGAGCATTAGCGAACTGGCGGTCGTACTTGGGGTCAATAAATCCACAGCTTCGCGGCTGGTGAAGACCCTCCTACAGCACGGTTTTGTCGAAAAGGCTGCAGATGAACGCTCATACTGTCTGGGACCCATGCTGGTCAGCCTGAGCCGCAAAGTGATCACCCGTTTGCCTCTGCGCGAGGCAGCCAAACCGTACCTGCAGATGCTGGTGGCTGAATCTGGCGAGTGTGCCCACCTGGCGGTCCACCTGCGGGGCAAAGCGCTCTATATCGACCAGGCAGAATCACCCTCATCGCTGCGGGTGAACGTTGAGGTCGGGCAGCTTGCCCCACTACACTGTACCGCCCTGGGTAAGGTCCTGCTGACATTTGCGGACCTGCCGCTGCCCATACCTCTCGAACCTTATACCCCCAGAACGATCATTGACCCCGCTGTGCTGGCTGCTGAGCTGGGACGTGTCCGGCAGCAGGGTTTCGCGGTGGATGACCAGGAATTTGATAGCAACGTGCGCTGTATTGCGGCCCCGATTTTTGATTATCGCAGCAAGCTGGTGGGTGCCATGGGGATCTCCGGTCCGGCAGCCAGGCTGAGCCAGGAGCGCATCAGTGAACTGGCACCCCGTGTGGTGGATATCTGCCGCCAGTTGATCGACCGTTTGAATTTCAAGCATTCTACCTGAGGAGGAAACATGAATTACCAGGAGATCCAAACCGCCCGCATGAACCACGCCGCAGCCATCGCCAGGTCCGGCAGCCTGGAAAGTGCCATTGCTGAGGGAAACCTGCCTGCATACCTGGATGCCACCCTTTCGGAATTGATCGTTGTGGGGCTGCTCAGGCAGGGAGTGCGCACCTATTTCACTGTCTTTGGCCACGGCTCGACTGAGATTGGCGAGGTGCTGCGCGTCTACCAGCAGGCCGGGCTGCTGCAGGTCTTTGGACTGCGCAGTGAGATCGAAGCCTCGCACGCTGCCGCTGCCCTGCGCTGGGCGCTGGGTGTGCG
Organism: uncultured Anaerolineaceae bacterium; assembly: GCA_964435475.1. Classification (GTDB taxonomy): domain Bacteria; phylum Chloroflexota; class Anaerolineae; order Anaerolineales; family Anaerolineaceae; genus CAYSZB01. Next base: position 9,991 of record CAYSZB010000066.1, on the reverse strand, counting down.
TTCGGCGGTGGTCACCTCGATCGGGCCGGGGGCGCTCCAGGCGCTTGCCGCCTCTCTGGTCCCGGCATCCAACGGGATCGGGGTGTGGTACCTCTTCGGGGATGAGACCAGCCAGGATGAAGGCTTCAACATGCAGCAGATCCCCCGCCATCAGCAGCAGCAATTCCCAAAGATGCTGGATTCTTTTGGTGCGTCATACTGCCTGCAGGATCCCTGGGCGCTTTCCACGGCTTTGCGGCGCGGACTGAACCAGGTGGACCACCCATACCAGGCCGGCCCGTTCTACCTGACCCTGCCGATGAACATCCAGCCGGCCTTCCTGCCGGGATACAACCTGCGTGAACTGCCTGCGGGTGAACCCCCCAGGCTGGGGGCGGCTGCCGGGGATTACCAGCAGGCTGCCCAATGGATCGGAACAGCGAAATCCGTCCTGCTCAAGATCGGCGGAGGCGGGCATGGAGCAGGCCAGGAGATCCTGCAGCTTGCGGAGCTGTCGGATGGGGTATGTGTGCTGACGCCAAGGGGGACAGGGACGCTGCCCTATAATCACCCACGCTGTATGGGGGTGGGTGGTTCAAAGGGCAGCCTGTGCGGCAATTATGCCATGGAAGAGGCAGACCTGTTAATCGCCATTGGGACACGGGCGGTCTGCCAGTCAGACTGTTCACGCACCGGGTATCCCAGGGTCAAAAAAGTGATCAACATCAACGCATCGTATGCTGATGCCCTGCACTACCAGGACACCCTGGCCCTGGTGGGGGATGCCAAAGCGACCATTGCGATTCTAAATACGCACCTCGCCAAGACCCAAAAACAGCCCTCAACCTGGCTGGAGGCCTGTACAGAGCAAAAATCAGCCTGGGAGGCATACAAGAAATTGCGCTTTGACCGGCAATGCCTGCCCGATGAGCTGTGGGGCAGGGAGGTGCTGACCCAGCCGGCAGCTATCAAGATCGCCCTGGATTGGGCACGGGACAAAGAAGTACGGAGTTTTTTTGATGCAGGCGATGTACAGGCCAACGGTTTCCAGGCGGCTGAAGACAGGCAGCCCAACCGCACCTACACGGATAGCGGTGCAAGTTACATGGGTTTTGCTGCATCGGCAGTCCTGGCGACGGCGGCAGTGGGTTCGGCCCCATATTTCCTGGCTTTCAGCGGGGACGGCTCTTTCTGCATGTGCCCCCAGGTGCTGATCGATGGGGCAGAGCACGGGGCAAGGGGTTGCATCCTGATCCTGGACAATAACCGCATGGCGGCGATATCCGGGCTGCAGGCAGACCAGTATAAGGAGATGTTTGCGACCTGGCATACCAAACCAGTCGACTATGTCCAGTGGGCGGCAAGTGTGCCGGGGGCGTTGGCGCTGCACGGCGGATATTGTGGTGCTGAACTGAATGCAGCCCTGGACAGGGCTTTTGCCCACCCTGGCCTTTCAGTGATCCACCTGCCGGTCTATTATGGACCAGATCCCCTGGGTGGGCTGGGCGTCTTCGGTCGCTGGAATGTGGGTAATTGGGTCGAGGATACCCAGAGACTTCGCCACCAAATCGGCCTGTGAAGGCAATAAAAGACAAGGAGCGTTTTATGAGAATTGCCATTATTAATGAAACCAGTGCTGCTGACCGTAATGCGGACATCATGGCTGCCCTGGAAGGACGAGGCTACACCCTGCTCAATGCCGGCATGACACGCAATGCTGCCCAACCGGAGTTGACCTATATCCATACATCCCTGCTGGCTGCCATTTTCCTCAACCTGGGGGCGGCGGACCTGGTGGTGGGAGGGTGTGGCACCGGCCAGGGCTTCCTCAACGCGGTCATGCAGTACCCGAGGGTCTTTTGCGGGCACATCACCAACCCGCTGGACGCCTGGCTCTTCACACAAATCAACGGGGGCAATTGCCTTTCACTAATGCTTAACCAGGGCTACGGCTGGGCCTCGGATGTCAACCTGAAGATGATCTTTGACGCCCTTTTCAGCGTGGAAAGCGGTGTAGGATACCCAGCCCACCGCCAGCAATCCCAACAGGCTTCCCGCAGGACGCTGGAACAGATCTCATCTGCATCCCATCTGCCGATGCATGAGATATTGCAGAAATTACCCAAAGAGATAACTACCCATGCGCTTTCGTTCCCGGGAATATTTGATGCGCTTGGGTTTGATGACCTGCCCGATAGTGCCTTAAAAACCGTTGTCAGTTCATGGAGGTGAAAAAATGGATTCTGTAGCAAGTGATCAAGCAGCCCCATCCCAGGTGGAGAAAAAACAAAAGCTGTCCACCAGGACCAAGTTCCTGTACGGGGTTGGTGACCTGGGTAACGCGATCATCAATTCAGCCGTGCAGTTCTATTTAATGAAATTTTATACCGATGCAGCCCTGATCCTGCCCGCCCTGGCAGGCAATGCCCTGTTAATCGGGAAGTTCTGGGACGCGGTTAATGACCCGCTTTTCGGCTGGCTGACCGACCGCAGCAATGCCAAAATTGGCCGCCGGAGGGTCTTCATGCTTTTTGGAGCCATTCCGCTGGGGATCAGCATTGCCCTGCTGTGGTTCGTGCCGCAGGGGGCAAGCCGTATGATGACCTTCCTGTGGATCGCCCTGACCTTCATCCTGTTCGATACCATGTGGACGCTGACCAACGTGCCCTATTACGCGATGACCTCAGAACTGACTGATGATTACGATGAACGCAGTGCCCTGACCACCTACCGTATGGTCATGGCGGTCCCGGCCTACATGGTGGGGGTGGCGCTCACCCCGCTGATCGTCGGTTTCTTTGCCCTGCAGAGGACCGGTTGGGGTTTTGTGGGCATCCTCTATGGCGCAATTTGTGCCAGCGTGTTGATCATCTCAGCCCTGGGTTTGCGGGAAAGAAGAAAGGTGCAGGAGGTAAAAGCCAAGGCTAACATCATGAGCAGCCTCAAGGCGACCCTCTCCAACAAGCCTTTCCAACGCCTGTGCCTGGCCTATTTTGTGATCAACCTGTCCTTTGCGCTGGTCAAGACCCTGATGGCCTATTACCTGGAATACCAGCTGTTGATGGCTTCGCAGATCTCCCTGGTGATGGGTTTAATGCTTGTTTGTGTCACTGCCTCATTGCCATTCTGGAAGAAACTCAGTGAAAAATTGGATAAGGGGCCGGTCTATGCCATTGGCATGCTTATCGGGGCGGCTGCGGTCGGTTTTTCGTTCCTCTTGAAGCCGGAGCAGGCCTGGGTGATCTATATCCTGGCCGTGCTGGCTGGCATCGGGTTTGGCTCGCAGTGGATCTTTCCTTGGGCTATGGTGGCGGATGTCGTGGACCATGACCGGCTGCAGACCGGGGAGTTCCACAGCGGCATGTACTATGGCATCTGGGGCTTGGCTACCAAGTTCTCGGAGGCGTTGGCGCTCTCCGGTGTTGGCTGGATGCTGACCGGGTTTGGCTATGTGGCCAACGTCGAACAGACCAGCCGTTCCCTGCTGGGCATTCGTCTCTTCTTTGGCCCCATCCCGGCGCTTGTGATCCTGGTGACACTGCCGCTGTTGATCTGGTATCCCCTGACGCGCAAAAAGCATGCGACCATCCGCCAGCAATTGGAACTTCAGGACAAAGCCCGTGAGGATGCCTCATGAAAAAGATCAATGTAGCGATCGTCGGCTGCGGGCGTATTTCGGACCTGCATGTGCTGGGATACCAGGGTAGTGAGGATGCCCAGGTCCTGGCGGTATGCGATACACGCAGGGCGCGGGCCAGGCAGAAAGCACGAGCGTGGGGTGTGCCCAGGGTCTATGATGACTATGCCGAGCTGCTCAAAGATCCCGAGATCGACCTGGTCGAACTGCTTGTGCCGCATCACCTGCACTGCCCGCTGACCCAGCAGGCGGCAGCAGCAGGCAAACACGTCTCGGTGCAGAAACCGATGTGCCTGTCAGCGGCTGAAGCGGATTTGATGATCGAGGCCGCCCAGAAGGCAGGTGTGGTGTTGCGGGTTTACGAGAATTTCGTGCATTATGAGCCGGCAGTCAAAGCCAAATCTATGCTGGACACAGGCGAGATCGGCCGTCCGGTGATGCTGCGCATGCACATCAATACCGGGTCATCTCCCCAGGGCTGGAAGATCCCCCTGGATGCCTGGGTGTGGCGTTTTAACGAGAATAAGAGTGGTGGTGGAGAACTGGTCTTTGATCACGGCTATCACCTTTTCTCCCTGGCATACCACTTGGTCGGGCAGGCGGAGCGTGTTTCTGCCTGGATCGATAAGACCTCAGTGGCACCGGGTTTGTTTATCGATGCACCAGCCACGATCATGTTCCAGTTCAAGGCCAGGCCAGCTTACGGCGTTTTTGATATCGCCCACACCCCACAGATCCAGATGAATTCGCGCTACTACTCGGATGATGACCGCATCGAGCTGATTGGTGAGAAAGGGATCATCTTCATCAACCGCTATACCACCCAGGCGCTGGATATCCCTGAACTGGTGCTCTTCAAAGAGGGTAAGACCACACCCATCCCGGTGGAGAAACCGGAATGGGAGGACAGTTTTGTCGCGGCTACGCGTCACCTGGTAAAGGTCCTTAAGAGCGGCGGCGATCCATTGCTGGATGGGGAAACCGGAAAAGCCGTGCTGCAGTTCACCCTGGCGGCCCAGATCTCAGCCCGCGAAGGACGTGAGATCCGACCGGAGGACGTGCCCTAAGGCAGTCGATCTGGGATATGCATCACGGGCCCGTCATGGCAGACCAGAAAACCGGACGGCACCCCCAGCCGGGCGTAGGTGTCTTCAGGCAGCTCGCAGGAACCGCACAGGCCGATGCCGCAGCGGATCAGGGCTTCAAATGACAGCTGGCAGGGGATGTGTGCCTGGCGGGCCAGTTCCACTGCTGCCAGCAGCAGGCCGTTGGGTCCGCAGGCATACAGCATGCCGGGTTGATCCCGGGTGATAGCTGCCTGGACTGCACTGGTCACCAATCCCTGGACGCCCTGGCTGCCGTCCTCGGTGGTCAGGTAGACAGCACATCCCAGGGCTTCAAACTGAGCGGCCAGCAGCAGCTCGTGCTTGCTTTTCGCCCCCAGGCAGACAGCCACCCTGTCCCCCTGGCGGCGGGCCATTTTAGCCAGGAAACACAGAGGCGCTGCGCCGTATCCTCCACCCACCAGCAGGTGGGAGCCTGAGCTCAGTTGGAAGCCATTACCCAGCGGACCGCGCAGCCACACCCGATCCCCGGGTTGAAGCTGGCACAGGGCATGGCTGAGCGGACCCACATCACAGATGGTTACTGCCAACGGGTCACTGCCGCTGAGACTGAAAGGCTTTTCGCTGATCCCCGGTAGCCAGGCCATGATGTACTGGCCGGGATAAGCGCCTGTCAGGGGTCGATCCAGCACAAGGGTCCGGGTGTGCACGTTTTCTGCACTTACTTGCTGGACAGTGTAAACAGAAAATAAGGCCTGCTCTTTCATTGCAGCGCCTTTCCCCGGATCTGCGCCACTTGTGTATAACCGGCAGCATCCAGGAAGCTGAAAAGTTCATCCGCAATGCGGGTGAAGACCGCTGGACCGTCCTTCCAGGCCGCTGAGCCGATACCCACCAGGGTGGCGCCGGCCATTAGCATTTCAGCCGCATCCAGCCCACTCTGTACCCCGCCTGTGCCGATGATCGGTACCGCGACAACCGAGGCGATCTCCGCCACGCAGCGTAAGGCAATCGGCTTGAGCGCTGTCCCTGACAGCCCCCCTGTGCGGTTGGAGAGGATTGGCCCGGCGGCATGGGCATCGATCAGCATGGCCGGCATGGTATTGATTGCAGTGATCGCATCTGCACCCTGCTCCACCACGGCGCGGGCGATCGCCGCGATATTGGGAACATTGGGAGCTAGTTTGATGCTGATCGGCAGGTGGGTAGCACACCGTACAGCTTCCGTCACCGCAGCTGCACTGTCGGGATCAGCCGAAAAGGGCATCCCGAACTCCGAGGCGACATTTGGGCAGGAGATGTTGACCTCGATCAGGTCCACGCCTGCCTGGCTGATGATACGCGCTACTTCGCCAAAGTCTGTCACGCTGGGAGCAAAGATACTGGCAAAGAGGGGCACGTTGAGTGTAGCCAGGCGTTTTTTGGTTTCCACCAGGAGGGGCAGCTCATCCTGAGCTCCAGGGTTGGTCAGTCCGATGGCATTGATCACCCCGCCATCCCAAGCCAGGGCGACCGGGTTGGCATGGCCTGCACGCGCTTCCGGTCCGACGCTTTTAGAGGTGATTGCCCCGGCACCTTCACGAGCGACCCGCTCCATAAGGCTGGGGCTGGTGCCAAGGATCCCGGAGGCCAGCACCAGCGGGTTGGCCATCTGCATCCCGAGAAACTCACAACTCAGAATGGTTTGCTTCATGCCTGACCTTCCAGGTATGCCCTGACCTGGTGCATGAGATCAGCAGCGACCAGTTGTTTCTTATCCAGCACATCCAAGATATCATCCATCGTGAGGATGGCATGCAGTTTGATACCGTCTGCGGCCAGCGCTTCACAGCCGCCCTGGGACCGGTTCACCAGCACAACCACGTCCCGGACGATCAACCCGGCAGCACGTAGCACCCCGGCAGCGGTCAGGATGCTTCCCCCGCTGGTGATAACATCTTCATATAATAAAGCCACCTGTCCCTGGGTAAAGACGCCTTCGATCGACTGACCAGTGCCGTGGGTTTTGGCCTCCTTGCGCGGGTAGATCATGCCTTTGTGCAGCCGTAGGGCAGCCACCGCGCTGATCGGCAGGGCGGCATAGGGCACCCCTGAAAGCAGGTCATACTGGATCGCGCGCGATCTTTCAGCATATGCTTCTGCCGCCTGGGAGAAGAGGTCCGGGAATGATACCAGCCGGCGCAGATCGATATAAATGGGTGAGGTAGCCCCTGAGGCGAGGGTGAACTGCCCGAAGCGGATGCAGCCGGTTTCAAATAGGCCAAGGATCAGGCTTTCATTTGGGTTCAGCGGGGGTTCCTTTTTTATCGATTCCCTTACCATGTTGATCTGGTCACGCAGTGCGGCACAACTGGCACGCGGGTCATCAGCCAGCAGCACCCCGCGCGATAGCGGGATGATCAAGCCCATCCCATCCGATCTCAAACCAGCCTGCAGCGCAACGACAAGGTCCGCACCCTGCGCACCCACACCGGGTGCCAGGATCCAGGCTTGTGGGCAGATTCCCCGTGCCCGTTTTAGGGCTTCCGGTTGGGTTGCCCCCACCACGAGCCCGATCTGTCCCGGTTCTCCCCAGTGAACTGAAACCCTGGCGACCTGCTCAAACAAAGCAGGTTCTCCGTGCAGTTGTAGTTCGCTGGCGGAAGGGTTGGAGGTCTGGCAAAGGATAAAGGCAGCCTTGTCGGGATTGGCCAGAAAAGGTTGGATGCTGTCTCGGCCCAGGTATGGGCTGAGGGTCAACGCATCAGCATGCCACTGCTGGAAAGCAGCCACGGCGTAGGCTTCGGCGGTGGAACCGATATCCCCGCGTTTGGCATCCAGAAGGATCGGGATATCTTCGGGAATGATCGCTGCGATGCTTTGCAAGGCTGACAATCCCTTAGGACCGAACTGCTCGAAAAAGGCGATGTTGGGTTTGTAACAGCAGACCATGTCTGCGGTGGCTGCGACCAGCTTTTCCGCCCAGGCCACCAGGCGCTCTTCAATGTCCTCGCCAGGTGGCAGCATGGATTCCTGGGGATCCAATCCCACACACAACAAGGATTGATTCTTCTCAACTGCGGCGGTCAACTTTTCAACGAATTTCATTTATCTCTCCTTTTCCTATGCCTGTCCCAGGACGCCAGCCAGCAAAGCCATACGGATGATCATGCCATTGTGCACCTGGCGGAAGTAGGCTGCCCGGGGATCTTTGTCAATCTGGTACTGAATCTCACCAACCCGCGGCAGGGGGTGCATGACAATCATTTTAGACTTGGCCATGGTCATGAGATCGGTGTTGATCTCAAAGCAGTTCTTCACCTCTTCATAGAGCGCGAGGTCGCTGAAACGTTCTTTCTGGATGCGGGTCACATATAGCACATCGGCGTCCTTGATCACATCCTGGACCCTGCTGCTCTCCCTCACATCCACACCAGAGTCAATCAGGTCGTTCATCAGGTCGAGAGGCAGCCTGAGAGTATCCGGGGAAACAAAGCGCAGAGAAACGTTGTAGTTTTTGAGCAGTTTGGTCAGGCTGTGCACGGTACGCCCGTAACGAAGGTCACCCACCATGGCTACTCGCAGACCGTCGATGGTGCCCAATTCCTTCCGGATGGTGAACAGGTCAAGCAGGGCCTGGGTGGGGTGTTCCCCGGCGCCATCGCCGGCATTGATGACCGGCACATGGGCATATTTGGCTGCCTGGGCAGCCGAACCGATCTCTGGGTGACGCAGGACAATCACGTCACAGTACTGTTCGAGGGTCAGCATCGAGTCAATCAGCGATTCCCCCTTGGATACAGACGAGTACTGGATTCCTTCGGTGATGGGGATAACCTTGCCGCCTAACCGTGCCATGGCGGCTATGAAAGAGGAACTGGTGCGGGTGCTGGGCTCATAGAAAACACAAGCCAGGGTGTAGCCTTTGAGCAGGTCACAGGTACCGCTGGTTTGGACCATACTTTCCATCTCTTCCGCCCTGGCAAAAATGTATGCCAATAATTCGCGATTGAATTGGTTGACCGAAAGAATGTCTTGCCGGTAAAGGCCGTTTTGTACACGTGCCTCTCGGGGGATCAGGTTATTCTGAAAGATCGGGATTAATTTTTCTTGTTGCATTTTTTACGCTCCAATTAAGATTTCAAAAAAAGAGACCCTACAGGATCTCTCTTAGTGACTTTTCAAAACTACTCCATCTTTAAATACCTCTTTACCGCGCAACACGACCCGCTTCACACACCCGGTCATGGGCATGTGTGTAAAGGGTGACCAGCCACACTTGGTGTACAGGGGATGCATGGGGAAAGTATATTCCTCCTGCGGGTCGACTTCGATCCAGGTCTCCGGCTGTTCGGGCAGGTTGAAAATGCGCCGGGGATTATCGTATAAGAGCTGTCTCAGGCGATCCATGCTCAGTCGCTCCTGGGAGACGGCACTTAGCATAAGGGGCAGGGTCGATTCCAGGCCGGGTACGCCGCAGGGCGGGTTGGTTGAGCCCTTTTCGGCCAGGGTATGGGGGGCATGGTCGCTGGCTATGATGTCGATCGTCTCCCCCAGGTGCTCCCAAAGAGCATCCTGGTCTGACTGGTCGGCAAGCGGTGGGCGAACCAGCCCGAGGGCACCCAGCCGTTGGGCATCTTTTTGGGTCAGAAAAAGGTGGTGGGGTGTCACCTCGCAGGTGACTGGAAAACCTTTAGCTTTGGCGCGGGCGATCAGCTCGATCTCTGCCCGGCGGCTGACATGGCAGATATGCAGAGGGCGGGGGAGGGTTGTCGAAAGGGAGATGGCTGCTGCCAATGAAAGATCCTCGGCGTGCACCGCCAGCACTTTGCTGGCTGGCCAGGCTTTGAACACAGCCGCCAAGTTATCCAGACCCTGAACCGTCAGGTCACCGTATGTTTCATCCATGTAGAGCTTGAGCGCGGGCACTTGTTCTGCCAGGGCTGGCAGTTCATCCAGGTGGGCAGCTGAAGCGCCGGCATATAAAAAAACATCGCACAGGCTGTGCCTTGTGGCAGCTAACTGTGCGATGCGCCAATCTGAAAGGGTCACCAGGGGCGGCCTGGTGTTGGGCATGGCCATCAGGGTGGTGAAGCCACCTGCCAGGGCGGCAGCACTGCCGGTGTGAAAATCCTCCTTATGTTCACCACCGGGAACACGCAGGTGGACATGCACATCGATCAGGCCGGGTAGTATCATTCAGTCCTTTGAAACGCGAATTTAAACTTATGAATTTTACCCCCAATAAATTTTAATTGTCAAGCATTTTTCTTTTTTTATTGTGAGTAGGTCAGCACATGGTATACACTTTTTAGATAAGTCATACGAGTTG
>CAYSZB010000065.1:4579-11484 GCA_964435475.1 uncultured Anaerolineaceae bacterium | reverse complement strand
GGGCTTTTTGAAGAGCATTGTGTGGCCTGTTTTCCTGGTCCTGGAGGCGCTCAAGACCCTGGGCGTGCAGTAACAGGCAGACAGAGCACTGCACAAACGGTTATTGATTTACTGCCGCGGTGTCAAAGGGTAATCTGCCAGCTTTAACACCAGTTCAATCTCGTCGTCATAGGTCTCACCGGTGGCTGTGAAACCCAGTTTGCAGTAGAAACCTTCCGGGCTGCCCTCCCCCTGCCCGCAACTGGTGTAAAGCAGCGGGATGCCCATGGCTTTGAGGTGCCCGATGAGCTTTTTAAGCGCTTTACGCCCATACCCCTTGCCCTGGTAGGGTTCGGCGATCATGAAGCGCCACAAAAAGACCCCGGGGCAGTCAATGCCATCCTCGTAATCCGAGCCGGTATGCGTCATGATAAAGCCAATAGGGGTGTCATCGGCATAGATCGCACGCATCCAGGCGCTGGGTGAGAAATGTGCCTCGGCGATCGAGCGCACATTATCCGCCACCATCCTGCGATGGGCGGGTGAAAGCGTCTTGCTGAGGTCACAGACCGCATTCATCGTGGTGGCCGTGATGCGCATAAAGTGAATATCGGAGGTAGTTGAACTGTCGACCATTTCCATTATTTCCTTTTACTTTTTACCAGGCTTCCCCCATCTTAGCAGAACCATCGCCACCAGAGTTTGGCTGGCGATCATCTTGAATTTACCATTCCACAAAGCCTGCTCCACTGCTGCACGGTCCAGGAGCAGTAATTCCTGTTCCTCCAGGTCATCCGAAGCGCTCTTCTCGATAGGGTATGCCCCATGGGCTACGAAAAAATGGCCATGCCCGTTGCCGCGGTTGCCATCGACCACGTAGGTGCCAAAATCCTCCCAGTGTTCTGCGGAAAAGCCCGCTTCTTCGCGCAGTTCCCGTTTGGCAGCCTCCAGCGGCGCTTCCCCATCCTCAATATAACCACCCGGGGTCGCCAGGGTGATCCCATTGACAGCATACTTGGTCTGCCGCAGGCACACCAGGCGGTCATCTTTGGTAATGGCTGCCACCAGGACAAAATCGGGCGTGTGGATCCAGGTCCAGTGGTCGATCACACGGCCATCAGGCAGCTGGACGTGATGATTTTCCACCTCCAGGTAGGGCTTGCGTGAGAGAATGACTTCTTTTGATAGTGTTTTCCAGGCTTTCATTCATGCCTCCGTGTCTGCCGGGCTGACACCCAGGTTTTGTGGTTTAATGCTTAACCCTGCCAGCGCTTCAAAGGTCAGGGCACTGCCCTCAAGACCCAGGTTCTTCTTCATGATCTCGAACAGCACCAGGTAGCTCATGTTAATGCGCTTCGACCAATCCAGGCCCAGTTTTCCCGCCAATACCTGGATCATACTGGCCGGTTCGCCTTCTATCTCTGTGAAGGTGCCGTAGGGCAGTTCATCCAGCGTGATCAACAGGTCAGCCAGTTCATAGGACTGGCGGTATTTTTCATACGAGGCATATTGCTGGTAATCGAGTGCCTCCAGGAACCTTTTGGCGGTTTCAAAGTCGTCGGCTTTGAACTCGATCTCACGCCGGGTGAGCACCCCATCCACCAGGCGGCCCGAATCCTTGTAGGTCAGGTGCACTTCTGCATCCTGCCGCAGGCGCAGCACCCGCCCGGCAGCACTCAGCGAATGATCCGCCAGGTCAAAACGAATATTGCGTTCATGCATGCGCGGTTGGACCAGCTTTCCCCCCAGTGATATCACCCGTGACAGGTAGGCTTGGGGGTTGGAGAGGTTGAATTTCACTTCGGTTTCAAGGTCGCTCATCAGGTATTCCTTTCGGGAATTGGTCGAAATCCAGTTTTAAGAAGCGCTTCGTGGAACGCAGCCTGAAAGTTAAAAGGTTCAATGCGACCCACAGCACGGACAGGATGGCATAAAAGAGCCAGGTCTGGCGGTTCTGGTCCGGCTGCCACAGGAAGATGCGTTCCGACCAGTAGCTGACCAGGTAAAAGAGAGCAGCCGCCCAGGTAGCCTTGCCCGACCAGGGCTTGCGCAGCCACAGACCGATTATCGCCGGCAGGCAGACCAGCGCCCAGGCTAAAGCGCTGCCCGCCAGGTAAATGCGCAGTCCACCCGGCAGCCCTGCAAGGTCAAACAACTGCGGCCTGGTCAGGGCAGCAGTGAAGCGGTAGATTGCGATCATGAAAATGGCAAGCAGAATCAGCCCAACCACCCTCAGCAGGAAAGGCCTGGAGGGCTTGCGCTCAGCAATGCTCATATCAGAAGTTGACATCGGAAAGATATCCCATCCTGGCAAGCGCTGCCATCACTTTTTCCAGTGCATCTTCCGGCACGATCACTGTCAGCGGTCCCAGCGGTTCGCCGAGGAAGCGTGCGGCTGGTGAGTTGCGCAACTCTTCGAGTATTTCCGCCCGGCTGACCCGGAGCATGCTGACCCTCTCGGCGCGCACCTCGCCCCCCACCTCGTCCCAACGGTTGATCGCCTTGATCAGGCTGGGCGGGAGGTCACTTTTGGCATAGCGCCGCAGCAGGCTGACCAGGTGGCTGGCGGTAAGCCCCTGCTCACGGGCAGCCTTGAGCGATGCAGGCGTCAGGCGGTAGGCATAGACCCCTGCGGGTGCACCTTCCCAGGTGCAGAAGCGCGAGAGCATGTAGCGGGCGAAGCGCGGTGTGCGGTTGGTCATGCTGAGCGTGCCCCCGGAATTGACCACGATCGGCTCGCCGATCTCCTCGCCCAGGTCGGGCACTTTGCCTGCTGCCAGGTCATTGAACCAGGCAGAAAGCCTGAAGGCAACCGGTTTTTCATCATAGGGCATGCCTGCCAGGTCGAGATAACCCAACCAGTGCAGCGGTCCAACCAGCAGGTAGCGCAGCAGGGCGCCTTCCACGGCATACCAGGCCGAAAAGCCCTGCAGCGGTTCCTCGGTCAGGCTCGAGCGCACCATCCAGCTGTCATAATTGCCATCCGGGCGCAAAAAATCCGGCTGCTGGGCATGGAAAGCACGCACCAGGGCATCGATCGACCACCACTCACCTCCGGGGATGCGTTTAAGCCAGTCCAAAAGAGCCTGGCGGGGCAAAAGCGGGTCATTTTTAATTTTGGCGTCCAGGCTGATCGACGGCACAAGTGCCAGGTCGTTGTAATTCTTACTTTTCAGCCAACCCTGCGCCAAAAAGTGCAGTGCCTCACTGCGGGTCGAGGACAAAAACGGGCGTGCCACATCCTGGTTGGGCAGCTGCTGGCTGTCGATCATTTTCAAGTCATGCATCAAGGCCATCAATTCCTTCAATGAAGGCTGCCACTGCGCCAGGTCGCGGATCGCATTGGGCTGTGCCAGGCGCAGGCTGGCCAGGAGCGTGCAGGACATATCCAAAATGGCATCTGTCGCCGGGTGGATGATGGCATTATCCTCCAGGCTGACCCGCTCGCCCAGCGAAAGTTGCAGTGCGGGCGGCGGTGTGGGCAACCAGGCAAGGAACTCACCCGGTATGTAGGCACATTCGATGATATTACCATCCACTTCCAGGAAATCGCGCCCGATGAGTGCCCGGTACCACAGCGTTTCACAGGCTGATACCGGCTGCAGGTAGGGCTTGAGCCGTTCACGCTTGCCCGGACCCATGATGCGCAGCTCACCAAACTGGCGGGTGAAAATCAGCCAGGGCATGCTGCCATTGCGCCTTTTGAGGGCAGTCAGCGCAGCCTTTGCCTCCTGCGGCAGGCTCTGCACGATCTCAAGGAACAGGTCGCGGTCCAGCAGGCGGGAGACCAGCTGGGGCAGCCTGTCCCGCGACCTGGCTGGCGGCAGTTCAACCGCCCACTGGTCGGCTACGATATTTAGAAAGCCACTGTCCTCTCCAAAGAGGCGATGAATGAGTTCAGGCATTGTGTAAAAAAGTATACTTCAAAATAAAAACGCCCGCAGGTTGTTGCCAAACCGGGGGCGTTCATTGGGATTAATAAGCTCTATTCAATCTTCAATCCGCGCACACCTTCGATGGCACTGATCGCTTCGGTCAGGTTTTCCATTTTTTCACCCACCTTGACATGGGCGGCGATCGAGAAGCGCAGACGCTTGTTCTTGATGTTCTTCTGGATGGTGAAGGTGATGATCTTTTCAGACAGGCGCGAGATCACCTTGCGGACCTCCTTGACGATCCCCGGTCGATCCACCGCCTGGATGACAAATGTCCGCGGTACGCTGGTGCGGATGAATTTCTTCTCAAGAACGTTCAGCAGGGTCAGGGTAAGCAGCATAAGGCCCGTGGTAACCACGCCGATCAGGTAATAACCATAGCCCACCCCCAGCCCAACGATGGCCATCGACCAGAGGGTGGTGGCTGTGGTCAGCCCCTTGACGTTGAAGCCATAGCGCAGGATGGCGCCGGCGCCCAAAAAGCCGATGCCCGAGATGACCTGGGCTGCCAGGCGGGCCGGGTCACCATCAAACTGTACGGCGATGTTGATCGACAGGACCATGGCCAGGGCGGAACCAACCACCAGGATCATGTGTGTACGCAGGCCGGCGGGCTGGTTGTCGCGTTCGCGCTCCAAACCGATAATGGCGCCCAAACCGGCTGCAACCAGCAGGCGAAGGATGATCTGAATTTCTGAAATCATATCGGAAACCTTTTCATTTAATTATAACTTAACTCTTCATTGCATGGCAAAAAAGGTCACCAGGAAGGACACAAAGAAGTGGATCAGGAAGGGATAAATGAATGAGCGGGTCTTTAATGCGACGAGCCCAAACAGGAAACCGCCAAACAGGGTGCTTAATGTCTCCAGCGGGGGTTTTCCGAGGTGCGCCAGGGCAAAAGGCACCGCCTGTAACCATAGAGCATCATCCCCCAATACCTGGAAATAGGCGAAAAGCAGGAAGCCGCGGAACACAAATTCCCAGCCCAAAAGCTCGAGTGCTGAAAGGATCAGCGAATCACTGTTGATCGGGAGATCGTAATAATTCTGCATGGCGGGTGAGAAACGCATTGCCCACCACAGGATGGGCGTCAGGATCAAGATGGAGCCCAGCGTGATGAGCAGGCCGAAGCGCCAGTTGCCCAGACCCACGCCATAATCGCGCAGTGGGTCACGGAAGACCAGGACAATGACCGCGACGGGGATGAAAAGGTAAAGGATCAGCCTGTCCAACTCCTTGACCGGGGTCAGCCTGAAGTAGTGGTCGATCATGATCAGGGTGGTAACCACAATGGTGGCAATGACCACTTTCTTGTTGAAGTGAAACTGGGACAGCCAGGACTTCAATATCATGATCAGTAATTATAAGGCAACATTGGATCGTCTATACCAAAAACAATGCCTGTGCGGCTAAATCACCACACAGGCATAAGTTAATCACAAAACCAGGTATATATTTATCGCGTTGCTTCCATCAGGTTACAGATGTCAATATCGTCAAAAACGACCAACGCAGAACTGGGAATAGCTGACAGGTAGGAAGTATAAAGTTCGCTTTCAGAATAAAATTCCTCTACCTCATAAGGGTCCAGGTAATTATTAAAATCCCCAAACCCGACAATCGTATTAGCCTCATCCAGGAAAAAGATTTTGAGAGATTCGGTCAAGCCGATATCGTGGATATTCTTAACACGCATACGCATTTGTCCAATTACATTTTCCTGGGGGGCATCACCCAGGAACCAGTCATGCAATCCATAACTTATCAGGATGGGAGTGTGGGGGAAAACGTCGTATGGAAACTGGAAATCGAGATCTTCATCAGTGAAGCAGGTATTGCCTATAGAACGCTGGGTCACCACAGCTGTGATGCTGACCCGCGCCACGCCATTGGGTACCTGGTCCAGGTAAGCGCTGATCGACTGGGGATAATTCGGGAATACCGCATCCGGCCTCACCTGGACCGTCTGCAAGGTTGCCCCGGAAGCATCCAACAGGTTGATCGTCCACTCCATATCTGCATAATTAACCATGGGACTGATTTCCATCTGCAAAAACATGGGTTGAGTTTGTTTCATGACAAAAAATACCTGTAATGTTTCAGGTGGATTTGAGGAGATGTAGTAGTTGGGATATGCCAAAGCGCCTTTCAGCATGACTTCAGGAGCCGGGTCACCGGAGAACTGAATGTCCACAGGTACCTGGCGGGCAATGAATTGCTCCGCCTTAAAACTCTTTTTGCCATCACGATATAAAGGGGTTTGAATATCACTTGTAAATTGTTCCTTAAGCTCATTCCAGTTTCCGCTGCTGGCTGAAGAACCTGCATCTCCAGCGTCGGAATCCTCCCCGCTGGACAATGAATTATTACTGCCTGTCAGACCACAAGCCATGCTAAAAGCCATGACCAGTGCCAACATGATAAATATGATTGCGTGGTGTTTTCTCATATTCGTGCCTCCATGGAGTGTCAAGAAACGAGTAAATAATTGTTGCTTGTGAATGGGGACATTATATTACTAATTGTTCCTTGTGACTGGCACAGGATCCTTCATTCAGCAATCTTTTTCTTCTTAAGCCTGGCTACCAGCGACACGATCCCCAACAGCAATAATCCCAACAACCCGGCAAAACCCACCTGCAGCATGCCGTGCAGGTTCCAGAACTGGGTGGTGATGTGCGGCAGCGACCAGGTGATCGTTTTGCCGACCAGCACGAAATAGACCAGCCCGGGAATGAACAACACCAGCTGCAGGATCAGCAGGAAGGCAACCGCCATTTCGCTGAAAGGCAGCCCATCCGCCGGCCTGACCTTGCTCGCAGCGATCAGCAGCCAGCCCGCCAGTAAAATGCCCGCCAGGCACATCAGGGCATAGGTGATCACCAGGTGGGGGATGCCTTTTATGCTCGAGAAGGAATAGGTGTTGCCAAGGATATACAGGTAAGCCAGGTTAAAGACCAGCATAAAGGTCACCACAGCTGCAATGAT
>CAYSZB010000065.1:0-4479 GCA_964435475.1 uncultured Anaerolineaceae bacterium | reverse complement strand
CTGCCGCTCAGGTAGAGCATCTCGGTGCGCGGCTTGCCCTGGGCGGTGGCGGGCAGGTTGGTGCCCAGCAGGGCGGCGATTGTCGGGGCAATATCCACCTGCTCGATATCATTGTAGCTGCCCGGCTTGACCCCCGCGCCGACCAGCACCAGCGGCTGCTGCAGGACGATCGCCTCGGGTCCGCCGTGCCCGCCCTGGTCGATATGTCCATGGTCGGCACAGATCAGCAGCGCGTCCTGCTCGAGGTCCAGTTTGGCCAGGATCTGCGCCAGGTATGCATCAGAGTTTGCAGCTGCCTGTCGGGTTTCTGCGCTCAGTGCCCCATACACATGCTCTATGTGATCCACCTGGTCGATGTGGATCAGCACCAGCTGGTAGGTCGGGTCGTCCAGCCAGGGCAGGGCGGCATTCATCACGTCCAGGTCGGCGGCTTCGTCCTCCCCGGGGGTGAAGAACCCGGCGTCCAGGTCTCCCGTGGGGATCAGCTTCTCAAACCAGTAGTAACCAGAGGCAGCCGTTTGTATCCCCAGCCGGCTGGCGGCGGAGAAAATGTTGTCCTGCGTCATGGATGGGATGACTTCATAGTCCAGGTTCATGGCGGGCACATCGCTCAGGTAGTGCCAGGCACCGGTCATCAGCACCCCGTAACTGGGCGTGGAGAAGGATGGTACACCGCTGTGAATGGTGGCGGAAGCCCCCTGATCTTTTAAGGCATTCAACACCGGCATGACCTCTTTATCTTTGGCGGTATCCTCACGCAATCCATCAATGATCACGAAGACCACCCGCCGGGCCAACCCCTCGCCCAGCGGCTCGCCCGCCTGGGGTGGATCATTGGTCAACGGTGAGCGGTAGTTGTTGATCGCGCTGTTCAGGTGCAGTGCCCAGAAGACGCTGCCGCCTGAGATGATGAGTACCAGGAAAACGGAGAGAATGACAAGCCATTTTTTAGCCATACGGACACCTTTATATTGGAAATTTTTCTCACAAAAATTATACCTGTTTATCTTAAAACGCAACCACCCCAAAACGTTATTTTGGGGTGGTTGATGTTGATCGATCAATAGCGACCAGGCTAGGGCATGACTGGCAGGGCGGACTTGGCAGCGTAGATCACGCCCACCAATCCGCGCCCGGTATGCGCGCCCAGGGCCGGGCCGATCGAGATATCCGGCAGCCAATCACACGTAAAGACCTGCTCCATGGCTTCCTTGAGGCGCACAGCACCCGATGGATTGCCGGCATGACCGATCTGCACACGCAGTTCGCTGCCCGGGGCATGTTGCTTGGTGATGGTCTGGGGAATGGCTTCGATCGCCTTGAAAAATGAGCGTGACTTGCCCATCTCGGTGTACTTACCGGTTACCGGGTCCACCCCGATCAACGGTTTGATCCCCAACAGGGATGCCAGCAGGCCTTTGAGGTGGCTGATGCGCCCGCCGGCAATCAGGTATTTCAGATCGGGCAGGGTGTAAATAGTGTGTGTTGCCTGGCGGATCTTGTGCACCATGTCGAGGATGCGTTCCTTATTCCAGCCTGCCATGGCAGCTTTCGCAGCTGCCACCACCTGCCAACCGGAACCGGCAGACAGGTTCTGTGTATCCACCAGGGTGACATCCGCCCCGGGTACCATGGTGGATGCCATTCGCGCGGCGTTATAGGTGCCGCTCAAGCCGCTGGAAATATGGATCGAGAGGATCTCGGGGTCTTTTTTGACCAGGTCCTGGTAGATTTCAATGAAATCACCGGGAGACGGTACAGAAGTGACCGGCATATCCTCGGTACTTTCGATCAGGTTATAAAATTCCTCCGGTTGCAGGTTCACCCCGCTCAGGTAGGTTTTGCCCGAGATCGAGAGTTTTAAGGGCAACTGTCGTATGTTCAGCGCTGCCAGTTCAGCCGGGCTCAGGTCGGTTCCACTATCGGTAACAATTTGCATTTTCTTTTCCTTTAAAGAATGAATTAGGAATTATTGCAATATAAAAACATTAACAGGAAAACAGGCTTGTGGATACGTCCTGGCATACCAATTATCATGCCTGGGAGGCCTCAAATGTATGCAAATTGTGTGGTTTTTGTATTGACGGCGTTACTTGCCCAGCATTTGCCTGAACTGCGCCAGGGTTGCCATCCACAATGCAGTGTCCGGTGTCTGCATATCGCGCTGTTGGAAATAGATCCTTCCCCGCCCGATCCATGCCCCGGCATCCAGCTGGTAATCTACAATATCCTTGTCATCCTTGGTGTACTCAAATTTTTGCACATAGAGGTAGCTGCTGTCAGTCTCTTCTCTCACCACACACAGGTGGGACATGATCCCCAGCTCTATATCCCCCACACGGTGAAATTGTTTCCATTCCGTCTCCGCCTCAGCTTCAGTCGGGTAGAGCTTGATGTTCAATCCAACATTGAAATCATCCTCATGGTTGCTGTATTCACAGCTGAGTTGCGTGTCGATGCTGTGCGCCTCTGTCAGGGGAAATGCCCCGCTGACTGCCGTGAAACCCAGGCAGTCCTGTTTGGCTTTGCCCGGGGTGAACCATTTGATGATCTTCCCACCACTGCCTGACTGGGCGTTTGTGGTCCCACCAAAGGATGCCAGGCATTCATTCTTCAGATCCTCATCCTCGATGCGTTCACAATAGGAAGCCTTGTTGTAGACGTTCGCCAGGCAGACATTTTTCATGTCCCGGTCCTGCAGCAGGAGGCAAGCCACGTGCGACTTGTTCCGCACAGCCTCACGCCCGATGCAGATGACCCTGTCCTCCTCGGTTTTTTCCGCTTTGCACAGGTCATTGATGAAGAATGCCCTGCAATTCTCCTGCTGATATTTGTCTTTGACCTTTCCACACTTGGAGATGTCCTTGTTGATGATCGCCAGGCAACCCGCCTGGTTTTTCTCCCCTGCCTGCTGACAATAGGGCTCCAGCGCCCCCTTATTGATAAAATTCTTGAAATCGATCGCCATGTTGAGATAACACTGTTCCTGTTGATATGCCATCGGGAAATACGTGTTGATACAGTAGTTCTCATACTCAGCAAATGCCTTCTCCATCAGGATCTGTTTGTTGCGTGGCAGGTCTTTATCAGGAACACCGGCAACTGAATAAACGATCAACAAGTTGTCCACCTGTTGTTCAGGAGTCAATTTGATATTAAAATCCAGGACCGGGTCGGGTTCAATGATCTCAGCTGGCTCCAATGAAAACGACAACTCTGAGACATCACTGGCAAATTCCTTGGGCACCTCGAGGGTAAACTTGAAAGTTTGCTCGACACCGCTTTTATTACTGAAAGCCAGGGCGATGCCGGGGTGAAACTCATCCTCACCCCCGCTTTCCATGGCGTAGGTCTTGGTCAGGAAGACGCCTGGTTGCAGCTCATACGTAGGGAAGGTGTAATAAACATTGTCGACCACCCCGTCGCTATTGATATCATTCTCGCTCATCCCGCCCAGTTCGATATCCGCCGTGATCAGGGCGTTGAGTTCGTCAATCTGTGCCTGGGAGGGCTCACTGGTCGTGTTGAATGGCAGGCTGCAGGTCAGGCTGGCCAACACCAGGGCTAACAATATCGGCAGAACACGTTTTTGCTTCATCTTGACCTCGTTTTCTGATCAAAAAGACGGGCGGCAGTGTGCGCGACAGGGATCAGTATTACTATACGGCAATATGATTGAGAATTCAATAGGCAATTGATGTTGGCTGGCAGCGCTATGTGACACCTACCCGGATTGCGCGCTTAATGCTCACGAACCTCATAAGAGAAGTTGATCGCTGTGTTGTCGACATTTCCCCGGATGTAACCATCCTCAACTTTGGCGTGCCAGGTCGTTTCATATTCCTGATCGATTCCACCGATGCAATAGTCGCCTATGTGTTCCTGGTTATAGGTTCCCGAGCCGCTCAGTTTGCAGGTCTTGGGTTCATAATTTCCAACGAACACATAATGGATGTTGATGGTACATTCTCCGGGATCACCCTCATTATAGCTAATCGTGACAGTGCCCTCAACAGCTCCCCCTTCACTGAGATATTCGATGCCAAAGTAATTATCATTATCGCGGTAGTAGTACTGCTGATCACTGATCGTGATCAAACCGCCTCGATCGTTGATCGCTAACGCTTGCGCGTACTGTGCACATTGGTGTAAAGCCTCATTGGCATCCGCCCCGTTCCTCATTGCATCATCAAGACAGGGGTAATAAAGCGTGTTGATCGCGGAATTACAATTGCGCTGTTCATCAATTAACATCTGCTCTACTGCTGCAAGCAAGAGTTCAGATGACAGGTCCGGGTCAACGATAACAGGTGCCTCTTTTGGATCGGGCTCCACTGTGTAGGGCGGATCAACAAAGGACATCCCTTTTTCGACGAACCTGGAGATCGTGGCTGGCAGGCTGCAGGTCAGGCTGGTCAGCACAAGGGCTGCCAGTACCAGGAGAACTCGTTTTTGCTTCATTTTGACCTCACTTGTTCT
>CAYSZB010000064.1:4831-12118 GCA_964435475.1 uncultured Anaerolineaceae bacterium | reverse complement strand
TCAAAACATTCGAAAGGGTCATAGTCCATGCTTGAAAATGATGCCCGCCTGCGCCAATCGCTCGAACTCATAAACATCCTGAGCGAGGACAAGAACATGCTTGTGGCGGCGCTTGACCCTGAATTCCGTTACATTTATTACAACCAATCCTACTTTGCAGAGATGCAGCGCCTCACCGGCAAAGCAATCGACCTCGGCATGTCCATGCCGGATGTATTGGCCCACATGCCGGAACAGCAAAAAATCGCCGTGGAAGAATGGACACCGGTCCTAAAAGGTAATAACACCGACAAGACCGTGCGCTTTGGCGACGCCGAGCTGTACCAGAAGGTGTACCGGGTGAAACACATCCCCCTCAAGGACGAGACGGGCAGGGTTATTGGGGCGTGCGAGATCGCCAATGAAATTTCTGACCAGTTACAGGCTGAGATGGCATTAAAAGAGAGCGAAAAACGTTACGAGACCCTTTTCAGCAGCATGGGCGAAGGTTTTGCCGTGCACGAGATCATCTGTGACACCAACGGAAACCCGGTGGATTACCGCTTCCTGGATATCAACCCCGCTTTCGAGAAATTGACCGGTCTTTTGCGCGCCGAGGTGATCGGCAAAACACACAACGAATTACTCCCGGATGACAGCCCGCATTGGGTTGAGCAGTACGGTTCGGTTGCCCTGGGCGGCGAGGCAAGGCGATTTGAACATTACTCCCCTGCCATCAAGCGCTATTACGAGGTGTTTGCATACAGCCTCGGCGAGGGTCGCTTTGCGGTGATATTCTCTGACATCACCGAGCGGATAGAATCGGAACAGGCATTGCAAGAGGCAAACGCAAGACTGGAAGAGAACGTGCGCCGGCGGACAGAAGAGTTGAACAAGGCCAACCAGGCGCTTCAGCAAGACATTGAAAGGCGCATTCTGACAGAAAAAGCCCTGACCGCAGAACAAAAACGCTTCAATGATGTGCTGGAAATCCTCCCGGCATACATCATCCTCTTGTCGCCAGACTATCGTGTCACTTTTGCCAACCGCTATTACCGGGAAAACTTTGGCGAACCGAAAGAACAGAGGTGTTACGAATACCTGTACGGCCGAAAGGCACCATGCGATGATTGTGAATCGTTCAAAGTTCTCGAGACGAGAACTCCCCACCACTGGGAACGGATCGGGAGAAATGGGAACATTTATGATGTGCACGACTTTCCATTCACCGATACGGACGGGTCATTCCAGATCCTGGAAATGGGCATTGACATTACAGAGGTCAAAAAGACACAGGATGCCTTGCGCAATTTGAATGCCTACAACCGCAGCCTCATTGAAGCAAACCTGGATACATTGGTTACAATCACTCCTGAAGGAAAGATCGGCGATGTGAACGCAGCCACTGAAGCAGTGACCGGGCATTCAAGGGATGAATTGATCGGGGCCGATTTTCTAAATTACTTCACGGATCCACAAAAAGCCCTGGCCGGCTATCAAGAGGTGTTTAAGACGGGAACGGTGCGGGATTACGAATTGGAAATCCAACACAAAGATGGCCACGTTACACCCGTGGCATATAATGCTTCTGTCTTTCGAGACGAGGCGGGGGAAGTGGCTGGTGTTTTTGCAGGTGCCCGTGACCTGAGCGAACTCAAACGCAAGGAAAATCAACTACTTTCCCTAAATGCTGCCCTGGAAGAGGCGATCGAGCAGGATCGCCGCCTGCACAACCAGTTGGTGCTGGCTGAGAAATTCGCTGCCATGGGAAGAATGCTGGCTTCCATCACGCACGAGATCAACAACCCGCTGCAGACCATCAAAAACTGCCTGTACCTGGTCGAAAGTGACGTTCCCGCCAATTCACAGGCCCAAGAATTCCTGGAAATGGCGACATCCGAAACCGCACGCATCTCGAACCTGGTGGCTCAACTGCGGGACGTGTACCGCCCCCGCCAGGAAGGCCAGTTCAAGCCTTTTTCATTATGCAAGGCGCTCGAGGAGGTGCATGCACTGCTGAATGCGCATTTACAGACCGGGCATGTTGATTGGGTTCAACACATAAAGATCGATTCTCATCCAGAGGTGATGATCAACGGCGTGGAAGACCAGGTCAAGCAGGTTTTTATCAACCTTGGCATGAACGCCATCGAGGCAATGCAACCGGCCGGTGGCAGGTTGAAGATCGATATCATCGAGAATGAAGAAAAAGACAAGGTTGGGGTGATCTTTGAAGATGGCGGACCGGGCATTGCGCCGGAGCACCTGGCCAGGATGTTTGAGCCCTTCTTTTCCACCAAAAGCAAGGGGCTGGGGCTCGGGCTTTCGATCAGTTATGACATCATTCAAAAGCACAGCGGGCAGATCAATGTGAAGAGCGAACCGGGCCAGGGGGCGACATTTGAGACATGGTTACCGAAAATGGAAGCTTAGGAATATTCAGGAGAGCAGGAAATGGCAAAACAAGCGTCAATTCTCGTGATCGATGATGAACCCAATTTACGCAACACCCTGGCAGCCATTTTACAGCGGGGTGGTTACCTGGCGACCCTGGCGGGTGATGGCAAGGAAGCGTTGGCATGCCTGCAGGGCAGAGTTTTCGACCTGGCATTCCTGGATCTCAAACTGCCGGATACCAGCGGACTGGATCTGCTGCCAAAGATCCATGCAATAAGCCCGGATTTGCCGGTTCTGATCCTGACTGCGCATGCCACCCTCGAGTCGGCGATGCAGGCGGTGCGGGCAGGAGCAAAAGATTACATGCTAAAACCGATCGACCCGCCCTATATCCTGGCTAGGGTCAGTGAGATCCTGGCTGAACAAGCGGAGCCACTGCGCCGCCGCCAGATCATCACGCAGGTGCAGGATTTGTTGGCTGAATTACGCCAGGTGGACGGTCCCGGTTCCACGTCTTCTGTGGTCCCTGTCCCCGTGACCGTGGTTGACCCGGATCGTTTTCTTCAATGCGGGGTCTTTACGGCAGACCTGCACACAAGGCACCTGATCGTTGAAAGCCACATGGCACAATTACCCCCGACCACGTTTGATTACATGGTTACATTGATGCGTTATTCTCCCGAGGTGGTTTCGTTTGAGAACCTGGTCAAGGAATCACAGGGTTTTGTGATGACCAGGAGCGAGGCGCGCGAGATGACGCGCTGGCACATCCACAAGATCCGGAAAGCCCTGGAGCCGGACACCTCCAACCCGCGCTATGTGATCACGGTACGGGATGTCGGTTACCGCCTGGTCGTTTAAGGCGGCAGGCCGGATTACATTCGTCAAACCGGGTAAGGTTTGGGGGTTGCCAGGCTAGCCCAACATTCTGCTTACGGCATCCAGGATCGTTTGCGGGTCGATCGGTTTGACGATCAATACACAACGCTCAAATTTGCGTGCGCAATTGACAAGTTCTTCGACTGGATCATGCGTTAAGACAATGAGCGGTACATCGGCCAGTTTTTTCCTGATCCTGGATAAAGGACATTCACTTTCCCTGGCTTCCTTGTCAAAATCAATGATGACCAGGTCAATTTGCCTGGTGAGAACCTTGCTGATGGATCCTTCATCATTCACCAGGGTCATGACCTGGAACCCGGCACGCGTCAGGATATGTGACAACGTGAGTTGAATGTTGATCTCATCATCAATGACCAGGACCAATTTTTTATCCGTCAAAGTACACTCCTGCTCCATGTATATTATAGAGTTAATAGCTGCAATTAACTTTGATGTTCATTTACATTGATTGGCAAAGGTTATCAATGCCCGGGGAAAGAGGTGTTATTAAAAAGAAAAGGAAGGCCTCTGGTGGAGACCTTCCTTTTTTGTTATTCAGGTATGTTGATGTTTTTCAACATCAACCGTCCCTGGTGATCAGCGTACGATCATTGGCATGTAGTACATGATCGGGTTGACAAGCAGTGGAAGCGAGACCGACTTGACGGTGACTGCCGGGTAAGCTCCGCCGTAGCCAACCGTGTTCAATGCCAAAACGCGGTAAGCAACAACCTGCGAGCTGTAACCAGCATCGGTGAAGGTTCTCGCCTGGTGGATATTGGGCTGGTTCAGCGGTGAAAGGATATTGCCGGCATCCACCCAACTTATACCGTTGAGTGTCTTCTGGACGATAAACTCAGTTTCAGTGATCGAGTTGTCACTCCAGGTTAACTGGCCGGTGGACACATTGAAGGAAAGCCCATCCGGGGTAAGGGGCGGCATCGCCATGATCTGGGGACGCATCATGTCCATTTCCTCATGGGATAAGATGTGGCAATGGAGCACATATTCCCAACCAAAGTTGATCAATTGATTGGAAATTGGAGCATTGATCCCGTTGGGGTCCGTGGGGTTGAACATGGTCGTGTTGCCAATTGGCATCATGGGGTCCAGCTCCCGGATACTGTTGGGGATCTCAAAGGGAAAGATCGGTATGATCGGGCGGATGGCAAAATAGGTGTCTTCCAATGGGCTGACCCGCACAGTATCCTTCCAACCCAACTCATTTGGATCTGGTGGTTTGATGATGTTATCCCACGTCACCCGGTTGAGTAATTGCACATCGTAAAGGTGGAAGTGAATCGGGTGGGTATCGACACCGTTATGGGTGAATTTCCATATCTGGGTGCCATCACTGGCAACTGAAATGGGTGTCAGGTTCCCGGTGGTGGGAAGGTTGGTGCCGTCAAAGATCTCGGTGGGTGGGTTGACGTAAGGATAGAGGACCACGTTCTGGTTGTTGGGTGTCGCCGGCACAATTTCAAGACCAAGATTGCCCGACATCCGGCCAAAAGGTTCAAAGTTGGTGGAGTTCATCTCGTCATGGATGGCTTTCGGTTCAAACTTGACGCCAAGCTGTGTGCCAACCAGGGTGTCAAATTTGAATGTGTCGCCGCCCTGCTCTGAGATGCGGGCATAGCCATCACACTGGGCGCTTGGACTGGTGGGGTTATTGCACCAGCCAGCTGTGGTGAAGTTCGTACCATAGGCTGAGTTGTAGGCAGCCTGGCCGACGATGATCGGGTTCTGACCGGATTCAAAGACACCGGAGCCATCGGCACGATGGCGGAAGGCGGCGCGCAGTGCGTTGAGGTTATAGGCCGGGGCCGGGGTGGTGGCGGCGATCTTGACTTGCATGATCGTCCGCGTGTTGGGCCCGTAGCCGGGGATGATGACCGATGCAGCATTGGGGCTCATATCCGGGGCGCCGGTATAGTAATCATAGGTGGCGATCCTGGCCGGGAAAGCAGCAGGGGCATCGTTGTAAAGGATCAGGGTCTGACCGGCATACTGGGAGAAGTCAACGATCACATCAGCCCTTTCGGCCGGGGCAAGCAGCAGGGAGTGCTGGTCCACAAGGCCCACATCAAAGCGGGTGGGGTCCTCGATCCAGGTAATGTGCTGGTTGGGGATGACCACAGGGGCGGGCAGGAAACCTCCCTCGGTACCGATCTGGATCCAGGAAGGTCCGACGGGGCTCCAGGTGGTGTCAGGGGTCGGAAATACAGTAGGGTCGTCCTGGGCCATGGCCACTTCCACCGGGTTTAATGCAACTTCGCTGTCTGTACCGGTGCGTGGGTCAGCCACGTACCACTGCAGGTTCCAGAAGCGGTCATTGGCGGCGTTCAGGACGCGCAGGCGGTAGGATTTTGGTTCGAGGGTGACTGTGGGGTAGGCAGTTCCGTTAACCAGGGGGGTGTCATTGAACTGTTCCATACCCGCAGAGTTATTGGGCGTACCCGGGATGGTGGGCGGCTCGCAGAACGGGTCAACGTCATACTGCCAGGTGGTGGGATTGTTCAGGTCGCATGGTACTGCCAACGGGGTTGTAAAGTTGGTTGCCGGGTCCATGTTGAAATATGGGTTGGCGATCGGGCCAAACTCCGGGGTGGCCGGTGGCCAGAAATCAGGACCATAGAACCAGCGTCCATAAGCGCTCATGCCCCCGGGGTCATTGGGATTTGTTGCGGGCATGTATACATGCTCATACCAGAGATCACCTTCACTACCCCAGCGAGTGTAATCCCAGGTCGGGTCCTGGGCGGCCATCTGGGCAGCACTCGGGACGAAGGTCTTATCCTGGATGATCAAGGGGATTTCAGAACTGCCTGTGGGCAGCAGGCCGGCATCGATCAGTGCCTTCTCGGTCGCGTCGCGGATGATGTATCCCGCAGCTTCACCGGCATAGACATTGAGACGGGTGATGCCCCAGGCGTGGTCATGGTAGAACATCAGCCTGGCGCTCTGCTGGTTGGTGTAGTAAAAGGTCATGCAGCCATCATTATCCGCCGAGCAGTCGGGAACACCGGCAGGCTGCAAACCGCCTACCATATCAGGTACCTGTTCAACCGAGACGCCCTCAGGCCAGCCGGTAATTTCATCAGCCGGCGTGATCCACTGGTGGGGTGTGCCATCAGAGATCCAGGGGGTGATCCCGCCATGCAGGTGCAGGGTGGCGCGTGTTTCTGCAAAACACATCATGCGGACCATCATGTCCCGGTCGGCTTCGCCACAAGCGGGGTTACGCACTTCGTCCAGAACTGAGCCTTCGTCCATGGGTGGCATCATGGCCATGGGGCCCATGCCAGCGCCCATGAAAGTGGTATCCACAGGCAGGAAGAGATCACCCGCGGAACCGGTTGGCAGCAGGTTGTAAAAGACAATTCGGACCGGGCGGTCACTCTGGGCCTGGATGACCGGTCCCAGGTAATGCGGATCATCCACGGCATATACCGGGGAATTATCCGGCCAAAGGATCGGGGTGGTCGTGCCATCGAGGTTCTCGGTCTCGAGGGCAACATGTTTGCTCCAGTCAGCATTATCCAGGGTTTCCAGCTGGACATATTCGCGCAGTAATGTGCCGTCCACCGGGAGGGAGGAACTTAAACGCTCCCGGGTCTGGATGAGGCCGATCACGTAATAATCTGCCCCGGGGAAGGTGTTGGTATCGGGAACAGCCAGGGGCAGGTATTGGCCCAGGTTGGTGGCGACACAACTTCCGGGGATGGATGGGTCGCACAGCATGGGCAGCCCGTCCTGGAATTTCTTCATGCCGCCGGGTGTCACATAACCTGAACCAGCGTTGGTCAGGGTAATGGAGGTGACCGCCCCGCTATCGGTGACCGCAGTTGCCAGTGCGCCCGTGCCGATGCCTGTCGTATCAGAAATGGCAACACCCGGGGTGGAAGTATAACCTGCACCAAAGGTGTCCAGGGTGATGGTATCTACAGAAATTGTAGCAACTGCTGTGGCGTTGACGGTGGCCTGGATGGCATCGCGGATCTGGTTGATCGAGATCGGACCCTCTTG
>CAYSZB010000064.1:0-4731 GCA_964435475.1 uncultured Anaerolineaceae bacterium | reverse complement strand
CCGGTGATCGCCACGGATGGAGCGGTGTAGTTTGCGCCGCTTGCTGTGACATTAATGGCAACGACCGCACCAGAGGCGGTCACACCGGCGGTTGCGGTGGCACCGGTGCCGGCACCGGAAATCAGAACCGAAGCTGAGGTGTAGCCGCTGCCGGGGTTGGTAATGAAAATGTCAGTGACCGCACCGTTGGCGCCAATCTTTGCCTCAGCTGTGGCACCCGCCCCATCTCCCGAGATGAAAACTGAGACGTCCGGCAGGGTCAGCGGGCTGAGCGCCCAGTTGGGGTAAGGCCCGTAATAGTGGGGCACTTTTGATTCATCCACCGGGGAGGCTGGAAGGGCGTTGACCGGGGATTTGACCTGTGTTGACAGGAGTGAGAATACAATAACAAGAACGAACAGTAAATTAAAATACTTTCTCCACGACATAATGATCTCCTTATCGTCGAATAGTTTTGTTACTGATATTCTATAAAATTCAAAGGAGAGTGCTGTTAGAAAGTATTGGCGTTCATTGGCAAGCATGGAGACGCGGGGTTTGAGAGGCGCGGTTAGATCCTTTCAAGAGTAAAAGGTCCTGCCTTTTGCCATAAGGCGTCAAGGACCGGTCAAATATCGCCAGGAACGTACCCTTAAGCTAACGCATCAGGATCGGCATGTAGATCCTGGTAATTTGAGCTTCATAGGCGCCCATGTCAATGCGCAAGTTGAAGACCCTTGGGAAGCCCCGTTGGTCAAAATCGGGTGGCGGGGTAAAAGCAGGGTCGCCCTTATCCACGGCCGGGCTGCCCGGTAATAAGGCATGGGTGTAGGTCGGACCACCGTTATCCTGCAGCGGTCCCAGATGGGGGTCAAGCGCCAGCAGCTCGCCGCTACCGGTAAAATCACAATTACCCCTGTATTCCACCAGGTTGTAGCCCTGGCTGGCAATGCTGCTGCTGAGCCCGAGATAGCAATCGTTGTTGGGGTCCAGCCCAAAGTAATTGCCTGTATTGTTCGCCAGGATGGAATTGCTGATATGGAACACCGCAGTCGCCCTGTAACCATAAATTCCCCCACCCGTGGGCGTCCATTTTTCACTGTGGTCGGTGTCCGCCTGGTTTTCAGCGATGGTGGAATGGCTGATATTGACGGGCGTTTCAGTGTAGATCCCGCCGCCGTTGTTGAGAGCCAGGTTCCCGCTGATCGTGCTGTTGATGATGTCCACCTGGCCTGTGCCGTTTGAATGGAGGTATATCCCGCCCCCATAATCACCGGATGAGTTGCCTTTGACCAGGCTTTGCGTAAGGGTGAACGGGCTGTTGCCGATAAAGACAAAGATGCCGCCGCCTTTTCCCCCGCTGTTGCCTTCCACCCGGCTGGTTGTGATGGTTAACCCGCCACCATTGACATAGATCCCTCCGCCATCACCCCCGGTGTTGTTCTTGATCACACTTTCGGTCGCCACCAGGCTGGCACCAAAACCGTTGAATCCTCCCCCCGCCGACCCGGAATGGTTGCCGCTGATCTCGGAGCGCAGCATATGCAAACTTCCACCTTCCATATAGACCCCACCGCCCTCAGAGCTGGCAGTGTTATTCCTGATCATGACATCTTCAAAGTTTAGAATATTTAAAAAAGAAAAGATCGCCCCGCCCTTGCCGGTGGTGTTCCCCCCTTCGAGCGTCAAACCGGTAAGACCCAGGGAGTTGGTCGAAAAATCAACATCAAGGATGCGGTCGAGGAGTGTTGTGTTGGCATGGATGGTGGTCAATGCCGAACCCGCCCCGGTGATCACCAGTTCATCACGTATGTCAATGTCGCCTGTTGTATCGGTGACACCTGCCGCCGAAAGGGTGTACGTACCTGCAGGAAGAACGATGGTGTCTGCGCCAGCAGAAGAGTTCGCTTCGGCCACTGCATCGCGCAGTGAACAATCAGTGTCGCAAGCGCCATCGTAAGAGTCATCCGTCCTGGTGACTGTAAAACTTGCCGCTTTTACTGGTGTTGTGGGGGAAAAGAGCGCGCCAAGCAGTAGCATGAGCGTTACGGCAGCGATAAAAGAGATTCGGAAAAATTTCCTGGTATTCATAAGAGCTCCTTTCTCATAAAACCAAAAAATACTGAGCTTGGGCGAAAAAGGTCCAGTCAGCAAACCGGGAATCGCAAAAGCACGCGTGCCCTGCTGCCGCCAGGAAACCTTTTTCATAATTTCTTAAGAACAATGTTGTCACCATTGATCCCTGAACTGCGGTCAACCCAATTTTTAATGGATAGAATAAAAGAGACTGTCACCCCCGGAGAGGACTGGCGCCCGGCACAGGTTTCCCGGGAGGTGAACTACATAACCTGATTATAACCAGATTCGGTCAAACGGCTCACACGATTTGCGAAGATGCGCCACTTTTCCAATCATGGATCCTTGACTGTGCTCTTACTCAAGGTTAGGGGATGGTTTCTTGACCTTCGCCTGCTTTACGCTTCGATTTGTTGGGTTTCGGGTATTTAATTTAAGGCAGTTGGAGCGTGGCGACGCGTGAATCCGTATTACTCGCCCTCAACACCAACCTACATTGCTCTATTCGCGGTGCGTTCCCACTGACGATCTGCCTTGTAATTAATAAATCCATAACCAAAAGTACCCTCAACGCCAGGGCAAAATAAAGGAGAGAGA
Source organism: uncultured Anaerolineaceae bacterium (assembly GCA_964435475.1). Lineage (GTDB taxonomy): Bacteria > Chloroflexota > Anaerolineae > Anaerolineales > Anaerolineaceae > CAYSZB01. The sequence continues at coordinate 2,079 of CAYSZB010000064.1, read as the reverse complement.
GACATATCAAGAATCCCAACTTCGCACCATGTCCATACGTGCAGCCGATGCCCCGAGCGCCATTTATTATCCCTCGCTCTTTTCGAGGGATTATTATCCTTAGCTCTTTTCTAAGGACATGGCGCTTCGGGGTACGCTGACTTCACGAGAAGTCAGTGAACTAGGAAACTAACTTTTTTCAGTCCTCACCCCAACATGTAGGCCAGCACCCAGCGGGTGGTGGCAAGCAGGGCTTCGCTGTGCGTGCGCTCATAGTTGTGCGAGGCGTCCACCCCGGGTCCGATAAGCGCGACAGCCACATCCCCACCAGCCCGCCAGAAGGCTTCGCCATCCGAGCCGTAGTAGGGGTAGATATCCACCTTATAGGGGATGCCGTGTGCGTCCGCCAGGTCGCGCATGCGCTGGCTGAGCCCGTGGTGGTAGGGTCCGCCGGAATCCTTGACGCACAGCGAGGCGTGGAACTCATCCGAGTTCTGCCCGTCGCCCACCGCCGCCATGTCCACCGCAATCAACTCACTGACCTGCTCCGGAATGCCGGCTGAGGCACCGTGCCCGACCTCTTCATAGTTGCTGAAGTGGAAGAGGGTGGTATGGGCGGGCTGCTGCGCGGAGGATGCCAGGCTTTTGATCGCCGCAACCAGGCAGGCGGCACAGGCTTTGTCGTCCAGGTGGCGCGAACGCACGAAACCGTTGGTGATCTCGACCCGCGGGTCGAAAGAGACAAAATCGCCCACCTCGATGCCCAGGCTGCGCGTCTCATCGGCGCTGGTCGTACGCTCATCCAGGCGCACTTCCATGGCGTCATCATCGCGTTTGTCATCATTGACAGCGGCAGCGTGCACATGGGTGGAGGCTTTGTGCAGCAGCAGGCTGCCGCGCACCGCCTTGCCTGAGCGGGTATGTACCCAGCATCCTTCCCCCTCGACCGTGTTCCAGGCAAAGCCGCCAATTTTGGTCAGCTTGAGCCTGCCAGCGGGCTTGATCTCCTTGACCATCGCCCCGAGGGTGTCGACATGGGCGGTGAGGGCACGCCAGGTGACGTCATCCCTACCGGGCAGGACCGCCAGGAGGGCACCTTTTTTTGTGCGGCTGAGCGTTAGTTCAGGGTAGCCCTTTAGTTCCTCTTCCACCAGGTCAATCGCCCGTTCGGAAAAGCCGGTCGGGCTGGGAGTGTTGAGCAGGGCGGTTAGAAAGTTCAGCAGGTGGGGGGTATCAACTTGCGGCAGGGTCATTTGCGGTTCCTCTCTCTTCAAAAAGGGTGATCTTGGTGCGCCATTCTTCCGGGATGGGAATGGAGCGCTCGTTTTGGGGGTCATAGGCGACCATGATGATCTCGCCGCGGGCAAAAACAAGACCTGTGGACTGCTCCTCAACGCGGAAGCGGAAGCGCATGCTTTTGGTGCCCATGTGGCGTACGCCCAGGGCAACAATAAGCGCCTGCCCGAAGCGGATGGGGGCGAGATAGTCGATATGCAGGTTGGCAACGACCATCCCAAACTGGCCGAACGAAACCCCGTCCCAGATGGTGCTTGCCTGGTAATAGCCCATGCGGGCGGATTCCAGGTAGGTGACCACGGCGGCGTTGTTGACATGCTTTTGGGGGTCGAGGTCGGCATAACGCACGGTTATGGGGTGGTGATAAACAAAATTTTCCTGGTCCGGGGTGGGTTTTGGGGGTGTGTTTTTCATTTTTTCTCTTCACTTAATTATAAGCCAACAAAAAGGCTCTTTTTTGTCGTTAAATCGGTTTTGCGACCCACGTATGATAAACTATCAAATAATTAAAATATAATTAATCCTTTTAAAGGAACCGATCATGCAAATTACCCGACAAACCGATTACGCCCTGAGAACCATGCTCTACCTGGCCCGCGCAGGCGAAAACCAGCGCCCCGCCACACACAAGATCGCCGAGGAAATGCTGATCCCAAGTTCCTTTTTGGCAAAAATTGTCTCGCAATTGGCCAACGCCGGGATGATCGCCACCACGCGCGGCGCTCGCGGCGGCATTACCCTGGCAAAACCCACCAACCTGATCTCGGTATATGACGTGGTGGAAGCGATCGACGGGCCGATCCA
>CAYSZB010000063.1:6696-13131 GCA_964435475.1 uncultured Anaerolineaceae bacterium | reverse complement strand
TTTATTCTGAGGCAACGTCCTTTTCTATAGTAAGATTATTTTTGAGGCAATTCGGGGGGGAGGAGGCTGAAAGGTAAAAGATTATAATCAATCCGTTTTTCTTAAAGCGCGAGGGTATTAGTTTGAATTTGTTGGGTTTCAGGCGTTGGAGGCAGGGCAGGCAGCGTTTATTCTCCCCGGGTTGATTTGATGAAATCCCTGATAAATTTGACCTCTTCTGAATCATATGGCTGGTAGTCTGACGTAAAAATATCGTGAAACCATAATTCCGACGGGGGTTCACTCGACCAAGGAAGGTGAGTCTGAGTCTTGCCATTAACCAAACCCCAATTGATGCACCCCACACCCTCCCGGGCAAAAATGGGTAAGTGGGTTTCAAATTGACTTCTCTTGCTTCTCGCCATGTATTCTGTACAGATGACCGGTCGTCCATATTGTTTCCAGCGCTCGATTGATGCGACAAGGTGGTCACAAGGATGGTAATCATGGAAGCTTATAATATCAGAAAGGGTTAACTGAACTCGGTTCAAGGCTTCATTGTCAAACCACACGCCCATTGTTATGGGTTGACTGAGCAGAACTTCCCTCGACCAGGAGAAAACGGACTCAACAAAAGGCAAAGACCTGTCTCCCTGGCCGCTGTTTCCCGGTTCATTATACAAATCCCACATCAAGATACGTGGATCGTTCTTAAAAGTATCCAGAATATCGAGCATGTAGGCACGCAATCTCTGCCAGGACGCGGGATCATTTACATTTACGACGCCCGGACTTTGTACCCACCCAGAGTTATGTACACCCGGTTTAGGTTCGGGCTGTCTTCCCAGCCTTGGGCTTGGGTTCCAGCAATCATCAAAGAAAACCAATATTGGCTTTATTCCATTTTCGGAAGATACCTGTAAGAACTCATCAATCCGGGCTTTAAAATACTGCGGGGCATCTTCCCAGACAAGGTCATGCAGGAACACTCGCACGGTGTTAAAATATATCGATCGGGCAAGAGACAATTCCTTTTCAATCACGTTCGGGTTAAAACTTATCTCCTGCCACATTTCCAGCTGGTTTATGGCAAAACTGGGAATGAAGTTGCAACCCACTATCCATGGTTGGTTTTTGTACCACCGCCGGGCTCTCTCACTGGACCATTGTTCACTCATAAATTCTTCCTTGTCTTTAAACCTTATCCGTCTATTATTCCGCAGTCATTGAAGGCATTCCGTTCACCCAGTAAAGGCGCTCCAAATACATTTTTCTTTTAATTTGCCATTTATCCCAACCATGGAACGCAATATACTCTTTGCCATCAAAACCAACAACAATATCCTGTCCCCCGGGTCCGATCAACTGGCTGCCCCCAACACCCGAGTAGAGAAATGGCTGCTCTGCTTTGTTATAAGGACCCAGAAGGCTGTCTGAAACAGCCACACCAACAGCATAGCGTTCATCATAATATGCATTGGCGGAATAAAACAGGTAGTAGCGGTTATCGTGGTGGTACAGGGTTGGAGCTTCTATCAAGTTGCCTTCCCATGCCAGGGTATTTGAGATGAGCCGCCGGGGTTCACCAACTAGACTCAAACCGTCCCCGGTCAATGACTGAATGTAAATCCAAGTGGGTAGATTGCGTGAATTTCCATCATTTTTCCATAACAGGTAAAGGCTTCCATCAAGGTCGCGGAATGTCGCAGGGTCAATCGATCCGCCTTCTTCTTCCTGGCAAATCAAAGGTTTTTCACTCGTAGATCTATAAGGACCAGCGGGGTTCTCAGAAAAAGCAAGATCAATGCACTGTCGTCCAACAACTTTACTGTGGGTTACATAATACATCAGGTAACCTGATCCATCAGGAGATGGTAATACATCGGGCGCCCAGGTGTCTCCCCTACTGGACCAGGCAGGTAATTCTGGTAATGCATCTTCCAACCACTCCCAATTAATTAAGTCATATGACTTTGCAGCCTGGATATTTCTGCCCATGGAAATGGTTGCATAAGCATAATAGGTATCATCCACTTTAATGACATCAGGGTCCGGAAAATCACGATCCAGAACCGCCTGGTTTGAAGCAAGGTTGCCCCAATCTCTCTGGTAAAAAGCCTTTTGAGCTTTTGGATATAATGCGCATCCCGAAAAAACGGAAGTACAAAGTAGCAGGAAAATAGCGGTGAAAATTGTCTTCATGCCTATCCTTTCAACCCTGTAACAGCCAGTCCTTTCACCAGGTATTTTTGGGCAATAAGGGTGATGATCAAGATCGGAATAATGGAAACCAGGGAACCGGCCATCATTTCTGGCCATCGTGTTCCCCATCGTGTTTGAAGGGTTGCGAGTCCCACGGTCAGTGTCTGCAATTCGGGTTTATCAAGCATCAACAACGGCCAAAGGAAGTCATTCCATGAACCCATAAAAGTGAAAACTGCCAGTGTCGCCAAACCCGGTTTGGATAAAGGTAAAATGATCCTGAAGAATATTTTTAGAGGAGAAGCCCCGTCCATCAAGGCTGCCTCATCCAGCTCTCTTGGAATGCCAAGCATAAACTGGCGTAACATAAAGGTACCAAAAGCCACACCGCCCAACCCGCCAGGAAGGATCAGGGATAATAGGGAGCCCTTTAAGCCCAAAAATTTGTCAGTCATCATAATATATGCCGGGATCTCAGTCACCTGATAAGGAACCATCATGGTTCCCAGGAACAAAAAGAACAGTAGATTGCGTCCCTTAAATTCCATGCGAGAGAATGCAAAAGCCGCCGAAGCACTGACCATCAACTGCAACAGGGTGACACTAACCGCAACTACAGCGGTGTTTCTCATATAGCTAAAAAATGGAAAAGACGAGAATACGTTCGTGTAATTATCCCAACGCAGTGTCGTGGGGATAAATGTTGGCGGAAAGGCAAAAACCTCGGTACGGGCTTTAAGCGAGGTTGAAATCATCCAGATAAAAGGTATTAATGAAATAAAAGCCCCAATACTCAGCAAGAGATATGCAAGGGTGTTTGATATGGCACGTTTGATATGTTTATGGCTTTTCTTATGTGCACTTTTATTGTCATTTCCGGGAGTGTCAGCACGCTTGGTCATCGTTTTCTCCTTAAATAACATCATATTGAACTTTTCCGCCCAATTTCTTGAATTGGAGCAAAGTCACCACAAAAATTATCAGGAACAGGAACCACGCCATGGCAGACGCGTAGCCCATACGAAACTCCCTGAATGCCGCCTGGTAAAGATTGTAGGCATACACCCTGGAGGCAAAACCAGGGCCTCCCCGGGTCATGGTATATACCGAATCAAAAACCTGGAAGGCTCCGATCAACCCGGTAACCAACATGTAAAAGTGGGCCGGTCCCAGTAGTGGCAGTGTAATTTTAAAGAAACTGTCGAAGGAATTTGCCCCGTCGACCTTGGCTGCCTCATACAATTGTTCCGGGATGCCCTGGAGGGCGGTTAAATAGATCAACATGCCGAACCCGGCGTTTTTCCAGACATCCATCAGGACCAGGGATGGAATTACCATCCTGGCACTGGTCAACCAATTCTGGGCAGGCAAACCCAGGTAAGATAAAAACGTATTGATTAATCCAAATTGATCGTTGTAAAGCCATTTCCACATCATTGAAACAGCGATCATCGAAGAGACATAAGGTATAAAATAAATAACCCGAAAAATTGAAATGCCCTTGAGCGGCCTGTTCATGGCCAACGCCAAGACCAGTGAGGTAACAATACCCAAGGGAATACTGAGAGATGTGTATTTAAGGGTGCGCCCCAGGCTTGGCCAAAAGATCGGGTCTTGAAAAAATATAACCTTGAAGTTGTTTAGACCGGCGAAACGGATAGGCGTCATCAAATTCCATTCAGAAAAAGCCAGCCCAAATGAACTCAAGATGGGAATTATGTTAAATAAAAGAAATCCAATCAGGCTGGGTACAAGAAAAATCAGAACATACTTGATCGGGGTTCTGCGCATAAGGCACGCCTCCTTTCAATTGCCGGTTAGATGAAGAATCCTGGCTGTAAATGCGGGCACTTACAGCCAGGAGGTCGTTATGAAATTAATGGCTCAAGGGTTGCGGTACCATTTGGCTGCAGATCAGGTCTGCTACTTCCTGGGCTGTCGCGAACTCTCCATTCCAAAACAGATCCATGTTCGGTCCAACGATATTGTCCATGATCTCAGAGAAATTGACGATCTTGGGCAATGTCCTGCCAAATTCAGCAGATTGAAGGCCAATTTCAAAATTACGCAGGGATTGTGGATCTGCATCCGCTGGCGGTTTTGCCAGGATCTCTTCGGTGGTCGACATTCTGGGGGGAACGCCCTGTCCATACTTAAGTGCTTCATACTTATACATATCAGAAGAGGCGATGAATCGTAACCACTCCCAGGCCAATTCGGGGTCCTGTGTTTTTGCAGAGATCAGGTTCATTGCCAGGTGCAGGGTGGTGGCGCGTCCATTGGGACCCGCCGGCAGGGCTACCTGACCCCACTCAAAGCTTGTGATCTCATTGAAGTAAGGAATATCCCATCCGCCCGATGAAACCATGGCAACTTTTCCGGTTGTGAACATATCACCAACGGACATGCCCATCCCCGAGAGCTGAGAAGGTGATGGCGAATAGCCTTTACGCATAAAATCAGCATACCAATCCAGTGCCTCAACGGCTTCTTTTTGGTTGAGCACACATTTGGTGCCGTCCTCACTCCAGAGATTGCCGCCATTAGCCCAGACATAAGGCATGAACACATACCAGGGTGTATCTGCCAGGAAACCAAACTCTTTTTCGACTCCATCGCCCTTGGTCAGCGCTTCTGCAATGCTCTTAAACTCATCCCAAGTCCAATCGTCTTCCGGATAGGCAATTCCAGCAGCATCAAACAAGGTTTTGTTGTAATAAATGCGCTGGACATCATAGGCACCAGGGAGCATATAAATATCACCTTTGCTGTCCTTGAAATAATCCAGAATTGCAGGTGCAAAATCCTCGATCTTGAATTCCGGATCGTTCGCGATCAGGTCGGTCAGTTTATAGGCAATTCCGTTCTCAATAAACGGGGCAACAAAAACATCACCCGAGCCAAATACATCGAGCTTATCTCCCGCTGCTATCATGGAAATGTTCTTCTCGTCATAGCCCTCTTCGGGGACGGCCAGCAACTCCACTTCGATATCTGGGTTTGCGGCAGCAAATACTTCGAGCTGTTCAGGGCGCATTATGGTTTGAACAGCATCCGCGGGGAAAGAATAGACTATACTGCCGGATTTTTTTGTCTCCGCGGCTACTTCTTCTGTAGCTGGTGGTTGTTGCGAACCGGCACCACAGGCGGATAAAAGTAGACTCATCACAATCACAATTGGCACTAACAACATTAATTTTTTCATTTTTCTCCTTTTTCATTAGTTGAATTGGTTATACTGACCAGGCACTCAATTTGGGGCTTATATTTTTCTTTAGTCACCGCTCCTTTCCATTTTTCGATCTTTTTCATCTAAAATAACCCGGACTTTATTACGATCGACAACTTTTTCACCAGGCTTTTAGCCAGATCTTCATCTATAAAAAGTGAAGCGGATTTTGTCTGCCTGATGAACGCACAAACTGCCTCTGTCTTGCCAACACCGGAAGCAACAATGTATAAGTTCTTAGAGCGATGCAGTTGATCCAGGGCAACTCCAATCGTTCGGTCATGCAAGTCTGTCTGGATATATTCGCCATTTTTATTGAAGTAGCGGGTGCAGGTATCCCCAATCGCACCAATCTTTTCATAGCGGGCTATATTTTCCTCCCCCACATAAACCACCTCACCCTCCAAAGATGGACAAGTGCCGATCCCGATACAGGCGTGATCCAAACGCTCCCACTGATCAACAACCTGCTTGACTGTTGAATCTGCCTTGAGCATTTTGCTTAGCTCGGCGGACTCTACCAAAAGAGGAACCAGCAGGAAATAAGGTGTCCCATTAAAAGCCTGTGACACCTGTAGAACGACCTGGTTAATTTGGGAGTATGACCTTGAATAACTGCTTGCGCTTTCGCCCATTAGAGGGACGACTGAGACATCCCGTGAATGGCGTGGGGCAATCAAGGAAGGAAGTTCATGCAAAGTTCGCCCAAAACCCAGCCCCAGAACATCCCCATCCATCAAGTTGGACTCTAAATGTCTTGCCAGGGCAGAGGCAACTGAACGCCTGGTTAGGGCTGCGTTGTTGGCAGTTGGTACGATCGTAACCCGGGCGATGGCCGTGTGCTGAACCAGGTAGGATTCCAGGTAATCGAAGTTTTCCTGGGGATCTCTAATTTCAAAGGAGACTATTCCCCGGTCCCTGGCCCGCTTAAGGTATAAACCAACCAAAGAACGAGACACACCGATCTCATCCGCAATCTCCTGTTGAGATTTGTCTTCAAGGTAATATAGCCGGGCAATCTGGAC
>CAYSZB010000063.1:0-6596 GCA_964435475.1 uncultured Anaerolineaceae bacterium | reverse complement strand
ATCAACCCACCTGAGGAATACTTTTTTTGTCCTGCTTTTGCAATCCCCGGTCCTGAAACAAACTTTTCTATACAGCCCGATTTTCCACAACCACAAACCTCGTTTGAGTATTCATCCCATGTATTATGTCCAAAGTTGCCTGCATACCCATGAAAACCGCGGTAAAGTTGACCATCCAGGACAAGGTAACCACCAAAACCAGTCCCTATTGTGACCCATGCAAAAAACTTCTTTCCGCGGGCAACTCCCCAGGTCATCTCTGCCAGGGCGGCCATGCAAACATCAGTGGCGGCAACAACGGGTAGTCCACAAGCCTGTTCCACCATTTGACCAAAGGGGATTTCGCGCCAATGCAAGTTGGCAGACAGGGGAACAAACCCATTTTCTTCGTCCACATTCCCGCAGATCGAGAGACCAACGCCAGATAGTTGTTCTGAAAAAGATGTGCGCTGTTTCTTAATCCAATCTATAATCTTAAATTGATCCGCTGCACCCAGCCGGGTAAAGGGGACTCGGGATGTGATGACTTGATCCTGGACCTTACCGTTTGAATCAACAACCGCAGCAGACATTTTCGTTCCGCCAATGTCGACTGCCATTGCGTGAAATGTTTCTTTCACCGGAAGGCTGTCCTTTTTAGTCATTGCTCTTTTCTAAACCTAACTCTTCATTCATTACTTTTTTCCAAGCGACGAGGGTTTGCCAGGAGAGTTGGTTTTCCGTTTTCTTCCACAACAATTTTTGCGAACCCCCTTTCCTGTACCTGGTAGTATGAATGACCCGCAGAAACATGAAAGGAGGAAACAAATATCAACGCCTCAGAACCCGTATTAACCACTCGATGGGCGTATTGGGGCGGTATATGGATCACCGTACCCTGGTTAAATGGCATAGCCACAAAATCTTCACCCAGGTCATCCATTAAAAGGAGACCTTCGCCCTGGACGCAGTGATATAACTCGGCTTGATCATCACGTTCATGAACATGTCCCTTGGTCATGAAATATTCTTTTCCCACTTTTCCTGCCGCTATGATCGACATGCCCAAAGCCATATCCGAACGGTCGGTCAGAAACGCATGATGATAAATCTCATAAACCAATGGATTTCCCTGTTCGATCAAAGCGCTTCCTGCCGCCTGGTCATAAAACAGAGCCAACAGGTTTGAAACAAAGCGTTGATCTCGGACTGTGTAGGGTGACATCAATCCTTTTTTCAGGTCAATTTGAACAGAGATTGGAGCGTTTTTTATTTTGTCTTTACCTGTCATTGTCTTACCTTCAGTTCTTAAAATAACACCGGCTGCCCGGTTTAATTGGCATCCTGGGGTTGATAAATTTCCACCACCACTTTTGAAAGGCAGAAATCAATATCTTCCTGGGTGCAATCGGCAGTGGCTTCCGTCAGCACGCTAGCCGCGCTGACCGCGCATGACCAACGCAATGCGTCCTGCCAACTGTCATGCTTGCTCAATCGATACAGTAATGCCGCAGAGGCCGCATCACCGGCGCCTGCCGGGTTCACCGGTTTTAAGACGGGTCCCCTGCCAAGCCAGGAACCATCCTTACGGACCAACAAGATGCCGTCTTCTCCAAGAGTGATGACAATAGCACCAATATCGTATCTATTCAAAATCAAGTTTGCAGAGTTCCATAAACCCGATAGAGTTTGGCTTTTGGGTTCCAATGTTTGACAATATTCTGCATGATTTAACTTAATGATGTCTGGATGGGCGCTGAGAGAATTCATCAAGGCTTCTCCACTGCAATCCAGCATGACCTTTGAGACCCGTTGATGTGCGATCTCACAGACATTCCGGTAAAAGCCACCAGACGCCCCCGCAGGCAGAGAGCCCGCCGCCAACACCCAGTCGTTTTTTCCAGCTTTCTGTTTTAAGGAATTCCAAAGGTGTACGCAATCGCTTTCCGAAATAGAAAAACCCTGCTTAGAAATTTGGGTCATCCGGTTTTTTGTTTGCTCAATGATGACAGTGACAACCCTGGTCTCCCCCGCAACCCAGATCAACTCGTAATTTATCTGGTATGCCTTGTAAAGGTCTTCAAGCATTTGTCCATAGCGACCAGCAATGAAACTCATCAAACAGTGGGGGGCACCTAATCGCGCCAGTACCAGTGCGGAATCTGCGCCTTTTCCCCCGATACAATCTAAAGCGCGTCCGGATCGAATCATCCCCCTCTTGTCGAGAGAGTCGATGAAGAGCACATGATCAATTGCAGGGTTGGGATTGATTGCCAGTATCATCTATCGTTCCAATAATCTCTTTGCAAGGATCACCCATGCATTTGTGTCAATGCGTTCAACTGCATCTAGGGTGAGATTAAGGCTGCTTCCAGCAGCAAACATGCCATGACGTGGTACTATGACTGCCGCCGCCATTTTACGAATCAACGCTTCTTTTCCAGTGAAGCCTGCAACGACCTTCGCTGCCATTGCTTTCGTGTGCCCTGGGGCTGGTTCGATAACTTCGATCACTCCAAATTTATCATTCGCCTCTAACAAAGGGTAAATAGGTAAAGAACAAGCCGAAAATACCTGCACATGAAACGCGTGTGCGTGGATCACTGCTTTGATGTCAGGAAAGTTCTTGTATAGCTCCAGATGAGACCAACCTTCCCTGGAAAATCTGGGAGATTCTGCCAGGGCATCATTTTCCAGCGTATCACAAATAATTTGTTCGGGGGAGAGATCCCAATGAAAATCAGCACCGGCATGGGTGGGGGTCATATAAACCAGGTTTCCATCCCGAACACTAATATTTCCACCAGCCAGATCAGTCAATCTTCGTTCAAATAATATCCTGCCAGCGCGACAAATACTTTCAGCAATATCCAAGAAAGTTCCTCCTCGAGATGAGAGATAGGTTTAAGTACGCTCTTTATGAATATAGTGTACATATGTTATTGGTAAATGTCAATAGCAATAAGCAAATTCTCGGGCAATTGCCATTGACACCTGCCAGCGGACTGGCTATAATGAATATGCTATTTAACCCTTTAAAGAGGATCGAGATGGCCAGACTAACAACTTTTTCCCAATATAAAGATCAAGCAGCTCTGTCTATTGATTCCGAACTGCTTCGGGTGGTCATCCTGCCCCAAAAAGGTGCGAACCTGGCCGCGCTAATCTACAAACCTTCCGGAAAACAGCTGTTGTTCCAGCGACCAGGTGACGAATTTTCTTCTCAACCCTACGCCGGAATTTACACTTCAGCAGAAAATGCAGGGATGGACGACATGTTCCCGACCATTGACGCCTGTTTTATGCACCAGTTTCCCTGGGAGGGGGTTTTATTGCCTGATCATGGAGAAGTCTGGAGCTTGCCATGGCAAGTACAGGAGTGCGGCGATACCTTACGATTACGTGTGCATGGGGTCAGACTTCCTTACACCCTGGAAAAAGAGTTGAGCTTTTCTAGCCCTGAGGTCTTACACATCCATTACATATTAACCAACCACTCACCTTTTCCTTTTGATTACCAATGGGCAGCTCACTGCATGTTAAATTGCGATGAGGGATCACAGATCCTTTTACCAGAAGAGACCAAGAGACTCACGATCATCTTCAGCAACGAAAGTGTAATGGGAAGTTACGGTGACAGCCTTGACTTCCCGATCGCCACCCTTAGGGATGGATCCCAACGGGACATGCGTATCATGCGTCCGACTGCTGCTCAGGCAGTATGTAAATACTATCTCAATGACGTGCTTTGCCAAGGTTGGTGTGCTGTTAAGATGCCACAAAGCCAGGTTGCCGTTGGATTTTCATGGCCGGTTGAGAAGGTCCCCTATCTGGCCTTATTACCCAACGAGGGCGGATGGGATAACGCTTCCACTCTGCACATTGAACCTACTACTTCAACGTTTGACCGGCCAGATCTTGGTAAATACCACAATCAGGTGAGTTGTCTGGGCGGTTTTAGCCAACAGGAGTGGTATCTCAACATATCAGTGACTTCAAAATTGGAATTTTCTCGGATAAATACAAAAGGATTTTTTAATTAATAAGGAGAACGTCTATGGTAATGCCCCTCGTGAATGATCTTGCGAAACGCCCAGGCTGGGATGCAGTACAAATGAAAGGACTGATCGGCAGTCGTTTTGAAGGCAGCCACACGAACAGGTTGCAGCGCCAGGAAGAAGACCACCTGCTTTGGCCTTTCCAGGAACATTGTGAGGTAGGATTTTATCCTCACAAAATGCAAAAACCCGGTATCCGGGGTGATTGGCAGGGCGAGTTTATGGGAACCTGGCTGGACGCCGCCATATTGACCTACAGAAATACCAACGACTCACAACTCAGAAACAAGATAGATCAGATGGTAATGGCGTGGATTGCAACCCAGCAACCTGATGGTTACCTTGGCACCTATGATGAAGCAGATCGCTGGAAATCATGGGATATTTGGATCCAGGCGCATGACCTGATCGGCTTACTCAGCTATTTCCATTTAACTCGCGCTCCCCTTGTCCTTGAATCCGCCATTCGGGTGGCTGACAGGGTCTTGCAGGATTTTGGCCCCGGAAAACGCGGAGTCCGAGAAACAGGCCCCCATGTCGGCATGGCGTCCTCAGCAATTCTTGAGCCTATCATCTGGCTTTATTGGGAGACCGGAAATCAGGCATACCTGGATTTTGGAAAGTGGTTGGTGGATGAAGACTGGGAAGAAGAAAACGGGCCCAAAATCGTCAGCACGATCCTTAAGGGTAAGGGTGTGGCGGAGTGTGGCAATTCAAAGGGGATCGAGATGTTAATAGATTTCGCAGGTCTCCTGGAGTTATTCCGGGCTACAGCTAAAGAAAAGTACCTAAAAACCATTCAACTGGCCTGGGAAGATATTGTCGCCCATCATCTTTACATTACGGGTTCAGCCAGTACAGGAGAATTTTTCCCAAAAGATTTCGTGCTGCGCAACGATGGCGTTTACATGATTGGGGAGACATGCGTCAGCATGGGCTGGATCTATCTCAACTTAAGCCTGGCCAGACTCACGGGGGATGCAAAATATTTTGACATGGTGGAACAAACCCTTTACAATCACCTTTTTGGCGCACAATCTCCAGACGGCCGCAATTGGGTTTATTACATGGGGCTAAGAGACAGTAAGCGATTTCGCTGGCACACCGATCCCGAGTGCTGCCCATCAAGAGGCGTTCGGGCTATAGCGCAACTGCCAACCCATGCGATCACACTCACAAACGAAGGCATGGCAGTCAACCTATATGAAGACGTGATTGCCCAGGTCCAACTGCCCGACCAGGCAGTTGTCGGGGTTTCAATGAAGAGCGCTTATCCATACAATGGGGCGGTTAGGATCGAATTATCAACGGAAGGTTCACATGCTTTCCAACTCAGGTTAAGGCTGCCGGGTTGGTGCAAGAGTTTCTCGCTGGCTGTTAATGGACAGAAAGTACACGATCCTCTCCTGGAAAAGGGCTATATCTGCTTGGTGCGGACCTGGCAGGACGCAGACAAGATTGACTTAATTTTGGAAATGCCTGTTCAGATAGTCATTGACACGTTGGGAAACGTTAACCAGGCAGCGTTAACCCGTGGACCGATCGTCTATGCCCTTGACCAGGCGCACCTGGAAAGCCCACTTCTGTTGGATGACATTTGTCTTGTGATCTCCAAAAAAGACGTAGCGCAGGACATCCTGGTTATTCCTGCCGAAAACAATTCAACCCATCTCATTGCACAGCGGGCTGTTCCCGACAAAAGAAACACGAACGAACTTTGGCGGGAGAAAGAGAGGTACAAGGTACTCACTTCTGCCAGAGTCGAGATAAATAAGGCACCGGTGAGGCTGGTTCCGTTCATGAACGCTGGCAATAAAGATCCCCTCAACTACCGCGAAGGGATTCAACCTAATTCAGAGCCAGTTACTCACTTGACCTACAAGGTCTGGTTGCCTTATTTGATCAGGTAACGCGTCATTTCAGTCAAAACAGGCAACAACTCTTTAGGGTCCTGCCAAATCGTTTGTTCGTTTTAACAGTCCCTGTATAATTCAGGAACAATGATGACAAACACACAAAGGTCGGTTATCGCGCGTGGGCGCACGGCAGAAGTGCTGGCATGGCAGGATGGACAGGTGGTTAAGCTGTTCTATGATGGGGTGCCGTTATCGGCCAGTGAGCGGGAATTGCGGGCAGCACAAAGCATCTCCGCCACGGACCTGCCCACGCCAAAATTTTTGGGCGAGGTAACGCTGGAAGACCGCCGGGGATTGCTTTTCGAACGGGTGGACGGCAGGTCGATGCTCAATCTTTTAGGCTCAAAACCCTGGCTCTGTGTTAAACTTGCCCGCCAGTTCGCTGAACTACACGCCAGGGTCCATCGGCAGACAGTTACCGGGCTACCCTCGCTGAAGGAAGGACTTGAGAGCACCATCCGTGAGATGGACGGCTTGCCTGGGGACGCCAGGACGACTGCGCTCGCCCGGTTACCCTCGCTGCCAGAGGGTGGGATGCTCTGCCACCTGGATTTTCACCCCGACCAGGTCATGCTGACCGCTTCGGGTCCGGTGGTGATCGATTGGATGAATGCGCGTGCCGGCCAGCCAGCAGCTGACGTCG
>CAYSZB010000062.1:0-13150 GCA_964435475.1 uncultured Anaerolineaceae bacterium | reverse complement strand
AAAGCCAATCCGCTTGACTCCTGGCCATTTTTTTATGGTATACTATCCACCGCTCTGGGAAACCAGGGACACTATTACACACGCTCCTGCAGAACTGCCTTGCGTGCCCATATGATGGGTGATGGGCAGTGGAAAAACAGGGGCGGCGGCTAAACGCAAAGGAGTTATATAGCCATGTCACCAGCAGTATCTATGAAAGCGCTCCTCGAGAGCGGCGTGCATTTCGGTCACCGCACGAATAAATGGAACCCCATGATGCGTCCGTACATCTTCACCGAACGCAATGGCATCCACATCCTCGATCTCCAGCAGACCGTCAAATTGCTGGACGAAGCCTTCAATGTGGTGCGCGCCTGTGTCGCTGATGGCGGCACGATCCTCTTTGTCGGCACCAAACGCCAGGCACAGGAAACCATCCAGCGCGAAGCAGATCGCTGTGGGATGCCTTATGTCAACGAACGTTGGCTGGGCGGCACCCTGACCAACTGGAGCACCATCCAGCAGCGTATCCGTGAACTGGAACGCCTGGAAAAGATGTTCGACACAGGTGAGATCAATGAACTGACCAAGAAGGAAGGTCTTCTCATCCAACGCGAGATCACCCGTCTCAAGAAGCGCCTTTCCGGTGTGCGCAACATGAAAAACCTGCCTGACCTGGTTTTCATTGTTGACATCGAACGCGAAGCAACCGCAGTGCATGAATCCAATGTCAAGAACATCCCGATCGTCGCCCTGGTGGACACCAACTGTGACCCCCGCCCGATCGACTACATCATCCCCAGCAACGATGACGCCATCCGCGCCATCACCCTGCTGGTCGGGCGCATTGCCGATGCCGTGGAACAGGGCAGGATGGAACGCAAGGACATGGAAGAAGAAATGATCCCCGAAACCCAATCTGTGATCAGCCGCAAGATCGATGAAGATATCGATCTCAATGATGAAGACCTGCTGGGTTCTTCCACACTGGCCAAGATCGCCCCGAAAGAGATCACTGAAGAGATCGCTGAAGCGATCGAAGAAGAATTGTTGGAAAAAGCCTCTGACGAGGACGAGATCAAGTAGTAAAATCGAGTTAACAGGAAATAAATTATGGAAATTACAATTGATATGATCAAAGCCCTGCGGGAAAAGACCGGCTGTGGCATTATGGACTGCCGGCAGGCCTTGCAGGATACCAAAGGCGATTTTGACCTGGCGCTGGATGTGTTGCGCGAGAAAGGCCTGAAGACTGCTGAAAAACGTGCCGAGCGCATTGCTTCCGAAGGCATCATCGAAGTCTACACCCATGCCGATGGGCGCCTGGTGGTGATGGTGGAGGTCAACTGTGAGACCGATTTCGTTGGCAAGTCAAAAGACTTCCGCGAGTTGGCCCACGAGATCGCCCTGCAGATCGCTGCTGCCAACCCCAAGTTCATTTCTGATGACCTGATCCCTGAAGAGGTCCTTGCCGAAGAGACCCGCATCATCACCGAGCGTGTCCGCGAAGAAGGCAAACCCGAGGCCATCATCCCCAAGATCGTTGAAGGCTTCATGAAGAAGTTCCGTGATGAAAACGTACTGTTGAACCAGAAGTACATCCGCGATGACAAACGCACGGTCAGTGACATCATCAACGACCGCGTCAGCGCCCTTGGCGAAAAGATCGTCGTGCGCCGCTTCCAGCGCTGGGCACTGGGTGAGACCACCCAGGTGGCCGAAGAGGGAACGCAAGAGTAAGATGAAGAGCCAACCGTAAGGTTGGCTCTATTTTTATGATCAAGGAGCATGCATGAGCGAAAGCACAAACGGTTTGAAATACAAGCGCATTTTACTCAAGATCAGCGGTGAAGCCCTGGCACCCGAAAACGGCTGTGGCATAGACCCACAGCGGGCGGCCCACATTGCCAACCTGGTCAAACAGGTGCATGACATGGATGTGGGCATTGCCATCGTTATCGGTGCAGGCAACCTGTGGCGCGGCGCCAGTGGGCTGGATGCCGGCATGGACCGCGCAACAGCGGACTACATGGGCATGCTGGCGACAGTGATGAACGCCCTGGCGCTGATGGATGCACTGGAACGCATCGGTGTCTGGACGCGTGTGCAATCGGCGATCGAGATGCGTGCTGTTGCCGAGCCTTATATCCGCCGCCGGGCGATCCACCACCTCGAACAGAACCTGGTGGTGATCTTTGGCGCCGGCACGGGCAACCCCTACTTCTCGACCGACACCGCCGCCGCCCTGCGTGCCATGGAGATCGATGCCGACGTGCTGATCAAAGCCACCAAGGTGGATGGGGTATATGACAAAGACCCCAAACGCTTCGCGGATGCGGTGAAGTTCGACCAACTGACCTACATTGATACACTCAACAAACGCCTCGAGGTCATGGACAGCACCGCCATCTCGCTGTGCATGGAAAACAACCTGCCGATCCTGGTGCTCAACCTGTGGGACGACGAGGTATTGATCAAAGCCCTCAAAGGTGAACAGGTGGGCACCCTGGTGTCCATGTGAACCCACGAAATTATTGGTATCGCTAACTTCAAATGATCAAGATCATCACTGATAGCACGTGTGATATTCCACAGTCCCTGGTTGAGCAATATGATATTGGCGTTGTGCCGCTCAGGCTGACCATTGACGGGCAGCAGTATCGCGATGGGGTCGATATCCATCCAAAAGAGTTCTATGCCCGCCTGGCAACCAACCACACCACCATGCATACATCCCAGGCAACCGAGAACGACTTCAAAGAGGTCTATGATCACGCAGCGGACACTGGTGCGGATGAGCTGCTGGTGATGACATTGAGTAGTGTGCTCAGCGGCACCTACAATAGTGCCAGCCAGGCAGCCCAGGACTACAGGATCCCGGTCACCGTGGTCGATACCCACGCAACATCGATGGGCATGGGTTGGCAGGTGTTGGCAGCTGCACGTGCCCGTGAAGCGGGAGGGCAGACCGTGCAGGGTATTCTTGATAACATCAACCGCGTCCGCAAAAAGATCAGCCAGATGGTTGGCATGGAGACCCTGGAATACTTGCAGCGGGGTGGGCGCCTGGGGGCGGCTGCCAAATGGGCGGGTTCCCTGCTGAGGATCAAGCCGATCGTGGCTTTTGACCACCGCGATAGCCGTGTGGAACCGGTAGGTCTGGCAAGGTCATACCGGGCGCTGGTTGACCTGCTGCACCGCCAATTCTTTTCCCGTTTCAAGGGTAAAAAACTGTTGCGTGTCGCTGTTTTGCACGGCGATGCAGCTGATACTGCCCAAGAGATGGCAGAAAAGATCCGCGCAGAATATGACCCCCTGGAACTGCTGGTGAATTCCACCAACACTGCCATGGGCATCCACACCGGTCCCGGCGCGGTTGGTTTGTGCGGCTATTCGGAGGATTGACCCCCATGCCAACGGACAGCCCTGCATTCCCCCAGGATCCTTTTTAAACTGTAATAAACTGCTGCCATGCAGATCTTTTTCTTTTTCCCACTGCTGACCCTCATCCTGGACATCCTGGCCTGGCTGGTTTTCAACATGGGCATCTCCTTCCTGTGCTCGCGCATCCCGGACCGCTGGCTCAACCCTCAGGGCAGGTTCTTTATGGCATCCCGGTGGGAAAAGGAAGGGCAGATCTATGAGCAGTTGTTTCATGTGCGCACCTGGAAACAGCACATTCCCAATGGCGGGAAGATGTTTGATGCCAACCTGTCGCTTGAAAAACTGCCTGACCGCCGCCCGGAAAGCCTCGATCACTGGCTGAAAGAAAGCATCCGCGCCGAGATATGCCACTGGCTGTTGATCCTGCCGGGCTTTCTTTTTTTCCTGTGGAACCCTTACCCGGTGGGTTGGATCATGCTGTTGTTTGCCTTCCTCTTCAACATTGGCCCGGTCATCCTGCAGCGCTTCAACCGCCCACGCTTACGCAAACTGCAGCGCACATCCCATTCACCCGATAGGCCAAATGGTCCCCTCCGGGGTTGAAGGTAGTTTGAAATACATGAGATTCTCTACTGCGATACACTTTTATTTAATTCACTTTTAGGGTATCCTTACCCCGATATCATCCTGGACTTTTTAAGGAGGTACCTATGATCAAAGAAACAATTAAAGAATCGGAAAATGCCATGCAGAAAGCGATCCTCTCGCTTGAAGAGGATTTGTCAGTCATCCGCACCGGGCGTGCCTCACCGGGGCTGGTCGAAAAACTGGGTGTGGATTATTACGGGGCGGTCACGCCCCTCATCCAGCTGGCAATGATCAGTGTGCCTGAACCACGCCAACTGCTCATCCGCCCATTCGACCCGAAGTCGCTGCGCAATATTGAACACGCCATTTTGGCCTCCGACCTGAACCTGACACCCAACAATGACGGCAAAGTCATCCGCCTGAACCTGCCGATACCCACCGAGGAACGACGGCGTGAACTGGTCAAGGTGGTGCATGTCCGCCTGGAGGAAGGCCGTGTGCAGGTGCGTAATATCCGCCGCGATGCTTTGAAAGACCTGCGCGAATTTGAGAACGAGAAACTGATCGCCAAGGATGACCTGAAGCGCGCTGAAGAGGACCTGCAGAACCTGACCGACCTGATGATCGAGGAGATCGATGGCATCGGTGAGCGCAAACAGAAGGAAGTGATGGAAGTCTAGGCTTTAATGGCAAAAGAAC
This sequence comes from uncultured Anaerolineaceae bacterium, assembly GCA_964435475.1. Classification (GTDB taxonomy): domain Bacteria; phylum Chloroflexota; class Anaerolineae; order Anaerolineales; family Anaerolineaceae; genus CAYSZB01. Next base: position 8,500 of record CAYSZB010000062.1, on the reverse strand, counting down.
AGGAAGAAACAACCGTCAACATTCCACGGCATGTCGCCTTTATCATGGACGGCAACGGCCGCTGGGCAAAACAGCGCAACCTGCCGCGCCTGGCGGGGCATCGCGCCGGCACAGAGAACCTGCGCCGCGTGATCCGGGCTGCCGCGGAAATGGGCATTCAATACCTGACCTTTTACGCCTTCTCGACCGAAAACTGGTCGCGACCCGAAGATGAGGTCAGGGGCTTGATGGCCATTCTTTCCGATTACATCGACCGCGAGACGATCGAACTCCACAAAGAAGGCGCCCGCCTGTTGCATATCGGCCATTTGAGCGGCCTGGGGCCGATGCTCGAAGAAAAGGTGCGCAAAGCCATTGAACTGACCAAAGATAACCAGGTCATCACTGTGGTCCTGGCATTCAATTATGGCGGGCGGGATGAGATCGTCACCGGCATCCGTAAAATGCTGGCGGATGGCATCCATCCCGAAGCAGTGACCCCTGAACTGGTCAGTGATTACATGTTCACCGTCGGCATCCCCGACCCCGACCTGGTGATCCGCACATCCGGCGAGCAGCGCACCAGCAATTTCCTCGTCTGGCAGAGCGTTTATGCCGAGTGGGCTTTCCCGGAGATCCTGTGGCCGGATTTTGACGAAAAATGGCTCAAAGACCTGGTCAACGATTTTGGTCGGCGTGAACGCCGCTTTGGCGGGCTGTCAAGCAAAGGATAACGACATCCCTGGAGGGGTAGTTATGTTCTGGACGCGGGTAAAATCGATCCTTGTTTTCATTCCCCTGACGATATTAATGATCTTTATCGGGGGAATTCCTTATTACATCTTCATTGCTGCTGTATTGGGCGTGGCAGCCTGGGAATTCTGGCGCCTGTTTAAGACGATGGGCTTTAACCCCTCATTTTTCGTGATCGAAAGCGGTGTTTTGCTTTTTGTCCTGCACCGCATCCTCTTTGGCATCAAATATGCGGATATCCTGATCAGCGCGATCCTTTTTGGGGTGGCACTTTATGCCTTGATCCGCTACCAGCAAAATGACGAAGATGCTGCGGTCAATTTTGGCCTGCACCTGACCGTCATCCTGATCCTGGGCTGGGTGGGCAGTTACTTTATCACCATGCGCAGCATGCCTGACGGTCGCTGGTGGTTGCTGCTGGCGCTGCCGATCACCTGGCTGGCGGACACCGGCGGCTATACCTTTGGAAAATTCTGGGGCAGGACCAAAATGGCACCACGCCTCAGCCCCAAAAAGAGCTGGGCAGGTTTTATTGGCGAGATCGTCTTCGGCATGCTGGCTGGTGTGCTGCTCTCCCTGTTATGGCACATCTGGATGCCCACGATGCTCTGGTGGCATGGGCTGGTTATGGGGGCAGTGCTTTCTGTGACCACGATCCTGGGTGACCTGCTGATCAGCCTGTTCAAGCGCACGGCCCGCGTCAAAGATACCAGCAACCTGATCCCCGGGCATGGCGGCATTTTGGACCGCATCGATACCTGGATCTGGGCTGCCCTGATCGGCTACTACACGACCCTGTTCCTCATGCGTTTGTAGATCTGCTGATTCCCCCAACGATTAAGAGTTCGCCCGGCTCAAGGCCAATTAAAGAACACTTCCTCACCCAGGACTACGTAATCCTGTTGGATATCCTCGGTGAAGATCACATGCACTGCTCCCATTTGGCGCTCATTATCTTCCCATTTTAGAAATCCAATAATTTGATTTCCAGTCTCAGAGTTCGTTCCATAAAAATGACCGTCAGTTACACCATTGAAGGTCAATTCATGTAAAGGTACTTCGGTAGATGGGAATGATGTGCGCGCATAGATCTCTGCTTTCTCTGCCTCTGACAAACCTGCTTCGATCTCTTGTTTGATCGCACTAATTCTGAAAGGTGTGTAGACCCTGCTGATGGTTGCCTTCTCGTAGCCAGGCAACAATATGCCTGCATCCCAGAAACGCAGTACATAGGTCAATTTGGCAGTGGTACCATAAGCATAGGGCTCATCAAAATCGACCACATTGCCGGATGAATCGACCAATACGTAAACATCCACTGGCGTAGTCTCAGCTGTGTATTGTTTGGGGTTTTCAGGGACCCATGCAGGTTCCTCTTTTCCATAAGAACAAGCCAATGCCGGCAGGACGAAGGCAATAAGCAGGAAGAAAGCAATCACCTTGATCGCTGAATGCCTGGTCCTTTTTGTATTAGGGAGATCATAGGACATGGTCACCTCACTCTATTATTGTCAGGACATTGTCAAAACTTGATTGATGTGATCCGATTATACCCCTTGTCCCGGGGCAGGGGCTCAGAACCCGCCCTGCTGGATGAATTCCTCTACTGGTTTACGCTGGCTGGGGATCTCACGTTTCTGTTGGAATTCAGGCAATTCTTCGATCTCACCGGGATGGCCGATCGTCACCATGCAGTGGATGTCAAAGCGTTCCGGGATGTGCAGTTCTGTGCGGGCCCTCATCTCGTCAAAACCGAGCATCGGGTGACTGACCAGCCCCAAAACCGTTGCTTTCAGGAGGATGTTCATCAGTGCCATGCCGGCGGATAGGGGGTGCGTGCGCATCATCGGCTTGCCTTCGGCATTCTTGTTCTCTGAAAGCACTAAAACCAAAACAGCGGATTTGTGACACCAGGCCTGGTTACCCTCGTTGAGTAGCGAGAAGAATGTGTCAAACTCTGGTGTGTCACGATGGGCATACAAAAAGAACCACTCCTGGCGGTTGGCAGCCGAAGGTGCCCAGCGGGCCGCTTCGAAAAGGCGCAATAATTGCTCATGCACCAGTGGTTCGCCGCTCATCGCCCGCGGCGACCAGCGTTTCGGGAACAGGATGTCGATGGGATATTGAGGTGTACGGTGATCCAGCGGGTTGATCTCGGAATTTTTCATGCAATGCCTCCAGGTATTGGTTTTTAACTATTTTAACATGGGGATCGCATGTTGGGAAATTAAATAATAACAGGACGGTCGTTGGACCGTCCTGCTATTTGAACTAACTTGTTTGCCTTACTTGATCTCGTAGGTCAGGCTGGCAGTTGCCGTGATCATCAGGGTGCCGGCGGAAACCGGGACTTGTGCCATCGACTCTGCGCCGCCGATGCCCATCTTGGCATCATAGTAAGGGGTCACACCGCTGGAGGTGTAGACATTGACGTTCTGGAGCTCGCCCAGTTTGACACCAGCTGCTGAAGCAACCTTCTCGGCCTTTTCCTTGGCGTCCTGGATGGCCAACTCACGTGCCTGGTCAATGGCTGCGCTTTTGTCCTCGACATCGAAACTGATACCATAGATACTGTTGGCGCCGGCTTTGACGGTTGAGTCAAGCAGTTTGCCCAGGTCAGCCAGTTTGCGCACGGTGATGTTGACCGTATTCTCGACCACGTAGGTGGTCTTGGTGACCTTGCCCTCCATGTCGTAGTTCTGCATCGGGTAGACATTGAACGAGGTGGTCTTGATGTCTTTCTCGTCCACACCAAGCCGCTTCAGTTCAGCAGTGATCGCTTCCGCCAGTTTTGAGTTCTGGCTGAGGGATGAGCTGACATCCTCGGCTTCGGTGCGCACACCGATGTTGATGTAGGCGATATCAGGCACCAGGGTGACCTGCCCGGATCCGTCCACATAGAGGGTACGGACGTTTTGGGCAGCTTGCGGGGCGGCTACCTGTCCACATGCACCTAAAATGATGATGCTCAGTAAGCCTGCAATGATATAGATATATTTTTTGTTCATAATAAGTCTCCTTGACTATTTTTATTGTAATTACCATGACGCCGGATTGCAAAAAAAGTTCCCCGAATCGTTATACGAGGTTAAGTTGTTACCATCTTTTAGAAAGGCCTGATCTGGGCTTAAACCATGTCGCTTCTGCCGTCGGTGTGACGTGCCTGGTAAGGGCGAAGCATCCCCCGACAACCCTCCAGATCCATCAGAGTCACGTATCAGGGATGATTCGCCCCAACGGCTGGCATATTCAGAATTAATGACATGTATTGACTAAAAGTTCAAATTGCGATATTATATTTCTTAATGTAAATAAATACATTTACAATGAGAAATAGATTATGAAGTATCGTATTTTCGAGTCTTGGGCCAGGGACTTACCTGCTTTTAATTTGAATGACGTGCGCAAGTTTGATCCGTCTTTCCACCGGCAGCAGTTAACCTCCTGGCAGAAAAGCAAATTGATCAAGCCCCTGGCTGGTGGCTACTATATTCTGGCGGATAAAAGTGTAAATGAGGATCTTTTATTTTTGGTTGCCAACAAACTTTACGAACCGTCATATGTCAGCCTTGAGTCAGCCCTTGCCTATTACCGGGTTATTCCTGAATCTGTTCTTGGCGTGACCAGTGTCAGTTCTCTTAAGACCAAAAAGTTTGAAAGTGCCTGGGGAATTTTCAATTATCGCAGCGTAAAGCCGCTGTATATGTTCGGATACCTGGTGATTGATAGCGGCACTGTCACAAAATTTTGGATCGCAAATTTGGAAAAAGCGGTTTTGGATTACCTGTATCTGAATCCAGGTATACAGACAAAGGCTGACTTTGAAGGGCTGCGTTGGAACAAGGAAAGCCTGCAAGGATTAAGAGACAATGGCTTGTTATTAAGTTACCTGGAGATTTTTAACAAAAGGGCACTGGACAGCAGGATAGAGGGCTTGATGGAGTATCTTAATGCTTGATTTTGAACAGATTAAAAAGCAATATTCACCCCAGTTTCAGGGGTTTCAACGGGCGATCTTGCGAGAGTACCTGCAATACAAGATCCTGCAAGCAGTCTTTGAAAGCAAACAAGCCAGCCGGTTATCATTTTTAGGCGGCACTGCTTTGCGCATTATCCATGGAAACACCCGTTTCTCGGAAGATATCGACCTCGACAATTTCGGACTGAGTTGGCAGGCGTTTGGAGACATGATCCAAAAGGTTAGACGTTTCCTGGAATTGGAAGGCTTTGATGTGGAGATCAGGGAGGTGGCCAGAGGTGCCTACCACTGTTACCTGCGCTTTCCGGAATTGCTATATGAGCAGGGTGTGTCTGCCCATCCAGATGAGAAGATCCTCATCCAGGTGGATACAGCAGCGCAGGGATATGATTATCAACCACAACTTGTGGTACTGAACAAATTCGATATCTTTACCCAGATCAGGGTGACACCGTTGGAGGTGCTACTTTCACAGAAGATCTTCACGGCGATCAACCGCAAACGGGCCAAGGGAAGGGATTTCTATGACATAACTTTTCTGTTCAGCAAAACTAAACCGGATTTCTCCTTCCTCGAGCAGAAGATGGCTATCCATTCCCCTACAGAATTGCGGGATGTGCTTCTGGAAAAGATCGCCGGCTATGATTTCGAAGCTTTGGCTAAGGATGTTGCTCCATTCCTGGTCAGCCAGGATGAGGTCAAGCGAGTATTGTTATTCAGGGATTTTTGGCAACAAGTGGTATTGGTGTAGGGCACGACGAAAACAGTCTCAGGGATATTTTCGCAGGCATACAGGGGAAAGGCAGAGAAAAGTAGAAATAAATATGGCGGGTATCACCAAAAGGTTTTGTTGGTTTATGGACAGTGATCACAACCAGATTGCCATGCCGCCTATCCGTTGGCTTAGGGAATTCGTGAACATGGTACGGTTGCTCGCAAGGATGTTCCTTTATGTGTTTTCTGCCCCCTGGTATCTTGCCTTGCACATCGGTGAGGACTGCGCGAGAAATCGAATTAAAACCAGGTCCCTGCGTTTCCTTTTGACATTAAGCATCTTACTTTAGCTTCTCATTTTCTTTTAGCTTTAAGCTTGTGACTTTAACTCTTTTTCACCCATCCTTAACAATCCCACCGCACCGCATTTTGCCCGCCTGTGTTATACTATTGCGTCTCTCAGGTGAGAGACTTTGGGATCGTGTTTTGCAGTTCTGAATGAACGCCTGCGCTTCACAGCCAGGTTTTTTGTTGGGCAGAGCGTGCCGCAAGGGACACTCTTGTAAGCAAGAATTATTTGTAGGACCATCAAAACATTCCCCAAAATAACAAACAGGCATGGCTTTACTGCGCCCGTCGGTTTCCACCGGCTGGCGTCTTTCCCTGCTGTGCCGCAATAGAAAATGGAGTTTTGATGACCGATCAATTTGAGCATTTTTCCCTGCGCCCCGAGCTGGTGCAGGCGGTGGTAGCCCTGGGCTACACCGAACCCACCCCCATCCAGGAGGGGATCATTCCCCTCATGCTGCAAGGCTTCGATGTCACCGGGCAGGCCCAGACCGGCACCGGCAAGACTGCTGCCTTTGCCCTGCCCATCCTCAACAACCTCGACCCCAATGGTCACCTGCCGCAAGCCCTGGTTTTAGCACCCACCCGCGAACTGGCACTGCAGGTCTCTGAAATGACCGCCACCCTCGGGCAGTTCTGTGATGTCAACGTGCTGGCGATCTACGGCGGCTCCTCCTACTCCCACCAGCTCTCCGAGCTGCGGCGTGGGGTGGACATCGTCGTGGGCACCCCCGGGCGCCTGCTCGACCTGATCAACCGCGGCAAGCTGGACCTTTCCCAGGTGCGCACTGTCGTCCTGGACGAGGCGGACGAGATGCTCTCGATGGGTTTCATCGAGGATATCGAAGCCATTCTAACCCAGACCCCCGCTGAGAGGCAGACCGCTCTCTTTTCAGCCACCCTGCCCGCACCAATCCGCCGCCTGGCGGAGAAGTACATGCATGACCCCAAAACGGTCAGCATCCAGAATGAGCAGGTCACCGTTGCCACCACCGAGCAGCGCTATTACCTGGTCAATGAAAAAGACAAACTGGCAGCATTAACCCGCCTTTTTGAAGTCGAGCCCATCAGTTCCGCCCTGATCTTCGCCCGCACCAAGATCCGCACCGGCGACCTGGTGAACGAGCTCAATATGCGTGGCTTCCCGGCAGAGGCACTGAATGGCGACCTTTCACAGGATGCCCGCGAACGTACGCTCAGCCGCTTTCGCGCCGGGCAGGTGAAGGTGCTGGTCGCCACCGATGTTGCAGCCCGCGGGTTGGACATCGAAGGCATTTCGCATGTCTTCAATTATGACCTGCCGGATGACACCGAGGTCTATGTGCACCGCATCGGGCGCACCGGGCGTGCCGGCAAGGCTGGCATCGCCATTTCACTTGCCCGACCGGGCGAGCGCCGCGCACTGCGTGAGATCGAGCACTTCACCCGCCAGCCGATGACCGAACACACCATCCCCTCGGTTGAAGACATCCAGTCCAAACGCCAGGACGAGCTGATCGAAAAGGTCAATGTCTGGTTGCGCCGACCGCGCTGCAAGGAAGAACGCGCCATTGTTGAACTGATGGTCGCCAGTGGGGTTGACCCCATGGAACTGGCAGCTGCTGCGCTCAAGGTGGCACGTTCCGGCGAAAAGACCCGCCCGATCGCTGAGATGAGCCCGTTGGTTGAAAAAGAAAAAAGACCCGAGCGCAAGCCTCGTGCGGATTTTGATCGTGAGCCGGTTAAGGGCAGCCGCGACAGGCGTTTTACCGTGCGCGACGATAAACATTCCCATGAGATGGGTATGGTACGGTTGAAGATGAACATCGGCAAAGCCCAGGGCATCCGACCGGCAGATGTGGTTGGTGCGATCGCCTTCCATGCCGACATCCCCGGCTCAAGCATCGGCAAGATCTTCATCCGCGACAATAAGACGATGGTCGATGTGCCTGAGGACCTGGTCAGCAAAGTGCTCTCTGGCGATAAGAAATACAAGATCCGCCAGACCGGTTTTAATGTCGAACTGGCTGACAGGGATTAGTTGGCGAGAGTCATTCTACAGACCCCCCATTGCCAGGATAAACGTAATATACTAAATGAAAGTGATAAATATTATGCATAATTTCTACATGATTTTGGATGAATATCGTGTATAAAGATGGCAATCAGATCTGGTAAATTGGAGGCTTAAAATGAAAAATAAATGGTTGTGGATCACACTGACAGTGTTATTGGTTCTCGGCTTGTTGGTAGGCACGGCATTCGTTTTCCTGCGCATCGGGATGATGCGGAGTATTGCACGTGTAACTACAAGCACAGGGATACTACCCGAAGGGTGTGTGCAGTTACAGGTGTCAGAAGATGGCGAGATCGTCAAAGGCACCGGTGAATTACCCGAAGGCACGGTCCTGGAGGGCATTCCCGGTACACCATACGGGTATCGTGGCATGATGGGACAGTATTTTAATGGATTTGACCGTTTTAACCACTTTGATCGATTTTCCTATAGTCCGCGCTATAGCATGATGGGCGGTCGGGTTGGAGGGTTCTCTGCACTCAGGTTCCTGGGTGGATTGATCCTGCTTGGCATCCTGGCTATATTGGTTTTAACGATCGTCCTGATCGCCAAAGCATTATCCCGGAAAACTAAATTGATCGTCAAGACCCAACCGGAAGTGGTAGAAGTGCCGCCGGTTGAACCGACAGAACAAAAGTAAACCAACTCGTTTCTTTCTCTCTCCTTTAGCT
>CAYSZB010000061.1:0-13460 GCA_964435475.1 uncultured Anaerolineaceae bacterium | reverse complement strand
GCTGACACCTCGTAACTCAAGCGAAACACATAAAAACATTCCCCACTTGTTTAAAATCCCTCTCCCCCCGACGGAGGTTTCTTGCTTAACAAACCTGGTCTGTCGGGGGGAGAGGTTTAGGTGAGGGGGGCTATTGCAGTTCCACGCTGGCTTGAAGTAAAAGAACCATAGATGTCTTGATCCAATATTTTCCACACTTTAAATCGAGCTTACTTAACCGATTGCCGGGGTCGTTAATAACCATCCATACTTTTTTCCCGCTCCTCAACTCGACTCAAGAACGACATACCAAATGAATCCGGATTACTAAACCAATTCGGCTCACAACCCGGTTTTGGCTTTCAGTCGATTATAATTATTCAACATCAACATCGTTCATTACAAAAGAAGGCTCCCATGAAGAAGACAGTTATACGTCTATTCGCTTGTTTTGTTTTAATTGCTGTGTTGCTCCTGTACACACCAATTATCGAAGCAACTGCGAGGCAAGCCGGGGATTCCTACCGGGCAGGTGAAAACATCCTCTTTGTTAAAGAATCCGGTTCCAGCACCTCCTGCATTTCCTGGGACGATGCCTGCTCCCTGCAGACTGCGCTTGGGTTGGCTGTGGCAGGCAACGAGATCTGGGTGGCAGCCGGCACCTATTACCCGGCTGTTTCTGACCAGAACGTTTACTTTGCCCTGGTCAGCGGAGTGGCGGTTTACGGCGGCTTTAATGGCACAGAGACCAGCCTGTCCCAGCGCGATTGGGAGTCCAACCCCACCACCCTGAGCGGTGAACTCGGAGAGCCCGATGACCCAACAGACAACAGTCGGATTATTGTTATCGGGAGTAACCTGGGTTCGACGACCATCCTGAACGGTTTCACCATCAGCGATGGCTACAACACCGATAATTGGGGGGGTGGACTTTACTGCTATGATTGTGACATCCAACTATCTAATCTTCTGATTACCAACAACCAGGGCAACCAGGGAGGTGGGATGACCTTCCTGTTTGGCTCTCCAACCCTCACTAATGTCACTTTTTCCAATAACACCGCCACTTGGGGAGGTGGAATATATTTAACTGACAGCAATCCTACTTTGCATGATGTCACTTTTGACAGTAATACTGCAAATTTAGATGGTGGTGGTATGTGCAACTATAATAACAGCCACCCGATCATGACCAACGTCACCTTTTTCAACAACTACGCCTCAAATACGGGGGGAGCGATATATACCTATGATGGTAGCCTTTTTGTGACAAATGCTTCTTTCATTAATAACACGGCTTTGGGTAGTGGAAGTAGTGCAGATCTGTATAAAGGTGGTGGTGCAATTATTAATTTTCACTACACGACCTCTATTCTGACCAATGTAACCTTCTCCGGCAATTCCTCAGCTTATTATGGCGGGGGTATCTATAACCTGCAGGCGAGTCTTTCCACCCTGACCAATGTTACATTTTCGGCTAATTCGGCACGCAGAGGTGGAGGACTGGCAAATTTGGTTGTCTCACCGTCAACCATGACCAATGTTACTTTTGTCGGTAACAGCGCGTCAGATTCAGGCGGTGGGATCTATAACTACGAATCCTCGAATACGACGATCAGGAATGCGATCATGTGGAATAATTCACCTTCGCATGTAATAAACCCTGGTTCAAATTTTTATATTACCTACAGCGATCTCCAGGGAGGATGCCCTGTGCAAGACTATCTTTCCTGTTCAAACATCATCAGCGCTGATCCTTTATTAGGGGCTCTTCAAGATAATGGCGGTTTCAGCCAGACGCATGCCCTTGGCGCCGGCAGTCCCGCCATCGATGCTGGTGACCCGCTTAACTACCCTCCTACTGATCAGCGCGGTTACTTTCGCCCGATCAATGGTGATGCGGTTCCCGGGGCACGCACAGACATGGGGGCCTATGAATACGGCGCATTTGAGCTGACCGGACCCATTCTCTATGTCAAGGTGGATGCAAAAGGTTACTGCTCGTCGTGGGCGGATGCCTGTGACCTGCAGACTGCCCTTTACCATGCCCAACCCGGTTTCCAGGTATGGGTGGCAAAAGGTGCACATACACCATCCTTTGCGGTGGATCCTGCTGATCCACGAACAGCCACTTTCCAATTGAAACCGGGTGTGGCAGTTTATGGTGGCTTTTCTGGCAATGAAACTGCCTTGGCTCAGCGCAACTGGCTGACCCATGTCACCACGCTCAGCGGTGATATTGGTGAAACGGGTTCTGTTGGTGATAACAGTTATCATGTGGTGAGCAGCAGCGGTTTGGATGCTACCGCCATCCTCGATGGTTTTACCATCAAACTGGGTAATGCCAATGGCACAATACACAACTCTGGCGGTGGCATGGTTAACAGCTCCAGCAGCCCGACTTTGGCTCACCTGGCATTTTCCGCCAATAACGCAGTCTATGGCGGCGGAATGTACAATGATGCCAGCAACCCGTTGCTTACTGATGTCACCTTTTCTAGGAATACCGCCGATCAAGGTGGTGGCGTATATGGAGATGACAGTAGCCCTGTCCTTTATGATGTCACGTTTAACAAGAACATTGCTGCTTACAGGGGTGGCGGCATGTGTAACATGAACACCAGCAGCCCAACCCTCACCAGGGTCACATTTTCTCAAAATGGGACCGATGCAAATGTCAGTTTCGGCGGCGGTGGTGGCATGTTTAATAAGACCTACAGCAGCCCTAACTTGACCGATGTGTCTTTTGTTGAGAACTTCACGGATTGGTTGGGTGGAGGCATGATGAACTGGGATCACAGCAGCCCAACCCTGGTCAACGTGACTTTTTCTGCCAATAAGGCAGATATTGAAGGGGGTGGCATCAAGAATTTTGAAACCAGCAATCCAACCCTGACGAATGTGACCTTCTCGGGTAATATTGCTTTGTATAGCGGCGGAGGGATGAGCAATGAGAATTACTGCAGTCCCACCCTGACCAATGTCACCTTTTTCAATAACAGGGCGATAGGCGCGACGGGGGTAGGTGGTGGGGTTGACAATCATTATTACAGCAGCCCTGTGATTCGCAACACCATCCTGTGGAGCAACGCTCCTGACCAGGTTTTCAGTGAATTGGACAGCACGCCGCTGATCACCTACAGCGATATCCAGGGAGGGTCTACAGGGGTTGGCAACATCGCTTCGAACCCGAACCTGCTTGCCCCGGCAAATAATGGCGGGTTCACTTTAATGCATGCCCTGCGTTTTGACAGCCCTGCCATCGATGCCGGCGACCCGGCGAACTGCCCCCTGACCGACCAGCGCAGCTACTTCCGCCCGGCGGATGGCGATAGCGTTCCCGGTGCGCGCTGCGATATGGGTGCCTTTGAATTTGCTGCCCGTGCGCCTTTCCTGTTCTTGCCACTTATCCTACGGTGAGAGCGCTCCGGGTGTTTTAGACCTGTTCTAAGATTTAAGGGCTTTTCCGCTGCCGTCCAGGAGTTGGCGTACCATATCCATGAAGTACTGCAGGCCAAAAATGAGTGCTTTCTCGTCCAGGCGGTACAATGAATTGTGGTGGGGCTGGTCACACCCGGTTTCAGAGTCCCTTGAGCCCAATTCGACAAAGAAACCCGGTCTGCCCTCCAGGTAATAGCTAAAGTCCTCCCCTGGCATGATCACCCCGATCTGATTGGTGAATTCATTCCCAAATCGCTGTGCGATCACCTGGCTGGCAATCCCTGCCAGCCTGGCATCATTTTCCACCGAGGGATACCCTTGCTGATATTTCACTGTATAACTGAGACCGTTTGCCTGGCAGATGCCGGCTGTCAACTGCTGCACTTCCTGTTCGACCAGGCTGCGGGTCTGCTCGCTGAAGGTCCGCACCGAGGCACTGATCGATGCCCCTCCCGGGATGATGTTATAGGCTGTGCCGCTATTTGCCATGCAAATTGACACCACTGCAGGATCCAGCGGGTCAATGCGCCTTGAAACGATCGACTGGATGGCAAGGATCAGTTCGGCCATCGCAATAATGGGGTCACGGGTTTGCTCGGGGTAGGCACAGTGACCGCCTTTGCCTTCCAGGATGATGTCAAAGCGGTCGACGGCGGCAGTGAGGGCACCGGTCTTGATGCCGAAGGCGCCGGTAGGCCAGTTGGTGGAAAGATGCAAGCCCAGCATGGCATCCAGACCTTCAACAGCACCCGCCTTCACCAGTTCGATTGCGCCACCCGGGGGAAGTTCCTCAGCATGCTGAAAAATCAGGCGGACTTCACCACAAAAAGTGTCTTTGCTGGCCGAGAGTAGTTTTGCCAGCGCCAGCAGGATGGCGGTATGACCATCATGCCCACAGGCGTGCATGACTCCCGGGTTCTGCGAAACATAAGGTAGATCGTTCTTTTCGTCTAGGGGTAGGGCGTCAATGTCTGCCCGGATGCCCAGTTTCATGGGTATCCCGGCTTTGGTGCCCTTGAGCGTGCCCAGCACACCTGTTCTTGTAGGCCGGTTTACCTGTACATTGCCAAATTGGCGTAAATGCTGCTCTATGAAGGCCGAAGTTTGAAGTTCCTGGAAGGAAAGTTCGGGTTCCTGGTGCAGAGCCCTGCGCCAGGAGATCATTTCCGATTTAATGGCCAATACTTCCCGGGCAAATTCCATAAATTTTGTTTAATTTCCTCTTACTATTCCAGCTACTCTACCTGCAAAGAGAGATGACCCAATATACCACTTGACATGATCAATTCAACCTCATCCCTGGTTGGGATTGAATCGGATGCGCCAATGTGCTGAACACAGATGGCTGAGGCAGTCGTTGCCAGTTCCAGGGACTCTGCTATGGAAAAGTTGTTCAGGACACCATACAGAAAATACCCGATGAAGGTATCGCCGGCAGCTGTTGTGTCAATGGCTTTCACTTTATAGGCTGAGATCGTGGTTGTCTTTCCCTGGTGGCGGCATTTTGCACCATGTTTGCCAAGGGTTAAAAGGATGCTCAAATTTGGATAGCGATTTGAAAGTATTGGCAGGATAGATTCCTCTTCCTGGCAGTGCGCAATCTGTTTGCCTTCCACCTCGTTGATGATCAACCAATCCAGTAGTTCAAGTGGATAATTGTTGACCTGGACATCCATGGGGGCGGCGTTCAGGGCGATTGAGAGGCCTTTCTGATGAGCTGAAGTGATGATGTACTCCACAAGGTTGGTTTCATTCTGTAAAAGAACCAGGCCTGGAGCCGGGAATTTATCCAAAACCCGGTCGATTAGGGCTTTGGTCAACTGGCGGTTGGTTCCGCCAAAGAGGAGGATGCAATTCTGACCGGTTTCATCCACCTGGATGATGGCATTGCCGCTGAGATCATCAGAATTTTCCATAAGGGAAATGTCGACTCCATTGGAGGTTAGTTTTTCGACAAGTTGCATACCGTCCCTACCGATCAAGCCGGCATGGAAAACTTCATTGCCCGCCCTGGCAGCAGCGATCGATTGGTTAAGACCTTTTCCGCCACAATTCACGATCAACTGTTTGCAGGCTTTGGTTTCGCCAGGCTGGACAAATTTATCCACCTGGTAAACATAGTCAATATTGAGCGAACCAAAGTTTAAGATGCGCATGAAACCCTCAATTTAATTGCTTTTTGTTATTTTCTCCATTATACTTTTGGAAATTCATCTTAGGAAGTGACCTGATGGGCAATCTACAACCTCATATCCGTCTCGATAGCACTGTGAATGCAAAGTATGCACTTTTACCGGGCGATCCCGCACGCCTGGATAGAATCGCACCTTTTTTATCCGATGTTAGTGAGTTGGCATATAACCGGGAATTCCGCAGCCTGGTCGGCGTTTATAAGGGACTGAGAGTCCTGGCTGTCTCAACAGGGATCGGTGGTGCTTCAGCCGGCATCGCAGTTGAGGAACTGCGCAATATCGGGGTTGAAGCAATGATCCGCATTGGCAGTTGTGGAAGCCTGCAGCCGGAGGTGCGGGTGGGGGACCTGGTGATCGTCAATGGGGCGGTGCGGGATGAAGGGACATCCAAAACATACATTGATGCAGCGTTCCCGGCGGTACCGGATCCTTTCCTGATGATCGCCTGCATTGATGCTGCCAGGCAGCATGGTATTCGTTTCCATGTAGGCGTGGCCCGCAGTCATGACAGCTTTTACACCGATAAGGAAACCGAAATTGACGCTTTCTGGTCCAAACACAAAGTGCTTGGTGCTGATATGGAGACAGCGGCATTGTTTACGATCGGGATGCTAAGGGGCGTAAGGACAGCCAGCATATTAAATAACGTGGTTGCGTTTGAGCAGGATACAGCTGACTCGATTGCACAATATGTGGATGGTGAGTCACTGGCAATGCAGGGTGAGAAGAACGAGATATTGACTGCCCTGGAAGCTTTCACGCGTTTATGATTGCAATTAACTCAAAAAAGGCTTCCTACGAAACAGGAAGCCTTTTTTTGATTAATATTGGGACATCAGGTCAAAAACCTGCTGGCGGAAAGCTTCCCGGTCTAGGTCTGTGACAATAAAGCCGTTCTTCTCCCATTTGGCATCACTATACAGGTCGGTCACTGTTTTGCCTTTGGTCAGAAGACCGAGGGTTTCAACCCGTATACCAACCGGGTGGACGGTGAAGATCGATGGGTCGGCAGCATATAGCACGGCAACGGGATCATGGAAGCACATGCCTTTCAAACCATGCTGGATTGAAAAAGCCTGGACGTTCTGTACGGCAGCGTGGAAGAACCTGGCAGGCGGGTTGTCCAAAGCGCCGACCTGGTCCACTTCTGAAGGCAGCAGATAAGCCTGCATGGTGACATCCAGGCCACACATGTGGACAGGCACACCAGAGCTGAAGACAATATCAGCGGCTTCAGGATCGGCAAAGATATTGAATTCTGCGGCAGGGGTAACATTGCCGTAAGTTGTTGAACCCCCCATGATGACAATCCGTTTGATCAGACCAGCGAGGTCGGTGTATTTCATGAAAGCCAGTGCCAGGTTGGTCAGCGGCCCAATGGCGATGATCTCCAGGCTGCCATTATGTTTGACAGCTTCCTGGTGGATCGCATCCCAGGCAGCAATTCCTGGAACAGGCATGCGCGTAGAGGGGAGATTAATCCCAGCCAGGCCATCTTCCCCATGCACATAAGTGGCAATTACCTGATCACGCACGAGGGGTATGGCTGCGCCTTTGTACACAGGTATGTCTGCACCGATCAGTTCCAAGACTGCCAGTGTGTTGCGGGTGGTTTTTTCCACCTGGACATTACCGGCAACGGAAGTAAGGGCGATAAGATCGAATTGCGGCAATTTATTCAACAGCATGATGGCAACTGCATCATCCACCCCGGTATCACAATCCAGAATAACGGGTATCTTATTCATGGTGGTCCTCCCCGTATGTGGCGATCAACTCAACCATCAAGTCGACAAACGCCTGGCGGTCGATGGCAGTGATCACCCTGGCATTGGGTGCATGTCCACCCCTCAGGCGGAAGTGATCGGCGATGGTCATACCCCGGCAATAGGTGCCGGTTGTCTCAATTTCGACGTGGTAATCATGCATGGTCAGGATTTCAGGTTTGATGAGGGCAACCACCGAGACCGCATCATGCATGGGAGCACCGGGATAGCCTCTCTCGCGGTGAAATGCGTAGAAGAATTCCAGCCAGTCAGCTACGACCCTGGCTACCGGGTTTCCTAAAGCTCGGATGCGTTCAAAGTCGCCCAGGAAAACAAGTGCTTTATTGGTCACATCCAGGCCGGCCATGGTGATGGGGATGCCGCTGCGAAAGACAATATCAGCTGCTTCGGGATCCACCAGGATGTTAAATTCTGCAGCCGGGGTCCAGTTGCCCGTGCTAAGCCCACCGCCCATCAACGAAATATGGGCGATCCTGGACTTGAGATGCGGGTAGAGAAGCAGGAGGGCGGCGATATTGGTCAGGGGACCAGTGGGTACCAGGGTGACAGGCTCACTGCTTGTTTCCAGGATATTGGCCATTAATTCGACCGCACTGATCTTGAGTGGCTGGATGGCTGGTTCGGGCAGTTTTGGACCGTCCAAACCGGATTGGCCATGCACATTAGGGGCGACGATCGGTTCGGCAAATAACGGTTTGGCAAGACCCTGGGCAAAAGGCACGGCAAGGCCGATCAGTGCCATAATACGCAGGGAGTTGTACGTGGTCTTTTCAATTGTCTGGTTTCCACAGGCGGAGGTACAGGCCAGGATATTAAGCATGGGACTCGCCTTGGCGAGTACCCATGCGATCGCGTCATCATGACCAGGATCACCATTTAAGATAACGGGGATCTTTTTCATAATGTTTACTCTTTCGCCTCTTGATCTTTATGTTTCTTAACCTTTTTGATGGTGCTAATTGCATAAAGGACCAGTCCGAGCACCGTTACGACATACGGGATCAGGGAGACCAGATAGCTGCTGACACCCTGCAATCCTGAAACTTTGGTGCGCAGGGCTTGCGCCAGGCCAAATAACAGCGAAGACAGCATGGCACCGACCGGCTCACCCCTGCCCATCGCCTGGGCGGCCAGTGCAATGAAGCCGCGCCCGGCAACCATGCCTGAGTTCCAGCCCTGGGAGTAATACATGGACATGAATGCACCACCCAGCCCTGCCATGGCACCGGAGAGCGCGATGGCGATATACTTGATGCGCAAAACAGAGACACCCACGCTGCTGGCAGCATTGGGGTTTTCACCCACTGCACGGATATTCAAACCCAAAGAGGTCTTATACAGCAGGACCCACATCAGGAAGACAAAGAGGAATGCTATGTAAGTCAGCACTGAGTGCCCGGAGAGTATCTCACCCAGGATCGGGATATTTTTGATCAAGGGGATATTGACGACAGGGATGAGGATGTTGGGGCTGACAAGCGAGCCTGTGTTACCACGCATGCCAGTGAACATGTAGAGCAGGAAGATCGTGCCGCCGCCACCCAGCATATTGATGGCAATACCGGCGAGGATGATATCCGTTTTCAATTTAAGGGCAAAGAAACCCATCAATAGACCCAGGAGGACACCGATGATCATGGCACCGATCACACCAACCACCCAACTTTGGGTCCAGTAACTGAAAAGCACCCCGAACAGGGCTGAGATCATCATGATACCTTCGAGACCAATGTTGACCACGCCCGCTTTTTCGGCAATAACGGCACCCAGGGCAGCAAAAAGGATCGGAGCGGTGATGCGGATCACGGCAAACAGGAAGTCTGCCTTGAAAATCATAGAAAACAGTTGCTCAAACATTATGCTTTGCCCCTTTCTTTAGCTGTTGCTGCTTCGGAGCGTCTCGCAAGATCCAGTTGAGTGCTCTTGACAACGATCTTCTGGCGGTACTTGGCAAGGAACTGTTCCGCAGCAAAGAAGAGGAAAATGGATGCCTGGATGATATCGATCATTTCGGATGGAACATCGCTGTAAGTCGACATCAGTTGACAGCCTTTGTCCAGGTAGGCAATGAAGAAAGCGGCAAACGGGACAAAGATCGGGTTATTTTTGGCTAAAATGGCTATTGTGATACCCGTCCAACCATAACCAGGAAGTTCCCTCCACAGGAAAGTGTTATATCGGCCAAGAACTTCAATGCCACCGCCAATGCCTGAAAGGATGCCGCCGATCACCTGGGAAAGGATGATGGTTGCGCCCACCTTCATGCCAGAGTACTTGGAGAATGGCTGGTTAATGCCGATCATGCGGATGGCATATCCCCATTTCGTGCGGTACATGAACAAAGCAACAATTACCACAAATAAAAGGGCTACAACAAAACCCCAGGAGAGCTTTGAGTTACCCTCGACCATCTGTGGGATTAGGGCTGTAGACTCGAAAGGAAATGACTGTGTGGCACCTTTGCTGCGATCAGCGAAGTTGAAATTGAGGTAATGGAGGATAATGAACATAACGATGTAGTTCATCATCAAAGATGTCACCATCTCACTGGCTCCCAGTTTGACTTTTAATACTGCTGGGATCAACATGATCACGCCACAGGCAAGTCCACCCACTAACACACTGACCACTGGGTGCAGACCGGTTGCCATGGGCAGGTAAATTGCGACCAAAGCACTGACAAAACCACCCAGCATGACACTGCCTTCACCTGCCAGGTTGAACTGGTTGGCAGAGAACATGACACACACAGCAAGACCGGTGAAGATAGTCGGGATCATGGCAGCCAGGATTGTGTAAAGTCCCTGGGTGTTGAATGACATGACCCCATTCCTGATGCTGACCAAAGGGCCGATCAGTAAATATCTCAGGGCAGTGAATGGTTCATCTGAGCTAAAAAATATGAATATTGCTCCGACCGCCAGCGCCAGGATAATGGCTGCCGCGCCCCGCAATATGTTAAACATAAGCATTCGTCTATCGCTCATGACACACCTTCGCAATTTCCTCGGGAGTCTGGTGCTTGAGGCCCAGCATGTATTCACCCATAATTACGTCATCCAACTGGGCGGTATCCTCGAAATAAGCAACGATCCTTCCGCCGTACATGACGATCAGGCTGTCACTGAGTTCCATGACCTCATTAAGATCGGCAGATACGAGAACAACAGCAGCGCCTGCGCGGCTCAATTCAACGATCTTCTTGCGGATGAATTCCGTGGCACCTACATCAATGCCGCGGGTGGGTTGATCGGCAATAATGAGGGTCGGGTTGCTTGATAACTCGCGGGCAACCACCACTTTCTGAATATTACCGCCTGAAAGCATCTTGACCTGCTGTTTGCGGGTTTTGCATAGGATCGTAAAGGCATCGATCAGGTTATCGCTTTCCTTGTGGATAAAGCGCATGTTGAAGAATGGACCTTTATTGAATTTCTTCTGCGAATAACGGTCTGAAATGACATTTTCTTCGATGCTTGCAGCATCTGCAATGCCATAGGTCATGCGGTCTTCCGGGACCAGGGATACGCCATACTCGCGGATCTTCTTCTGGGGGGTGTTGATGATGCTTTTTCCAATGACCGTTGCAGTGCCTGAGTCTGGGGTGTTGAGGTTGAATAACATTTCGACCAGTTCCCGCTGACCATTGCCCTCCACACCAGCGATGCCGAGAATCTCGCCTTTTCGCACTGAGAAGGAAACGTTATCAAGCATTTTCTTGTCCCAGCGATTGGTGTATTCCAGGTTCTGCACCTGGAGGACGACATCTGTAGGTTGTGATTTTTCTTTTTCAACTGACAAAACCACATCGCGACCAACCATCAATCGGGAAATTTCCTGTTCACTGATGTTCGCTGTCTCATACACTCCCATGGATTTACCGCCACGCATGATGGTAAGCCTGTCTGTCAGCTGTTTGATCTCAACCAGCTTGTGGGAGATAAAGATTATCGTAAAGCCTTGCTCTTTAAGGTTTACAAGTTCCTTAAATAATTCAGAAGTCTCCTGGGTGGTTAATACTGCGGTGGGTTCATCAAGGATCAGGATCCGTGCGCCACGGACCAGGGCTTTGAGGATCTCAACTTTTTGTTTCATGCCGACCGGGATATCCATGACCTTGGCTTCCGGGTCAACCTTCAGGTTGAATTTTTTGGCTGCTTCCTCGGTTATTTGAACTGCTTTCTTGTAATCAATAAAGAGACCATTTTTAACCGGGGCCATCCCAAGAATGATATTTTCAGCAACTGTCAAACTGGGTACAAGCATGAAATGTTGATGAACCATGCCGATACCTTTGGAAATGGCAACCGTGGGAGAGGATAGGTGGACGGATTCACCATTGACAATAATCTCACCGCTGGTCGGTTGTTCCAATCCAAATAGAATTTTCATCAGGGTTGATTTTCCGGCACCATTTTCCCCCATCAGTGCATGGATCTCCCCCTGGCGAACAAAAAAGTCTACGTTTTGGTTAGCTGCGATTCCGTTGGGATAAACCTTGCTGATCCCTTTCATTTGGACAATATTGTTTTCTTGTTCCATAGACGGGTTTCCAATTCGTATTAATTTAAAATCGGGGGGAGCGGTCAGGCTCCCCTCGATATTGTCATGACGCGCAAAAATGCGCTATTTAATTGACTATTACGGCTGCAGTGCGTCGCGCAGGGTGACCACAGCGTTGGTGGTGTCACCGATAGCGGTTGGGACGACGATCTCACCCTTGACAATGGCTTCCTGGGCAGCGAGGACAGCGTCCTGTACGGCCTTGGGAGCAACTTTGGCGAAGTTCTTGTCAACTACGACACCAACGCCACCTTCACTGATACCAAGGTTAACCTGGGTGCCCCAATAGGTGCGGCCAGCATCCCACTCATCGAAGAGCCAGACGATGGATTGACCAACATTCTTAAGACCAGAGGTCAGAGTGATCGCTGCCAGTTCGGGAGAAAGGGTCAGCTCCTGGTCGGAGTCAACACCAATGAACCAGGCTTTGCCACTCTCGAGGGCGGCTTCAGCACCACCGTTACCGGACAAACCGGCAACACCCCAGATGATGTCACAGTTGTTGTCGTTGATCATGGAAAGGCCAATTTCCTTGGCCGTTGCGGTATCGACATAGCTGTTGACGTAGCGGGTGTCCACTTTGATGTCAGGATTGGTAGCCTGTGCACCGAGAAGGAAGCCATAAAGGAAGTCATTGATGACCGGGCTGTCAATGCCACCGATGAAACCAACCACAGCATCGGGGTTGATGTTGGCAACAGAAGCCTGGGTGGTCATGCCGGCGGCGAAGGTGCCTACCAGGTAGCCCATATCATTCTGCTTGTAGGTGATATTTACCACATTGGCATTCTGACCAACGTAGGAGGCATCATCGTAGATCAGGAATTTCTGATCGGGATATGCCGTGGCAACTTCCTTGAGGTAATCAGGCATCTGCCAGGTACCGACGATGACAAGGTCGTATTCACCAGTGCTGGCAACTTCGTTGAGGGTTTCCAGCCACTTGGGTTGATCCTGATCGGTGCCGCCCATTTCGATGGTCTTATAGGTGATCCGACCAGCATCGGCAAGTGTTTTCAAACCTGATTCTGCTGAATCAAAGAAGGATTTGTCACCAAGATTACCATTAACCAGGCTGACAACATTGTAGACTTTTGTCTCACTCTCAGCCACCTCGCCTGCCTTAGGGCCGCATCCCACGAGGGAGATCGCCATAATGGCAACAAACAAAAACAACACTAATTTCTTCATTCTCTTCGCTCCTTAAATTTGGTTTGTTAAATGGATATTAATATCCGAGGTTGAATTTTAAGCAGATACCCCAAAAGAGTCAATATCGTCAGGTAATGATTAATTTCAGATTAATCAATCCAGTATAAAAGGTATAAAATTTTCCAAGAAAGTGTGATATTTCAGGATGTTTTACGCTGGAGACGATCCATGCGATAAATAAAACGGGTTCGCCAGTCTGTGGGATGAATATTCTGGTTGGAACAGCCATCCAGCAATTCAATTGCTTTACTGGTCCAGAGAATTGCTGCCTGGATATCCCTGGCAG
>CAYSZB010000060.1:8928-13752 GCA_964435475.1 uncultured Anaerolineaceae bacterium | reverse complement strand
TTAAAAGAATAGATTCATCTTGTCAAGTTTGAGCATTCGACTTATACTATGAAATACTGCATGACTTGTTAATTCGGTTTTAATACATGCATCAAAATCATTTTTTGTTTGGAGAAGGAGAAAATATGAGCAAAAAGATCTTTACCGTATTGAGCTTCCTGATCATCACCAGCATGCTTTTGGCTGGTTGTGGTCCAAAAGAAGCAACTGAAGCTGATTGTGCCAAAGCAGAGGTCCTGTGTGTCGGTTTGGTGACGGATGTCGGCGAAGTGGACGACAAATCTTTCAACCAGTCCGCATGGGAAGGCGTCAAGAAGGCTGAAGCTGAGTTGGGTGCGATTGTCAACTATGTTGAAACCAAAGACGCCAAAGACTATGCCTCCAATATGCAGCTCTTCATTGACAAAAGCTTTGATGTCATCGTGACCGTCGGTTTTGCCCTTGGCACAGCCACTGTCGAAGCCGCCAAAGCCAATCCCAATGTCAAGTTCATTGGTGTTGACCAGGGTCAATGGAGTGAGACCGTCCCGAACGTAGCCGGCCTGATCTTCGATGAAGGCAAATCTGGCTTTCTGGCTGGTGTTCTGGCTGGCAGTTTGACCAAATCCAACACAGTTGCGGCTGTACTTGGCACCGACCTGGTTCCCCCGGTTGTTTCCTTCAACCTGGGCTACATTGCCGGCGCAAAGTATGTCAATCCTGAGATCAACGTCATTTCAACCTACCATCCCGGTGGCATGGATGTAGCCTTCACCGATCCTGAGTGGGGTGCTGCAACCGCCAAACAGGCCCTGGAACAGGGTGCGGATGTAGTCTTCGGTGCTGGTGGCAAGACCGGTAATGGTGCGCTCATTGAGACCGCAGCCAAAGCTGGTGCTTTCTGCATCGGTGTTGACTCTGATCAGTGGGAAACAGTTCCGGAAGCACATGCCTGCCTTGTCTCTTCCGCAATGAAACTGATCACCCCCGGGGTCTTCGATCTGATCAAGTTAGCCAAGGATGGCGCTTTCCCAAGTGGTAATTTCTTTGGTGGTGCCGGGTTGGCTCCTTTCCATGACTTTGATTCTGTGGTAACCCAGGCGATCAAGGACAAACTGGCCGAAGCTGAAGCAGCCTATGATGCTGGTCAGATCACGCTCCAGTAACCTACATATTCTCACAAGTTTAAGAGATTAAGTTAAGATTCAAGGCGACGCAACAGCGTCGCCTTGATTTATAATTGATACATATGAAAGGAGGTTCTCTCAATAAATGACCGCAGAAACTTCCGTTAAGAAACCAGCAAACTGGTTATTATCGATATGGCGCAGCATCCGTGTACCACTGGTTGCAATTATCCTCGCTCTAATTATTGGGGCGATCATCCTGCTGGCGACAGGCGTCTCACCCATCAAAGCCTACCTTGCACTCTTCAAGGGTGCCTTTGGCTCCACCAAATACCTGCAACGTACCCTCGAAAAGACCACACCCCTGATCTTCAGCGGTCTGGCAGTAGCTTTTGCCTTTAAAGCTGGATTGTTCAACATCGGTGCCCAGGGACAACTGCTATTGGGTGCCATTACCTCTGCATTTATCGGGTTTTCGTTGAAAGGACTGCCGCCAGTCCTTCATATCTCATTGGCACTCATCGGTGGCGGGCTTGCTGGTGCATTTTATGGTTTTATTCCTGGCATGTTACGCAGTTTCACCGGCGCCCACGAGGTGATCACCACCATCATGCTTAATTATGTCGCCATCAACATCACTGATTACCTGGCAGATGGTCCATGGAAGGATACCAGCCCAGGCAATGTGGTTGCCATGACACCCCAGATCGAACAATCTGCCCGCATCCCCTTCATAGGCCCGGTGCCTGTGGGTTTCCTGATCGCCATTGTAATATCTGTGCTTATCTGGTATATCCTGGGCAAGACCAACCTGGGCTTTGAAATCCGCACTGTAGGGCTCAACCCGCATGCCGCAAAGTACGCCGGTATGCGCACCAAAATGATCCTGGTTCTTACCCTGGTCATCAGCGGTTTGTTGGCTGGTATTGGTGGCGCAGTGGAGACCCAGGGTGTGGTGTACCGCTATCAACCCGGGTTTAATACAGGCCTGGGATTTGACGGCATCACCATTGCCCTTCTGGGACGTACCAGCCCCCTGGGTGTCATCCCGGCAGCACTGCTGATCGGTGCGATGAAAGCCGGTTCAAATGTCATGCAGTTTGAAGCCGGGGTTGCAAAAGAGATACTGGATGTGATCCAGGCGCTGATGTTGTTCTTCGTCTCGGCTGACATGATCGTGCGTTGGATCATCCGCGTTCGCAAGGAATCTGCAGAAGAAGTTACCTTGACCACCAGTTGGGGGCAAAAATGACCAGCTCATCGTTGTCGCAGGTAAAAACTTATTCTTTCTGGTACCGTTATAAGCGGTATATCATTCCTTCTGTTCTGGCAACACTCCTGTTGATTGCCATCATCATTTTTTACCGACTTAATCCCGCTGTCACACAGGCAGTGTTAGCATCCACCATCCGGCAGTCCACGCCCCTTATACTTGGAGCGTTGTGTGGCATTCTCTGCGAACGGGCGGGTATCGTCAACATCGGTATTGAAGGCCAAATGCTCCTTTCTGCATGGACAGCTTATATGATGAATGTCTGGAGTGGTAACCTGCTCCTATCGGTTATTGTCGGTGCCCTTACGGGTGGGCTGCTTGGAATGCTGCTGGCATTCACCTCGGTATCTCTTAAACTTAACCAGATCATTGGGGGAACAGTGATCAATATCCTGGCTCTCGGACTGACCGGTTTCCTATACCAGACTGGCATGACCACCAAGGGCAAGTTGCAACCCATCCCGCTTGGTGGGCTGGCTGAGATTCCCCTGGTGGGACCGGTTCTCTTCAACAACCCACCGATAACCTACACAGCCATCGCATTGGTCTTCCTGCTGCAGATCTACCTCTTCATGACGCCCTGGGGTTTACGCACGCGCTCGGTTGGTGAACATCCCCGCGCAGCCGATACCCTTGGGATCAATGTTTTCCGAACGCGTTACATCAACACCATCGTTGGCGGCGCAATTGCCGGACTTGCCGGGGCTTTCCTGACCCTTGAGGCAGTAGGTTCATTTGAGCGAGGCATGACCAACGGTCGCGGTTTCGTAGCCCTGGCGGTGATGATCTTCGGGAAGTGGAACCCCATTGGCGCCTGGCTGGCAGCGCTGCTCTTTGGCTTTGCCAATGCCATGCAGACCCAGTTCCAGTTCATGGGTACATTTGATATTCCACACCAGTTCATCGGCATCATCCCCTATGTGCTCACCATCATTGTCGTTTCAGGTTTTGTGGGTCGCTCCAGGCCACCAGCCGCTGAGGGTGAACCCTACGAGAAGGAGTGACCATGGAACCGAATTATGTACTGGAAACCAAAAATATTTGTAAAGATTTCCCAGGTGTCAAAGCCAATGTCGATGTTGACATCCAATTGAAAACAGGCGAGATCCTGGCGATTTTGGGTGAAAATGGCGCTGGTAAAACCACCCTGCTGAATATCATCTATGGACTGTATAGCCAGGATTCTGGCGAGATATTGTTAAACGGTAAGTCTTCTCCCATCAAGAACCCCAACGATGCCATCAAGGCAGGCATTGGTATGGTCCATCAGCATTTCATGCTCGTGCCGGTATTTACTGTGCTTGAAAACATCATCCTGGGATCTGAGGTTCTCTGGGGTCCCTTTATAAACAAATCGAAAGCACGCCAGAAGATCATTGAATTATCCAACCTTTACGGGCTGGAGGTCGATCCTGACACAGTTGTCGAAGACATACCGGTTGGTGTACAGCAGCGTGTCGAGATCCTAAAAGCGCTCTATCGTCATGCCAATATCCTTATCCTGGATGAACCCACCGCTGTCCTCACCCCGCAGGAGACAAATGACCTCTTTGGAATTATAAAAATTCTCAAGGAGCAAGGCGTATCGATCGTGTTCATCACCCACAAGCTGAAAGAGGTGCTGGAAATCGCTGATCGTATCATCGTGATGCGGCGGGGTAAGGTCGTCGGAGAAACCATCCCATCCGAGACCAGTGAGAAAGAACTGGCCAACATGATGGTGGGTCGTGAAGTTCTCCTCCAGGTGGAAAAAGGAATAGCCCAACCAAAAGAAATTGTATTTGAGGTAAAACATCTTACTGTCAAGGGCTCCAGCCAGATGCACACAGTGCATAATGTGTCCTTCGAAGTAAGGGCGGGCGAGATCCTTGGACTGGCAGGCGTCCAGGGAAATGGCCAGACTGAATTGGTCGAAGCGATCACCGGACTGCGTAAGCCCGATGAAGGGATGATCATCCTGGATGGTAAAACAATGCCCATCCAGTCCCCCAGGGTAATGGTTGAAAACGGCATGGCCCATATCCCAGAAGACCGCCACAAGCACGGTCTTGTTCTGCCTTATGAACTTACTGACAATTTTGTGTTGTGCACTTATTACCAGCAACCTTACTCCAGGGGTGCCATCCGCGATGAAAAAGCCATCCTGGAAAATGCAGTCGAGTTGATCCAACGCTTCGACGTGCGCACACCTTCACCCCACACCATTGCAGGCAACCTTTCCGGCGGCAACCAGCAAAAAGTGATCGTGGGACGCGAGTTGAGCCGTCAGGTCAAGATCGTCATTGCCAACCAACCCACCCGTGGGCTGGATATCGGGTCAATTGAATACATTCACAAGACCTTGGTAAAAATGAGAGACCAGGGCGTGGCTGTGTTGTTGATCTCAGCCGAGTTGGATGAGATCATGGGTCTTTCCGACCGCATCGCCGTGATGTACCGTGGTCA
>CAYSZB010000060.1:0-8828 GCA_964435475.1 uncultured Anaerolineaceae bacterium | reverse complement strand
TTTGAGTTTCGTTGAGATGATTTCCCATTGTAAGCATTTCCGCACATCCAGAACTTGATCGAGTGCTTTGACCTGGTGCTTGGCGGGAAAAAGAAAAGCCTCATCCTGCCCCTCAGGATCGGCGATACCAGGATCGTGTGCGCCAGGGGTATAATGCTGTTAAACAATTAGTTGCGAGATTAAACCTATGCCACAATCAGACCCCAACCAGATTCGCCATCATGTCCGTGAGAATTACAGCAAGGTCAGTTCCTGCTACGCTGGTTCATCCTCCTGCTGTGGGGGCAGTTCGGAAGATGACATTATCTCAATTTCCGCCAACCTCGGTTATTCCCAACAGGACCTGTCTGTTGTACCACAGGGAGCAAACCTGGGCCTGGGTTGTGGCAACCCTCAGGCAATCGCTGGTTTGAAACCCGGTGAGACGGTCCTTGACCTGGGATGTGGCGGTGGATTCGACTGCTTCCTGGCAGCCCGTGCCGTCGGGGAACAAGGCTATGTGATCGGCGTAGACATGACTCCTGAAATGCTGGCCAAAGCACGCCAGAACCTGGCAAAGACAACCTTCAAGCATGTGGATTTCCGCCTGGGTGAGATCGAGAATCTTCCGGTGGCAGATGGCATTGTAGATGTGATCATCTCAAACTGCGTGATCAATCTCTCGCCTGAAAAATATAAGGTATTCCGCGAGGCTTTCCGTGTCCTGAAATGCAGAGGCCGCCTGGCGATCTCTGATATAGTCCGCACAGCAGATTTGCCACCAGAATTGCAGGCGGATCTCAAGCTCTACTCTGGCTGTGTCTCTGGCGCCTCTTCGATAAGTGAGTTAACAGAGATGCTTTCACAGGCTGGCTTTCAAAAAATCCGCATCACTCCAAAAGATGAAAGTAAAGACTTCATCCGCGACTGGTTTCCTGGCAGCAAAGCTGAGGATTTTGTGCAATCAGCAGCGATCGAGGCAGTAAAGCTTTAAAGTTGTCTTTCCTGGTCGTTAACCCGGGAAGTGTATGCATAAGGTAACTGCCAACAAAGGGCTGATGATGCCCATTGCTTGTATTACAATATCCCTATGAACGCGAATCAACCGATCTACCTCGACTATAACGCCACCACACCCATTGCCAAAGAGGTTGCCGATGCCATGGCACCATTCCTCTATGGCAATTTTGGCAACCCCTCAAGCATGCACCTTTTAGGTGCGCAAACCAAGCTGGCAGTGGAAAACGCCCGCGCGCAGGTTGCCGGGTTGTTAAATTGCGACCCATCGGAAGTCATCTTAACCAGTGGCGGCACTGAAAGCAACAATTATGCCCTGCGCGGCGTTGCCGAGGCATACCGCTCCCGAGGAAACCACATCATCACCTCAGCCATCGAACACCCGGCAATCATCGAAGTTTGCCATTACCTCGAAACACAGGGGTACAGCGTGACCTACCTGCCTGTCGATCAATACGGACTGGTTGACCCCGCCGATCTACGCTCCGTCCTGACCCCCCAGACCATCCTGGTCAGCATCATGCACGCCAACAACGAGGTAGGCACGATCCAACCGATCCGGGAACTGGCAGAGATCACCCACCAAGGTGGTGCCTTATTCCATACCGATGCCGCTCAAACGGTGGGCAAGCTGCAGGTGGATGTGCAGGCGCTGGGGGTGGACCTGGTCTCGATCGCTGGACATAAAGTCTATGCCCCCAAAGGGATTGGTGCTTTGTATGTCCGTTCCAGCGTCAGGCTTGAAAAGCTGATGTACGGCGCCAAACACGAATCCGACCGCCGCCCGGGGACTGAAAATGTGCTCGAGATCGTCGGCCTGGGAAAAGCCTGCGAGATCGCTGGTCGTGACCTTGAAAAGAACATGTTCCACTTCAAACAGATGCGCAATCGTTTGCATGAAAGCCTCGAAGATGCTCTGCCTGAAGGCAGCTTTTTGCTCAACGGTCACCCCGAACTGCGCCTGCCCAATACCCTCAGCCTGGCTTTTCATGAGGTCGAAGCCAATACGCTGCTTTCCGAAATCGGCGACCGGGTGGCGGCTTCAGCCGGGGCTGCCTGTCATGCGAATGAGATCACCCTATCGCATGTCCTCGAAGCAATGGTCGTACCAATCGAATATGCCATGGGGACGGTCCGTTTTTCGGTTGGCAGGGCGACCACACGGGAAGAAATTGACCAGGCAGTTGAGATTCTGAAGACTGCCCTGACACCGTTGTTACCCCAAAAATCTCAACCCACTGAGCTCATGTCAGAGGATATCAGTGACATCAAGTTGACCCGCTTCACCCATGGCCTGGGATGTGCCTGCAAGCTGCGTCCCCAGGCACTTGAGAAGGTGCTGGCAAACCTGCCGCCCTCTTTTGACCCCAAGGCGCTGGTGGATGCCAGCACAGCTGATGATGCGGCTGTCTACCAGTTGACGGATGAGATCGCCATTGTTCAAACGGTCGACTTTTTCACCCCGATCGTGGATGACCCTTATGCTTTCGGTGCCATCTCAGCTGCCAATTCGCTCTCGGATATCTATGCCATGGGTGCAACGCCGCTTTTTGGTTTAAATATTGTTGGTTTCCCTTCCAATCGGCTGCCGCTCAAAGTGCTTGAAGAGATATTGCGTGGTGCACAGGATAAAGCCAGAGAAGCCGGCATCAGCATTCTTGGTGGGCACACCGTGGACGACACAGAACCCAAGTATGGTATGGCAGTCACCGGCATCGTCCACCCCGGGAAAATCCTGCGCAACAGCACTGCCCAGGTGGGAGATGTGCTTGTTCTGACCAAGCCTTTGGGCATGGGCATCATCGCCACTGCGCTCAAAAGGGGCCTGGCAGACCAGACAACCGCTCAAAAAGCCATTGCCATCATGTCCACCCTTAACAAAATCGCTGCGGAGACCCTCGCGAATTTCACCGTGCATGCCTGCACCGACGTAACCGGCTTTGGACTGCTCGGGCACCTACATGAAATGGCCGCCGGCAGCCAGGCAGATGTCGAATTGAACCTTTCTGCAATTCCCATCCTGCCCGAAGCACGTGCGCTGGTTTCTGCGGATGTGGTTCCCGGTGGGACGCTCAACAACCTGTCTTATGTGCATCCTTTTGTAACCTTTGAAGAAGGGATTTCACGAGTTGACCAGTTGCTGTTGGCAGATGCGCAAACCTCTGGAGGACTGCTGATCAGCCTCTCGATCCAGGAGGCGGGTACTTTATTGATAGCTCTTGCCAATAACGGGGTTGAGGGACACATGATTGGTCGTGTAAATCAAGCCGGCCGCGGGAAGATCAGAGTGATTAAAGCAACAACCTAACCGTTTTGATCTGCAGTACTATAGATAATCTTTGTTTTGGTTTTCCAGGACAGCCTATAATAAGAATTAACAAATCTACTCGAGGTTCTTATGACCGCAATTCAAGTTGAACATATATCCAAATCATTTGGTTCCACCCGTGCAGTTGACGATGTCTCTTTTGAAGTTCAACCAGGCGAGATATTTGGGCTTCTTGGTCCAAATGGAGCCGGGAAGACCACCTCGCTACGCATCATCCTGGACATTTTTAAACCCGATACTGGATTGGTACAGGTCCTGGGTGGAAAGATGTCCGAGGAAAAGAAGAACCATATCGGTTACCTTCCGGAAGAGCGTGGGTTGTACCAGGATATTCCTGTAGAACGCTGCTTGAACTTCATGGCACAGCTAAAAGGGTTGGATAAAAAAGTAGCTGAAGAACGTATTGCCAAGATGCTGAAAACCTTTGACCTCTATGATGAACGCAAGAAAAAGGTTAAGGAACTCAGCAAGGGTATGCAGCAAAAAGCCCAGCTTATCACAACTTTGGTGCATGAGCCCCAATTAATCATTATTGATGAGCCTTTCAGCGCACTGGACCCCGTAAACACTCAGATGGTCAAAGACATCCTCCTCCAGGAACGCAACAAGGGTAAAGCAGTGGTGATGTGCACACACCAGATGGCCCAGGTGGAACAGTTATGCGACAGGCTGGTTTTGATCAACCACGGTCAGGTGGTTCTTGATGGCACCCTCAGTGATATCCGTCGCAAATTTGCCAGTCGGGATGTGCTCGTTCTTTATGATGGCGATCTGCCATTGAACATTCCCGGCGTCAGGCAGGTTGTTCCGCACAATGGCCGCCGCAAACTCGTATTGGACGAAACAACCACACCCCACCAGGTTCTCAAAGAATTAGTTAACACCGGGGTTCAGCTTGATGACTTTGAGATCGCTGTTCCCACCCTGGATGAGATCTTTATCAAGATCGTCAGCGGAAGGGACCTCGAAAATGGATAAGTTCTGGCAGATCGTCAAGTACGAATACACCCGTCATGTATTCCGCAAACGCTTTATATTTGCCCTGCTCAGTCTTCCGCTGATGCTGGTTTTTCTATTGGGCATTACCCTGCTTTCCGGGTTGCTCATCTCAGACAGGTCACCAGTTGGTTATGTTGATAATTCAGGCATCCTCTCAGACGCCGTTATGACTGGAAATCCCAAAGATCCCTTTGAGCCCGGACTGAGCATGATCGCTTATCCATCAGAAGCTGAGGCCGAGTCTGCTTTATCATCCGGTAAAGTCCAGGCATTTTTTGTGGTGCCTGAAAACTATCCTGCAAACCTGAACATTCCTTTGCATTTTTCAGCAGATCCAGACGATAACATGCTGATGCAAGTCAGGGATTTCATCAAAACCAACCTGTTAAGAAGCCGCCCGATCGCTGACCTCGAACGGATTCAAGCCGGGACCACCTTTATCCAGGTCTCCCAGGATGGCTCACGCCAGTTTGCAGAAAATGAATGGTACAACCTGGCAATCCCAATTCTTGTGGCGATCTTATTCATCGTGGTGATCATGACCAGTGGGGGGTACCTGCTACAGGCAGTTGTGGAAGAGAAAGAGAACCGCACCATGGAGATCATTGTTACATCTGTCTCCCCCATGCAGCTCATGGCTGGCAAGATCATTGGCAATATCAGTGTTGGGCTAACCCAGCTATTCATCTGGCTATTCTTCAGTGGACTGGCGATCCTGGTTGCCAGTCGCTCTATTCCTTTTCTTTCAAATATTAAACTGCCGTTGGATTACCTGGTAAAGAACCTGCTTTTCATCCTGCCTGCTTATGTTTCAGTTGCTGCAATGATGGCTGCATTAGGCGCAACAGTGACTGGTTCACAGGAAGCCCAGCAGGTATCCGGCATCTTCACACTACCAATCATGATGCCGTTGTGGTTCGTTGCCCCCATTTTAAGCAATCCCAATGGTCCGATCGCTGTTTTTCTCTCCTATTTCCCACTGAGTGCCCCAATTACCCTGGCTTTGCGTATGGTGTTCACGACTGTAACAGACCTCCAATGGTCAATATTCTTTATTATCCAGGTCCTATTTGCCGTGTTCATGCTCTGGTTGGCAGCACGCGCATTCCGCATCGGCATGCTGCAGTATGGAAAACGCATCCGGTTGGTGGATATCTTACGGAAGGAAGTGCGCCATGTCTAAAACCTGGGTAATCTTCAAATACGAATTGGTCAATACCCTGACACGGCGTTCATTTCTTGTTACACTTTTCATCATTCCACTTATTCCAGCCATCCTTGTGTCTGTGTTAGGCTCAATGGGAGAACAAAACAAGCAGGCGGTTGCCCAGTTATTCACCCCCAACCTGGGGGGTGTACAGGCTGAAGGCTATGTTGACAATGCAAATCTCATCCAGGCTTTTCCTGATTGGCTGCAAGAGGGTCGGTTTGTTCAGTATGAAGATGAAGCCTCTGCCCGCCAGGCACTTGATAATGGCAGCATTTCAGGATATTACCTGGTTCCCAAGGATTACCTGACTTCTGGTACAGTAAACATGACCCACTCGGAATTCAACCCGCTTTCAGGTTTTGAAAAGAGCAGCCTTTTTGAAGAGGTGATCAGGTACAACCTGCTGGGGGCTGACCCGGAAACATACGAACAGTACGTCAACCCGGTGAATTTTGAGTTCAGGAGTGTGAAACCGGGCACTGAAGCGCCCCAGGCCTTCAGCACCCTGGGGTTCTTCCTGGCATATGGCGTGACCATGCTTTTTTATGTCATCGTGATCAGTTCCTCCAGCATGATGTTAAACAATGTCACCAAGGAAAAAGAGAACCGTGTCATCGAAATTTTGTTGTCAACTCTTGACCCGCTCCAGTTATTTACCGGAAAAATCTTTGCCCTGGGCGTAGCAGGTTTGTTACAGGTAATTGTCTGGTTTGGATCCGGGTTGATCATCCTGCGCCTGGGCGGGAATGCCCTTTCCATCCCGGAAAACTTCCAATTGCCATTCTCCTTGTTATTCTGGAGTATCGTATTTTTCCTCCTCGGATATGCACTTTATGGCAGCCTGATGGCAGGGATCGGCGCAATGGTCCCCAACCTGCGTGAAGCTTCCCAGGCGACATTTATCGTCATTGTCCCGATCATTACCCCGGTTGTCATGCTCAGTGCGCTGATCAACAATCCCCATGGACTGTTGGCGGTAATTATTAGCATTTTTCCTCTCACCTCACCTGTAGGCATGATGACCCGTTTGGCAGCTGCCAAAATTCCCATCTGGCAGCCCATCCTGGCAGCAATCCTGCTGCTGGTTACTGTGACCCTGGTGATTCGGGGTGTTGCCAAGCTTTTCAAGACCCAGACCATGCTCACCGGCCAAAAATTCACTCTCACTGCATTCTTAAAGGTCTTCTTTCAGAAAGCCTGATAAAGGCAAGTGCAACAAGATTATTTTGGAGGGTTTCAAGACCTTCTACTGCACATTTTTTTTCAGTCGCCCCAAATACTGTGAGTAGCTTTAAACTGACATCACCAGTCATTTTCAAATAAAGCAGGCATTCTTTGGTATCCATAGAATCCAATTAACATTTCCCCATCATAAAAGAATCTAACACCTGGAACATCGGTTAAAATAATGCGCATGACGATTACCCTGATCATCCTTGTCATCGCCATTGTGCTCTTCCTGACAGAGAAATTTTCGGCTGACCTGGTGGCTTTGTTGGTCGCCCTGAGCCTGGGTTTGTCTGGTGTTTTGACCCTCGAAGAGACCTTCTCAGGTTTCAGCCGCCCGGCTGTCATTACCGTTCTGGCGATTTTTATCCTGGCAGAAGGACTGCGCCAGGCGGGTGTAACAGCCCTGATCGGTGACCAGCTGCAGAAGATCGGCGGTAAAAAAGGCTCGACCCTCTTGATCTCTGTGATGGTCTTTGGAGCGCTGCTTTCTCTGTTCATGAACAACATTGCTGTTGCAGCGGTGTTACTGCCTGCAGTCCTGGTAGCCGCAGAAAGAACTCGCGTCAGCCTTTCGAAACTACTTATCCCGTTGGCATATGCAACCATTTTGGGTGGGATGGCGACCTTGCTCACCTCTACAAACATCATCGCCAGTGGACTGCTGGTGGAAAGCGGTCTGCAAGGTTATGGCTTATTGGATTTTGCACCGATAGGGTTACCAGTGACGATCGTGGGTATTGTTTTCATCTACTTCTGGGGGAAAAAGAAATTACCCGACAATCCAGCGCATAATGCCATGGTTCCCCACACAGACTGGGTTGATACCTATAAACTTGAAGAACGCCTGGTTAGAGTACGACTGACCAAAGGCAGTGATATTGTCGGAAAAAGCATTGCCAATTCCAGTTTACGCGAAACTTATCATATGAACCTGGTGGCTTTAGAGCATGAGGGCAGGATCACTCTCAACCCATCCCCTGATACCCATCTGCAACAATCAGACATCCTTCTGCTGGAAGGCAGGATCCAGGAGATGGACCAGGAAATGCTGAAAACGCATTTTGTTGTGCTGCCTACCCGGGATATTGATGAAGATGACCTGGAAAGCGCTGGTATCGAGGTTTGCGAAGTAATACTTGCGCCACGCTCCACTCTGATCGGCAAGACGCTGGCTGAAACCCACTTTCGTGATAAATACGGCATGCTGGTCCTGGGAATCTGGCGTGCCGGTCGTCCCATCCGCTCGAATCTCTCCCAGGAAAAGATGCAATTTGGTGATGCCCTGTTGGTCCAGGGATCCAAGACCCGCCTGGGCATCCTTTCGTCTGACCCTGACCTGATCGTTCCACGGATCATGGCCACTAATCATCACATAGATCATCGCAAAAGTATTTTTGCGGGAGTGATCTTTTTTGCATCGATCATCCTGTCAATTATTTTTCCTCAATTGATATCCCTGATCCTTCTTCTTGCCGGGTTGGTCATGATCCTGACTGGCATTGTTAAAATGGAACAGGCTTACCAGGCAGTTGAATGGAAAACCATTTTTATCATTGCCGGCATGCTGCCGATGGGAATAGCCATCAGCAAAACCGGGCTTGCCGCCTGTGTGGCAAACTGGTTGATGAACGCATTTAGCGCACTGCCCCAGTATTGGGTCGTGGTTGCCTTGTTCCTGCTGGCTGTCGTCCTTTCGCAGGTGGTGCATGGGGCAGTAGTCTCATCCATGCTGGTTCCGATTGCGATCACAGTTGCCCTCTCACATAACATGAACCCCCGTTCCGTGGTGATGGCGATCGCCCTGGCGACCTCAATGACCTTTATCACTCCCCTGGGTCACCCGGTCAACATCCTGGTTATGGCCCCGGGTGGATATAAATTCCGGGATTACGTTAGAGTTGGCCTGCCACTGACGATCCTGGTGAGCGTTTTGGTTTTGATATTGATCCCCCTGATCTGGCCGATTTAGATCCTCAGTTGGTGGGTTTCATCCACTTAATTACAGGTTCTTTCCAGTTCATGCATAGTTTGCTTCACACCAAATAAAACTATCAAATAAAACAT
>CAYSZB010000059.1:9982-13895 GCA_964435475.1 uncultured Anaerolineaceae bacterium | reverse complement strand
GCCAGCCCGATGAAGCGGTCATCCGCAGTGATATAGGGGAAAAAGGGAAACTGGCGGCAGGAGGATGCACGGTAGTCTCTTTGGCAAAATGCCGGTCCCTTGCATGCCAGCAGGCAGAGGTGCTCAGGCGTCTGCAAGCGCATCACCTGCGGGTCCTCTGGCTCAGCCGCACACTCATCCCCGCGCCACTCGTGCCACAGGTCGGTATGTGCCTGCAGGTAAGCCCATTCCTGCCGGTAAGCCGCAGGCACCGCCTGGCAGATGTCACAGCAGAAGGGAATATTGTGTGGGTTGTGAATTGCACAGTGCTTGCCACAGTCCACATCCGTTACCGGGGCATTAAAACCGTCATAAAACTGCCTTAGATCCATTTTTGGTGGTTGCATGTCATAGAACCTTATATCCGATAGATTATCTATACCATCCTGCTGTTGATTATATGTTACAATGCAATTATCTTATATCAGACTTGAGTGATAAGCACGCCACCATTCCCAAGTATAAGGAAGGTGGCCTTTTTTCTACCCGGGTCATTAATAGTGAAAGACGAGGAGTATCGTGGAAGTAAAGTTGTATGTTGGAAATATGTCTTATGACATGACTGAAGATCAATTGAAAACCGTATTTGCCGAAGCCGGCAGTGTGGTGACTGTAGAATTGATCAAGGACCGGAACACGGGTAGATCAAAGGGTTTTGCATTCGTAACCATGGGCAGCCAGGCCGATGCTGAGAATGCCATCAAACTGATCAATGGCAAAGAGGTCGGTGGTCGACCATTGCTGGTCAACACAGCCAGGCCGCGTGAGGAACGCTCATTCGGTGGCGGCGGTGGCGGCGGCGGTGGATATGGCCGTTCATCCTACGGTTCCAACCGTGGTGGCGGCAGCGGCGGCGGCAATCGCGGTGGCTATGGCAGCAACCGTGGTGGCAGCGGCGACCGTCGGAGATAGTTTATTCAAATAAAACTGCCTGGTTGAACCAGGCAGTTTTAATTTAAAGAAACAAGGAAAGAAGATAATGCCTGTTTTGGAAGGAAAAGTTGCCGTTGTCACCGGGGGAACCCGTGGGTTGGGATTAAGTATCGCCAGGGCATTGGCTCATTCCGGCGCTTCGCTGGTCATAGCTTCCATTACACCGGCCTCGGTTGAGACTACGGTAAATAAGTTGAAAGAAGAGGGCTTTACCGTCTCAGGCATGGTCGTTGATGTCGCTGACCTTGAGCAGGTACAGGCTTTAGCCGGGCAGGCGGTTGCACTTTATGGCAGGCTGGATATCTGGGTCAACAATGCCGGGATTGCCGGTCCTTACGGGCCAACGGTCGCATTGGCACCGCATGACTATTACCGTGTTGTGAATACCAACATCCTTGGCGTTTACAACGGATCCATAACAGCCATGGCCGGGTTTTTGGCTCAAGGATCAGGGAAACTGATCAACCTGCTTGGCCAGGGCTACAAGGGACCGGTTCGTTGGCAGAATGCCTATGCTTCCAGCAAGATATGGGTACGCTCCTTCACAAAAGCCCTGGCAGAAGAGACCAGGGGAACGGGTGTGGATGTTTTTGCGTTCAACCCCGGCATGGTTCTGACAGACCTTCTGACCGACCTCGACGTCATCGCAGGTTCGGAAGACCGCTTAAAGGTCTACCCGACCATTTTACGGATGTGGGCCAAACCCCCTGAGATTCCGGCGGAAAAAGTTGCCTGGCTGGCATCGCCTGCATCCGATGGTCAGACTGGAAAACTGATCAGCCTTTCATCCTTCGGATCCATTTTCCTGGGAGCAGTTAAGGAAGGTCTACGCGCAGTATTCCATAAACCCGGTTCCGAGATCAAGGTTAAGATGCACTCTGTCCCTCCCTATAAACCGGGAAACTGATGCGAAAACACTGAACTCGATGTATTCAACCTTCTCAGTGCGTATTAACCCATTGGGATGGTCAATACATCACAAAATATTTAAATTTTCTCCTGGAATTAGTATATAATTTATGCATCAGAGCATGTTGATTTGACTTTCCCAACAGAAAGGGGCTCCTTCGATGTCGACCAGTCGCTTCAAAACCATATTTCATATCCTGTTCATACTATCGATCCTCCTGGCAACCAGCCTGGACGTAAAACCCGCCTCCGCCAGCACCTACACGGTGACCAGTATGGGAGATGAAGCGGATATCACACCCGGGAACAATATCTGCGAGACTGCCACGGGCAACGGTGTCTGCACCTTGCGCGCTGCCATCCAGGAAGCCAATGCCCATGAAGGTGCGGACACGATCACGTTCAGCATAAACCCCTCCAACCCGCCCATTGACCGCATCATCAATGTTGGTTCCTCGCTTCCACAGATCAATGAACAGGTGACCATCCAGGGACCAAACCTTGGTACCACCGGGGGCGGAGCCAATATCGTTCTTGATGGGGGTAGCGGTTTGTTCACAGGATTGAATGTAAGAGCAAACAATTGCCAGATCCGCAACCTAACCATCCGCAATTTTAGCACGGGTATTTATTCATACTCTCAATTCGGGCTGGTCATTGCTGGTAACCGCATTGGCAAATTTGGTTATGTGGGAACAAATCCAGCAGACGGCAATTCACAAGATGGAATATATTTTAATTATGTAACCAGTTCAGTGATTGGTGGTGACGCGGTGGCTGACCGCAATATCATTTCCGGGAATGGTGCCAACGGCATCCACATTTTGAATAGCGCCGGTATTGTAGTAAAGGGGAATTTTATCGGCGTGACCGAAAATGGCAATTCAGCGCTGCCAAATTCGTATAATGGCATCCGTATCGAGGGAGTATCGACCGGTAACACCATCGGGGGAAACACAGCCGGGCGACGCAATGTCATCAGCGGCAACACAATCGATGGGATTTTGATCGAATCCGATGACAACGATGTTTTTGGCAATTACATCGGGTTGGCCGCCAATGGCACAGATCCGCTACCCAACCGTCATGGCATCTACTTGTATTCTGAATCTACGCAAGCGATCATTGGCAACGAGATCGGCGGGACCACCTCTGGTCAGGGTAATGTGATCTCCGGAAACAGCCAAAGTGGAATTCATATTCAAAATGCTGATGACACAATAATAGTGAACAACACCATCGGCTTGAATGCCGCGGGAGATGATGCCAAACCAAATGAAACAGGCATCAAAATCCTCAAGGGAGATGGGAGCAGGATCGGTGGCACCGCAGCCAGCGGCTCAGGTAACGTCATATCCGGCAATAATGATGACGGGATCTACATGGATGGTGATGATGTCACTGATACCGAGATCCGCCGCAACCGCATTGGCGTTAACCTGGGTGGGAGCAGCTTTCCAAACGGGGGGGATGGCATCTATATCTGGGCTTCCCGTTATGGTTCAATTGGCGGCAGCGCAAGTTTGGCCAATGTCATTGCCAATAACCTCGGCAACGGCATTGCTAATGTAGGCGCATATATCCAGATGACCCATAACAGCATATATAGCAATGGCGCTCTGGGCATCAACTTATTATCCAGCCCGACAGATGGGGTGACCTTGAACGATGCCAACGACACGGATGGTGGCGCCAACGATTTGCAGAATTTCCCCGTTTTAACCGAAGTTCGTCAAATAAGCCCGGGGCAGGTGACCATCAAAGGCTACCTGAATTCCACCGCCGGCCGATCATTCAATATCCATTTTTATGGCAATACCACCTGTGACCCCTCCGGGTATGGTGAAGGTCAAACCTACCTCAACTACGTAAGCATCAGCACAGCCTCCAATTCCTACGGCACTTTTGACACCACCTTGACCGTACCTGCCGAGATCAAATTCATTACCGCCACGGCGACAGATAGCAGTACAAGCAACACGTCTGAATTTTCAAGCTGCACCCCCATCACCCAATACACCACCTTCCTGCC
>CAYSZB010000059.1:0-9882 GCA_964435475.1 uncultured Anaerolineaceae bacterium | reverse complement strand
CCCGCTGCCACCTGCTGGCGCTGGAAGGTCTCGATCTGTTCGACCGCGATCTGCCGTGAACGCAGCTGGTTGAGGATGATCTCGATGTTCTTATCCTCCCCGGTGGTGGTCGGCGTGCCGATCAGCACCTCTTCCAACTCCAGGTTGTAATGGGTGAATTTGTCCTTCATCTCAGCGCTGGAAATGCGCTGGATCTCGTTGCGGTCCTGCACCAGCTGGATCAGGGTGCGCGTCTGGCCGATGTTCTTGAAATACGCCGAGACCATCGGGTCCAGCGTCTGCTCGACCAGCTTTTTGACATCACCAAAGCGCTGCACCACCAATGGGGCTTTCTGGTAGTCGATATGGATGACCACCGACAGCGGCAGGGATGGCTCAAAGGCGTCCTTGGTGATCAATGACACCTCGGACAGGTTCTCATCCAGGTGATGCGAACCGGATTCGGTGCGGATCCACTTGAGGATGATGTTGGTGGTCGGGACAGGCACCACCTTGCCGGCGTAGGTATTGAAGGCATACTTGCCTGGCAGGAGGGGTTCGTTCCACACACCGCGGCTGCCCT
The DNA here is from genome assembly GCA_964435475.1 of uncultured Anaerolineaceae bacterium. Classification (GTDB taxonomy): domain Bacteria; phylum Chloroflexota; class Anaerolineae; order Anaerolineales; family Anaerolineaceae; genus CAYSZB01. Next base: position 9,320 of record CAYSZB010000059.1, on the reverse strand, counting down.
TGCTCACCAGCTCGCCATGGCGGTACTCAGTGCCGGACAGGTCTTCACCGACTCCACCAGTATAGGAAACCACGACACCGACAAAACCCACCTCGATGACGGTCTTGTTGATCATTTCCACCGTGGCAAACAGGCGGTTGAGGTAATAGGTGCCTTCCACCAGGACCTGCAGCTGACGTCCGCGCAGGCCTTTGGCGTTGATAAAGCGATCCGGCATCTGGAAGTTGTTGTGATAGGTCAGCACGTCGCCGAAATCCGTGCCCACCACCGGGGCGATGATCTCGCCGGAGGGCAGTGAGGGGCCGTCATGCACGGTCACAATGCCGATCAGGTCGTCTGAGTCTTTGATCACCACGGGGGTGAAACCCTTGCGGGTATTGATGACGGTTGCCATGCTCTGGATGACCAGTTCGTCTTCACGGCTCAGCGGCAGGCTGTAAACCCGCTCTTCGGTGATGACCACGAACTGTGCCAGGTTGATGGCATAAGTGCCTTCGCGCAATATCTGGCGCTGGGGGCCGCGCTGCCCGCCGTTGGTCAAAAAGTGCACCACGTCCTGGAAGTTGTTGGCGGTGGTATTGGTTGCCAATACCTGCATCGCGGATAGCGGCTCGCCATCACGTGCGAAGATGTAACCGATCTTGCCCTGGGCGATGGTCACCAGCGGGGCGATATGCACCCGGAACTGGATGGGCATCAGGTAATGCAGGCCGCCGCGCAGCACGTTGGGCTGGTAACCCGCTTCTTTGTGCAAAGCGATGAAGCCGCTCTTTAAGGAACGTGCGCCAAAACGCTTTTCGACGATGCCGATGCGGTTGTTGGGAATGAAACGGATACCGGAGATCAGCAGGAGTGCTATCAGCACTGCCACTAAGGTTAATACAGATCGAACTAGGGGGTCCATGAAATGCTCCTTGTCTCTCAAATGAGAGAACAGCCTTGAGTATAACCCCTTCCCCCTGCTTAATATATAGATTATATAGGGTTCAGAGGGAGTAGAATTAAGCAACAGCCCTGTTGGGACCAAAGATTTACTCCAGTATAGAATTTATGGTTTTGAGGAATGATCATGACCGAACTCACCACCCTTATAGCCAATATCACCCGCCTGGAGGTCGATGCCATCGTCAACGCCGCCAACATGTCACTGCTGGGCGGCGGTGGGGTGGATGGCGCCATCCACCAGGCTGCCGGTCCGGGGCTGCTGGCGGAGTGCCGGGGGCTGGGGGGCTGCGCGACGGGTGATGCAAAGCTCACCAGGGGCTATAACCTGCCCGCCAGGTATGTCATCCACGCCGTCGGTCCGGTCTGGCAGGGCGGTCAGCACGGCGAACCCGACCTGCTGGCATCCTGTTATAACCGCAGCCTGCAGCTTGCCTGTGAACATGAGCTGAAGACCATCGCCTTCCCCTGCATCAGCACCGGCGTCTACGGCTATCCCCACCAGGAGGCTGCCCGGGTCGCGGTGGGGACGGTAAGAGACTACATTAAAAACCCCAACACGCTGGCAAAGGTCATTTTCTGCTGCTTTTTAAAACAGGATTATGAGATTTACCTCGAACTCCTTGAAATGACATAAAGATTTGGGATCAATTATGCATTTCTTGTAGGGGAGGGTTTGCAAACCCTCCACCACACCTGGTTGACAATCATGGTCTTTCTATCACAATATTCAAAATCAGATATTTGTAATCATGTCCCTCAACCGGTCATTCCCAAGCCAAAAAGGCAAATAATGCGGCGTGTTATAATTTTCTTGTCCACCTGGCCTGCAAAGGAGCGAATATGTTCGATACAAATTACACCTGCAGTCGCTGCGGTGCAAGCGTCACCAAGACAACACGTGTCTGCCCCGGTTGTCATGCCAACCTGGCTGGTATCAAGTGCAAGCACTGCGGCTTTATGGGCATCGAAGCGGACTTCGTCAATGACCGCTGCCCCAAATGCCACTCAACAGTCACTTCATCAAAGGCGTCCAACGTTAAATATTGCCGCAAATGCAGCAGACAATGGGATGGCATGTATTGCGAACACTGCGGGAACACGAACAAGACGACCGTGGTGTGGTTGATCATTGGTGCCATTTTCTCCACCTTTATCCTTGTCCTGTCATTGGCAAAACTGGTTGATGGCAAACTTGAAACAGAGAATTTTTGGTGCGGGCTGATCGGTTTTGGTGCTGGTGCAGCTTACTGCTGGTTCCGGCTGATCGATTTCTGGGAAAAACGGAAACGGTCCGGGAAGACAAGGTAATTAATTTTACGCAGTCAATGAATAAATCCAACCCTGGAGAGCATTATGACCATCACATACCGTCCTTATCAACACGAAGATGATTTTTGGGCCATGCGCGCGCTGCTGCGCGAGATTTACGTCCTCAATGGCAACCGTGAACGCGCCTGGGCGGTCGCCCGCCTGGAATATGCCCGCTGGCATACCTGCCTGAACTGCCACAATGTCACATTGAACGACGTGGCATACCTCTGGGAAGCGGACGGCAGGCTGATCGCCTTTGGCATGCCCGATGGCGGTCCGGACGAGGTGCACATGAACGTCCACCCTGCCTGGAAGGCGCGCCAACTGGAAGAGGAGATGCTTTTGATAGCCGAAGAGAAGCTTTCCATCCCGACCGCGGACGGCAAACGCTTTTTGGGTGCCTGGTCAATGGAAGATGACACCCTGCGCCGGCAGTTGCTGATTGACCATGGTTACAAACGCGAGGGCTGGGTCGAGACCCAGCATTACCGCGACCTGGCCCAACCGATCGCCGATGTGCCAACGCCTGCCGGGTTCACTATCCGCCCCCTGGGGGACGGGTTGGAGCTGCTCGAACGTTGCTACGCCTCCGGTCTGGGTTTCCACGAGGGTGACATCAAGATCGCTGTCGAAAATCGCGATGATGTCACCTGGTACCGCAACATCCAGACAGCCCCGCTCTACCGCCGTGACCTCGACCTGGTGGCGGTGGCGCCGGACGGCTCGATCGCCTCGTTCTGCACCATCTGGTTCGACGATGTCACCCGCAGTGCCTATTTTGAACCGGTGGCGACGGTCCCAGCCCAGCAACGCAAGGGGCTGAGCCGCGCCCTGCTCACCGCGGGCTTGAAACGTCTGCAGAAGATGGGCGCACTGCATGCCTGCGTGGGCGGCTTTGAGCCCGGACCAAACGCCCTGTATGATTCTGTGATGGGGCACGGTAACTTGCAATACCAGGCCTGGCAAAAGACCTGGTAACAAAAGGAGGAACATGGAAGCACGTGTTACATTGATCACCCTGGGGGTCAAAGACCTCCAACTGTCTTATCGCTTTTACCATGAGGGTCTTGGCTTTCCGACCAGCGGAAAACCCGAAGATGGCATGGTTATGTTCCAGACGAATGGCACCCGCCTGTCGCTCTATCCATTGGATAGGCTGGCAGAGGATGTATCACCCGACCAGTCACCTGCCAGGCAGGGTTTTCCGGGTATCACCCTATCGCACAATACTCGGACCAGGGATGAGGTGGATCAGATCCTGTTGCTCGCAGAAAAAGCAGGCGGCAAGATCGTAAAACCAGCCCAACCGGTATTTTGGGGTGGCTACCATGGCTATTTTTCGGATCCTGATGGCTATTTTTGGGAGGTCGCCTGGGCTGAATTCTGGCAGTTCAACCAGGACGGCAGCCTGGTCCTTCAATGACCTGCTGCAAAAAAGAGCTTAAATCTTGGACGCCGAAAGTAGGGGAGGGTTTTGAAACCCTCCCACGCACAGGTGGCAGTGTATGCGCTCGGTCAGGCGAACTTTCGTAAATGGATTAATTGTAGAAAGGCAGGAGGATTTGTGAGAAAAACATGGTATGAAAAGATGCGCGACAAGCCCGGCTACCCCAAGGTGCTCACCCTGGAGGAGGGCTTCCCCTGCTATAACGCGGTGCATAAAATGGGTGCTGACCCGGGCGACCCGGTGGTGATCGTCAACCCCTCCGAGGTCATCCCGTTAATGGCCCAAATTCCCCCGGGCAAAGTGCTCACCATCATTGAGATCTGCAAATACATCGCCCGGCAGCACCAGGTCAAAGGCTGCTGTTCGCTGGTTACCGGCATCTTCACCATGACCATCGCCAACGCTGTTCAAGAATGCCGCGCCAATGGCACCCACCCGGAACTTATCACCCTCCCCTGGTGGCGTACGCTGAAGAGCGAAGGATTTTTGAACGATAAATACCCCGGCGGGCAGGAAGCCCACAAGGCCCACCTCGAGGCGGAGGGCTTCACAATCATCGCCCGCGGCAGCAAATACCAGCTGAAAGACTGGCAGTCACACCTCTTTCAATTGTGAGCAGGGTTATCCCTTGGCGACAGGCGGCTGCAGAGCCCACTGCTGGCTGACCCGCAGGTCGAAAGCCGCCAAAACGGACAGGATGTGTTCAAATATCTCAGCCTGGATGGCCTCGTAAGCCATCCAATCGGTGGTGCGGGTGAAGGCGATCACCTCCAGCGGCATGCCGTTCTGGTCGGGTGCCAGCAGGCGTACCATAAGGCTTTTACCCTCCTGGATGATATCCTCGCGTGACTTCAGGTAATGCAAAAGATATTCACGCAGCAGGGCACTGTTGGTCCGGCATGCAGGGTCCGTCTCAGGCGGGCGGGCTGCCATGAAAGCTGACAGCCGTTCATCTTTTGCCAGGCGCTGCCACAGTTGCCCGTCACAGGCCTTGATGCTGAACTGGTCCAGGATGATGGCGCGCTTGATGCGCCGGCTTTCGCTTTCGTTCATGCCGCGCCAGTTGATGAATGCCGTGTCCAGGATCTTGTAAGTGGGGATGTGGCTGTAGGTCATGTCGGCGTTGCGCACCTTGATCGTCGTCAGGCTGATCGCCGATACTGTGCCGTTCGCCTGGTAGGAGGGCACGTCAATGAAATCGCCCTCCCGCAGCAGGTCATTGGTCATGATCTGCACGGTGGCGACCAGCGAGAGGATGGTATTCTGGAAAATGAGCATCAGCACCGCAGCAACAGCCCCCAGCCCTGCCAGCAGCACCAGTGGTGACTGGTCAACCAGGATGGAAACGGTGATGATCACCGCCACCAGCACGGCAACCAGCTTGAGAATATCCATGAAGCCCTTGATGCTGACCCCGTTATACGATGGGCGGCTTTCATAGGCCGTATTGATGCCTTTAAAGAGCGAAACCAGGCTGAACGCGATCAACCAGGTGATGACCAGGGCACTGATCGCGACAATGATCTTGTCGGCAGCTGGCGGGAAAAGGCTGGCACTTGCCAGGATCACCAACAGGGGGGCGATAAGTGCCAGGCGCTTGAGATGCAGGTGCTTGACGATGATATCATCTGCCCGGGTGGCTGTGCGCCTGACCAGGTGGCGCCCCAGGCGCACCAGGATGAACTGCACGACCAGGTAACTGAGCAGGCACAGCCCCAAAACCAGCCCCGCCGCATACCAGGCATTGCTTTTAAAGATGTCCATCAATTGTGCAAAGTCCATACCAGCTCCCGGTTATCCAAATTATTTTTCCTTATGATAACACAGCGGGAGTGGGGCAAAAGGGAGAGACATGGTGGATATATTTATGAATATAATGCGATCAAAAAACACTTTGCACTTTCATGGATAAAAAATCAACAATCAATAAACTTTTATTCTAAATAAATTGTTATTTCTGCGGCTTCTGTCCATTCTCCATTAATCCACGCCCGGACCATAACGACAACGCTCCCAGGCGAAAATGCGTTATGTGCTTCAGTTCCTACCGAAATTGCATATTCATTACTGGATAAAGTACCTTCATAGCTTAAATTTTCCCAAACAAAAACATCGCCTTGTTTAAAGCCCCACAGGTAACCCTGTGCACCATTAATGGGTTCTACTTTGAACATCCAATCGTTGTTGTACCCAAGCGTTTGTCCATTTAGTGGATAAACAAAAATGGGTTTAACCGTGTACAAATAATTATGCAATACAAGAGGTATGTATAAAAGATTAGTTTCCATGTAAACATTCCAGACTGCCGAGCCTGAGTAATTTCCAGCATTGTCATATGCATAAACAAAAAGGGATAAGGGCTTACCGAATGGGACGCCGGACCCGTCCCAATTCAGGTTGTAATGATTCTCAGACGCTGAGTTATCCCATCCGATTTCGTGCCAGTAATTACTTGAACCATCTTCATAACCTGCAAAGAATTGCACGGAATCAATGCCACTCTGGGCATCAATTGCATAGACATCTATATGAACCATATCGTCATTAAGATATAGATTACTCTCTGGATAATTAAACTCAACAAGAGGATTTGTTATGTCCAGATCTAATTCGACAAACCCTTCTAAATTATTTGAACTCTTGCCCAGATTATCAACAACGACAATGTCGAACCAAACATGTTTATCACCAATGGCTGACCAATCCCAATAATATTCATACGGTGCAGAATAATCTGTAATTAAGGTGCGCCAATCACATACATCTTGATGACAATACCAGGCATAAAAAACTACCCGGTTTACTCCACTTACATCATCTGATGCGTCCGCCGATATAAGTACAGAAGTTTGATTTGTCGCAGATAGGTGTGCAGGATTAGTAATTCTACCTAATGGCGGAGCGGTATCTGGCGGTGGATAGCCTTCTCCGTACCAATATACCTGTAACTTTGCATCCCCTGAGTTTTCATAATATTCGACTTTTACTTCATGAAATCCTTGGGAGAGGTTACGTCCATTATCGTGCCCCCCATTCCCATCCCACCAGGCATTGATAACGATGTTTCCATCAATATAAACTTTTACTCCATCATCATGTTTGGTGTGGAACTCATAGTAACCTCCAGGAAAGTATATACTCCTTGTAAGACGCATTGAAAAATCATCACCACCCCATCCAAAAGGAGCACCACTGCCCCAATCATAATAAATATAGGGGTATCCATCAGCCCAGGTCACGGTCCCCTCCCAATTAACATAGCCAGCCAAATACTTATTTTGCCATGCGACAACATCCCATGGACCGCCATCCAATGGGTCGCCAGACGAGCAGGAATAATTCATTTTTATATGGGGATTTGTGCCATGCTCACTCCAAACATATTTGTTCTCGGCATTGTCCCAAACCTCCATGCCCAACTCGATATCTTCATTATCAACAACCCCACTGCTACACATATCCCAATTGATCGAATAAGGTGCAGTTGCATCATTACCTATCCCTTTCCAGGAGCCACCCCATTTTGCGCTAAACCGTACTTCCTTTACGCCACTACCTCCTGAATTATCACTTGCAGATACTATGATCTGAACTGACGGACCGTATATTGTCGTACCTGTGGATGGGGTGACAAAGTATCCTGAAGGAAGCACTGTATCATCAGGAGTAGACGGTGGGTCAATAGCTGAATTGGTTGAATTTAGAAGACCACCTCCACCCACAAATACACCATGATAGGCAAACACAGTTGTACCATCAACTGCATTAATTTCGCAATTTGTTGTTGATGTACATGTATTATTATCAATGAAATTGGGATGGACAAAAGCTAATACTTGACGTTGGATACCCGAATCATTATATGGAAACTTAATATATGGAGCTCCTATATGTCCATAAATTGCAGAGCCATCATAATTATAAATTGTGTCACAGTCAGCCCCGGGTCCACAATATGAATCTGAATCAAAATATCCATTAATAAAATAATTGTCGATTAACCTCTGACCGTCCCACCCAATTGGACTTCCTGCGAAACCAATGCTTGGATCTCCCCCTGTGTGACAATCATCACCATTAATCCCATCTGCTGGTGCATAACATATTCCACCATCTCTCAATTCGATATGCAAATGAATAGCAGTCTGCCCACCAGATTGTCCAACTCTACCAATCTTAGTCTTCTGCTGCACCCACATTCCTTCCTGTAATTCATTATTTGGTGCACTACCTCCAATATTCGGCTCCAGGTGAGCATAAACCATAACACTGCCGCCAACGTCATGACGAATCGCAACAATACACCCCAATCCAGCAAAACCACAACGATTTTTAATTACTACTCCGGATGCCATAGCAACGACGTCCCAACTTGCTCCACCCCTTCCAAAATCCAAGCCGTTAGCCCTAGACGCACTAACTTTCGCAGTAAGCAATCCTCCCTTGGACCAAGAGTGCGGTCCGCTAGTCCAGTAAATTTGGCCATTCAATCCTTCAGGCCATGGTAATTTAAATGAAGGTAAAGACCTGTCATCATCAAGCAGATCTTGAGTTGTATAAATATATGATTTTGCAGAAACAGGATGACCATTAAGAAATAAAACAATTACCAACAGGCAAAATATAATAATCTCTTTGCATAACGCTCTTCTACGTGATGGCATCTAATTACGAGTTCCTTCCCTTATAGAAATTACAATCTAATCTTATCTATCCAATGATACCTATGACTATAAATCAGAGAATCTTCATATTCTCTAAAGAATGAATAATTCACAATTAACTATTGTTAGTATATCAGAAAACAAATATTGCTTGTTATTAAGCAGTTTTTCTTAATCGAAGCTCTACCATACCTATGGAATTATGAGTGTTACAGGCAAAAGAGGATTTGAACTACTCTACTTAATGAGCTTGGACCTATTACTCCAAAGATTTTACACCGGCATGCCCTTGAATTGACTCGGGTTTGGCTTAATGCTATAGTCAGTTAACAAAAAACAACACTGGAGGATAAATATGGCTATTCGTGCATCATCAGCAGTATGGAAGGGCGATCTGGTCAAAGGTAAAGGTACCATGCGCCTGGGGTCGGGTGCCTATGAGGGTGAATACACCCGTGCATCACGCTTTGAGGACGGCCCGGGCACCAACCCGGAAGAACTGATCGGCGCAGCGCATGCCGGCTGTTTTTCGATGTTCCTCTCGGCGATCCTCTCCAAAGCCGGGCAAGTGCCGGTCAGGATTGAAACCGAAGCCAAAGTGCATCTCGGCGACGGGCCAAAGATCACCCTGATCGAGCTGTCAACGGTCGGTGAGGTCCCTGGCATTGACCTGGAGACCTTCATCAAATTCGCCGAAGAGGCCAAGAAGGGCTGCCCCGTCTCCCAGGCCCTGTCTGCCGTACCGATGACCCTCAACGCCGCCCTGGCATAACCCTGTCGCCAGTTAGAACAGTTCGCCATCTTATGTAGGGGAGGGTTTCTAAACCCTCTCCTACAAACGTTACACAATCGGCCTTGACCGCCAGGTTAATAGCCCCTCCCCAATGAAATGGGGAGGTTAGGGTGGGGTTAGAGCATCGCCCCAGTAAAATTATGTTTATGGCGATGAACAA
>CAYSZB010000058.1:0-14414 GCA_964435475.1 uncultured Anaerolineaceae bacterium | reverse complement strand
TGCAGCCCACAGAAGTTCCTGTCTGCCATCCAGGAGCATAGGCCGCAAATCGTGGGGATGTCTGCGATGTTAACGACTACGATGTTCAACATGAAAAAGACGATCCAGTTCCTTGAAGAGAACCTTGTGCGGCAGGATGTCAAAGTGATCATCGGCGGGGCGCCCGTGACGCAGAAATTTGCTGATGATATCGGCGCGGATGGCTTTGCGGGGGATGCCAACCAGGCAGCCATCCTGGCAGGCAGGCTGCTGCAAGTATAAGATTGGTGGTGGGGCGACCCATAATGACAAATCCGTATCAACCACAAAATGCATTGATCAATATCATCCTTGAACCGGTCGGGGCACGCATGCAGGTCAAAGCGGGCACCACTCTTCTGGCTTGTGCCCAGGAAGCCGGGATCGAACTGAACGCGGTATGCGCTGGTAATGGAACCTGTGGCATGTGCAAGGTGATGATCAAGGATGGGAAGGTTTCACCACTCAGCACGGAGGAGCGAGCGCTGTTGGGAGAACAGGAAATAAAGGCAGGCACTCGATTGGCATGCCAGACCCTGGCGCTCAGTGACTGCAGGGTGCAGTTCCCGCCTGAAACGCTGGCAACCCTGCAGCGCTTGCAACTGGAAGGGCGGGAGCTGCGGGTGGGGGTCGACAATGAATTCATGTCACAACCGGGGGCATGCGGCCTGGCGGTGGATATTGGCACCACCAAGATCGCTGGGTTCCTGGTGGACCTGCAGAATGGCATAACCCTGGCATCCGGTGGGGTGACCAACCCGCAGATCGCCTATGGCGAGGATGTGATCAGCCGGATCCTGTATGCGGACCAGCATGAAAATGGGCGCGATGAGTTGCAGCGATGCCTGGTGGATAGCATAAACAAGCTGTTGCTTGACTTATGTGAGAAGGCAGGGGTTACCACAGAGCAGGTTGTGGATGGCGTGATGGTAGGGAATACGGTTATGCACCACCTGCTGGTGGGGATACCGGTGCACTCGCTGGGGGTTGTGCCTTACAGCCCGGGGCAGATTGAGGCGATGCGTTTTCCGGCAGACTCCATTGGTTTAAAGCTTAACCCGGAGGCTGAGGTCTACTTACCACCCAACATTGCCGGGTTTGTGGGTGGGGATCATATCGCCATGCTGCTGGCAACCCAGGCTTATGAAATGAAGCAAACAGTGATCGCATTGGATATAGGCACAAACACCGAGATCAGCCTGGTGCACCAGGGAAAACACTGGGCTTGCTCGTGTGCATCGGGGCCGGCATTTGAAGGCGCGCACATCCGGCATGGCATGCGGGCTATCCCGGGGGCGATAGAACGCTTTAAGATCAGCGACGGAAAGAACCAGGTGCTGACCATTGGCAAAAAAGCGGCGATCGGGATCTGCGGCTCGGGCATCCTGGATGTGGTGGCTGAACTACGCAAAGCGGGAATTGTTGATAAAAGAGGCGCTTTCAAGACAGGTGATCAGCGTTTGCTAATTGAAAACGGCAAGGCAAGGTATGTTTTGGTGTCAGCAGACCAGAGCGGGCACGGGCGGGAGATCACGGTTGATCGCCCTGATGTGAATGAGATCCAACTGGCAAAAGCTGCCATCCGTTCCGGGGTGGAGATATTGATCAGGACCGCCGGAATTGATATTGACGATATTGCGAAATTTTTGGTGGCGGGGGCGTTCGGTACCTACCTGGATATCGGCAACGCAGTAAGTATTGGCATGTTCCCACGGATAACAATGGAAAAGTTCCAACAAGTCGGCAACGCTGCAGGCAGCGGGGCAAGGATGATGCTTATTTCACAGCAGCAAAGAAGGATTGCAGAACGGCTGGGCGGGCATGTCCAATACCTGGAACTGGCGGGCAGCAAAGATTATGGGGATGTTTTCATGCGGGCGATTGCTTTGGAAGAGATAACTTCTTAAGCCGCGCCAAACACTTCCTGGCCATACACCAATACTTCATTCAAAAATGCTTCCACGTTTTCCAAGGGGGTACCCGGGAGGATGCCATTACCCGCCGCGAGGCACATACCACCATCCGGGTGATTAAATGTGTCCACCAGGTGGCGCACTTCCTGGCGAACCTGCATCGGGGTGGCATTTTGCAGGATGTCCTGGACGTCGAAGCCCACCAGGAAGGTCATTTGATCGCCAAACTCCCGGGCAACGGCAATCTCATCCATGGTGTGTTTTTGCACCGGATGGAAGACGGTCACACCAACCTGGGCAAGGTCCCCCAGTATGGAGGTATTATTGCCACAACTATGCAACCACCAATGGATGTGATGCTTTTGCAACAACCTGCCAATCAATGAATAGTAGGGGCTCATAAAAGTGCGGAAGGTTTTGGGGCTGACGAAGAGAGCCTTCTGGTGACCCAGGTCGTCACTGGTCCAGAAAGCGTGCGGATGAAAATTGTGGATCGCGAAGTCCAGGTAGGACAGGTAAAGATCACACAGTGCTTGATGCAGTTTGAGCATTTCCAGGGGATGGGTGTAGTAATCGGTAAGGATATTTGTCATGCCCCTGATTTGCCACGGACATTCGAAAAATAGACGCCACCAACCAAACAGGAAATAGCGATCCTCGCGGTGGGCTTTTTCGCGGGCTATGGAGATGTATTCAAATTGAGGATCATGGGCGGGATCGGGGAAACGAGCGATGAAGTCGTCCAGTTTGGCCCAATCATCAAGGATCACGCGCTGATCCAGGGAGCCTTGCTCTGAGATCTCCCATGGCAAGCCCATGTTTTGAAAGTCAAACAGGGAGACCAGGGAAAGCACGGCATCCTCTGGGTAACGGTCAAATTGGCGCAGAGCTGCACCATGCAGGTCTTCAAAGCCTTCCCCCCACCATTTTGCCATCACCAGGGGGATACGGGAAGGCTTTTGGCGTTCAATTGCCTTGATTACTTCTGAACTTGGGAGGGGTTGGTAAGAGATCACTTTTTCGGTCATAATTAACACTCAACGGTCTGTGTAATCAGGGTTGGATCGTAAGTCAGAATTAATGTCATCAATGATTGGCGCGCACATACAAGCCTTCATCGACCATTGCCAGGTAATTTTCCACGGGGATGTAATCGGGGATGGAGTTGCCTGAGCCGATGGCAAAACGACCGCGGTTGCAATGCTCGAGGTGATGACGGGTGCGGGTACGGATCGCATCCGGTGTTGATGTAGCAAGGAAATCAATATCAATGCCACCGAGGACCGCGATACGCTGCCCATAGATGTCATAGAAATCCTCAACTGGCATGATGGCATCTTCGTAGGAATGGCGACCATCGATCTTAACGTCATCGATCAGGTCATCCATGATCTTTTTAAGGTTCCCGCAGGCATGCAGGAAATAAAGCTTGCCATGCTGGTGTGCCAGGGTAGACAGTTTTTTATGCCAGGGCAGGATGAACTGCCGCATGGCGTCGGGTTTAATGAATGTGCCTGAACGAAACCCCATGTCATCACCAGGAAAAAGGGCGACCAGGTGGTCCAGTGTGATGATCTGGCGGTAAAAGTCCATTTGGAGATCACCAATGCGTTCCATTAAGGCGGTTACGAGATCCGGCTGGTCGTACAGGTTGATACACAGACCTTCCATGGAGAGCATCCAGGTGAGGTTCTCGAGGAAACCGCCCCCATGGGAGAGCATAAGCCCCATGCCTTCGGGCAAGTTGGCATCCAGGTATTCGAATGGAAAGAAGTCGAAAGAGGCGACATTAGGAAATGGGAAAGATGCCAATTCATCAAGTGAATTGATAGTCGCACGATGCTCATCAGCCCAATTGCGCTCAGCTTGCATGCCTGTTGCGGTGTTTTGGGCAGCAAGCGAGTGGGAAGCGAAACTCAGACCGCTTTCAAAACGGAGGTAGTCATATCCCATAAAGTGCCAGAAGGCGATCAGGTTTTCGAGGTAGGCTTTTTGCGAGTCGCGGTCAGTACCAAAGTTTACCCACTGCCTGCCCACCAGCTCCTTAAGTATGACCTTGATCACCTGTTCGTCAATGATGAATTCGGCCAGAGGGGCGACGGGCTGGATAGTTTCGCCTTTAATGTGACGAAGCCAGGCGGTGATATCGGGATTGGAATCAACCTTTGATAAGTGTCGTAAGTTCATGCTTTTTCTAATCCCAGAATTTATTTTAAGGCTTTTTGCATCCACAAAAAAAGCAATACTTTATCGAACCAGCATTTGGCTGGGTACAGGCAGGGCATGTCCATGGTTGGGATTCCGCTTTTACCAAAAGGTCAGGCCTGGTGGGGATTGAAGGCACAGGTTTCCCTGGGTACCAATTCCAACGTTTACCGCAAATATTGCACAAGTATTCAATGCTTTCCACCTTCTCGATAATTGGGTGAGTGCGAAATACTCCTTCTTTTTTCGCTTTTGGCAATTGCAACAATGCAATAAATGGAATGATGACCATGGGTAGAAGGATCAGGATGAAGACAAGCCCACCTGGACCAAGGCCGGAAAAACTCACAATCATTAAAAATATGCCGAGTGGTATAAGAATAACCGCTGAGGTGATGGCTTCTTTTTTACGTTTTTCAAAGGGAATCTCATGAACTATCTTTTGCTTGGTTTTAATTACGTTGGTTTCCACAACTTTATACCCCCCGCATTGAGGGCATTGAACTTGCTGTGCCATGGATGTTAGCTCCATTTAAGAATTTGATTGAGGAAATTATACCTTTATCATGATTTCTTTCTTACAAAAAATTTATATCCTACTTATTTTTCTCTAACAAAACCTGTTTATATTAAGACCATAAATAATAACCTTATTATTAAAAGGAGGTACATGATGGGCAATTTAATACGTCGTGATCCCTTTAGGGAGTTTTATTCAATGAGCCGGGCTTTGGACCGGTTGATGGATCGTTCTTTGGGTGAGGCTACACCTGAGTGGAATGAGGGTCTTCGCTATTCACTGCCGCTTGATGTGATCGAAAAGGAAGATGAATTCCTGGTCAAGGCATCTGTGGCAGGTTTTGACCCGGAAAAGGTCGAGATCACATTCTCCGATAACACACTCACCATCCAGGGCGAGGTGAAGGAAGAAAAAGAGCAAAAGGAAGAAGGTCGCTACCACATGCATGAGCTGCGGGAAGGTTCTTTCTGTCGAAGCATCACCATGCCAGGCTCGATCGACTCGGGCAAGATCACCGCAGAAAGCGAAAATGGCATCCTGATGTTGCACTTACCCAAGAAGGAAGAAGTCAAGCCCAAGCGCATTGAAATCAAGCCCAAGAACATCAAGGTCATTGAAAGTAAAAACAAATAATCCCTCAAGGGAAACTACAGGAAGGGTCTTGCATAAAGACCCTTCCTGCATTTAAAAGCCTTTATAATTGCTTTACCAATATGAAATTTAAAGGAAGGTGGCGAAAAATGAAAACATACCGAGTACCAACCAAAGGCGGCATCAAGTTATCTGATTATGATCCCGAAGATACCAGCGTGTATGATGGGGAAAAAGATAAAGGGAAGAAAAAGCTGAAGGAATTGAACAAGGACCTTGAGAAACTGCAGGAAATGTTGTATGCTGAAGGCAAGCGCAGGGTTCTGGTCATTCTCCAGGGCATGGATACCAGTGGCAAGGATGGCGTCATCCGGCATGTCTTTGAAGGCGTTAACCCACAGGGTGTCAAGGTGACATCTTTCAAAGTGCCGACATCACTCGAACTGGCACATGATTACCTCTGGCGGGTGCACCAGAAGACGCCGGGGAAAGGCGAAATCGTCATTTTTAACCGCTCTCAATATGAAGATGTCCTGGTCGTCAGGGTGCACGATATGGTCCCTGCAGAAGTCTGGAAAAAGCGCTATGAGCAGATCAACAGTTTTGAACGATTGTTGGCTGAAGAAGGTACACTGATTTTGAAGTTTTTCCTGCACATCAACCTTGAAGAGCAAGCTAAGCGTTTCCTGGCGAGGGTTGAAACACCCGAAAAGAACTGGAAGTTCAACCCGGGAGACCTCGAAGAGAGACAATACTGGGAGCAATACACCAAGGCTTATGAAGATGTGCTTAATAAAACCAGCACGGAACATGCCCCCTGGTTTGTCATTCCTTCAAACCGCAAGTGGTACCGCAACCTGGCGATCGCTTCAATCCTGGTTGATGCGTTAAAGGGTCTCAAGATGAGTTACCCGACAGCCGTTGAGGACCTTGAGACATACCATAAACGCCTGCTTGAAATGACTATGGTCAGCAAGTAAATAGGAATAATGGCAGGCGATCGGGGCCAGGTATTCGATTACGTTATCGCAGGGCGGATCCAACGCGACTCGATCATCCCTCTCAAGGGAAAGCCAAGCATTGATATTCTCGGTGGTGGCATACCGTATGCCGCGGCAGGAATGGCTTTTTGGGGCGAAACGGCCGGGTTGATCGCCAAGGTCAGCCCTGATTTCCCGTGTCATTGGCTCGACCTGTTAAAGGAGATCGGCTTTTCGCTGGATGGGGTAAAGCTTTCCCATGAGATTTTTGACATGCGCTGGTTCGTGGCATATGCCGATCCGCAGACACCTGTGTATGATTCTCCGATCACACAATTTGCCACCCGGGGTCTGCCATTCTCCAATTTCTTGTTAAATTATGGCAAGAAACCGGGTGTGGCTGGCAAGGTTGACCAGTTTGATCAGAAAAGTATTGGGATATCTGACATTCCACCCAACTTCCTGAACATCCATGCCGCCCACATCTGCCCGGTGGATCTGGTCACGCACCAGGTACTGCCCAACGCATTAAAACGGGGCACAGTCCAGACAGTCACAATGACCGCATGTTCGGAATACATGGACCCGGCTTACTGGGAAATGATCCCCGGGTTGGTATCCGACCTGGCTGCATTCATGACCAGTGAGGAAGATCTCAGACGGCTTTTCCTGGGGCGCAAAGCAGACCTGTGGGAAATGGCAGAGACGATCTCGAGATATGGACCGGAATTTGTGTTGATCCGCATGAAAGATGGCGGACAATATCTTTTTGATGGGATCACCCGGAAAAAATTTGCCATCCCAATGTATACAGTACCGGTTGTTGACCCCACCGGAGCGGCGGACGCTTTTGGGGGGGCATTTTTGGTCAATTACCGCAAGTCATATGATCCAATTTTCGCCACGCTTTGTGGTAATGTGACTGCTTCATTCGTCATGGAAGGCGTTGGACCATTTTATGTTCTGGATGCCATGCCGGGATTGAAAGAAGCCCGCCTTGAGGCAATTAAGAACCACATTTCTCAGGTTTAAAGAAGTTGTTCACTGCGATTGCCGGATTTATTTGTCTTTTTTCTTGAACAAATTGATCAGGCGTAAGTATTGGGCAGTCTTTTTTATCTGCAAGCTTGCTTCCCTGGCCTTTTTTAGATCGCTTGCATGGGGGCTGAACTGTTCCTTTTCGTATTCCTCTACCAGTATGGCGATCTTGTCTTTCATCTCAGGCATATGAACTACGATCTTCTGTCCTACTTCGGCCGGTGTTCTGCTGGGCTCCGCAGGATTTCCAAGCAACCTGAGACCCTTTTCCATCGCAGAATATGCCCGGGAAAATGGCGTAGATGAATGCCGTTCAACACAAGCATGTAACCACCCAGGCATTGACGAGTGCGAACGTTCAAACAGGGTTTTAATCCTTTCGACCAAGGTCACCTGATCGGCTTGTGGTGTCGACAATCTCCATACAAGCAGTGACAGACCTGTCACTGCCAGCAACAAACCAAACCAGAAAATCCACAGCACCCAGGTCTTCTCTTCAGGTTCGGCTGGGATAAAAGTCACCGTTTCTGTTGATGTGGTGGTAGGCGCAGGCGTTGGGACGGGTGTCTCTTCCGGTTCGAGCTCTGGTGTGATCAAGGGCTCAGAGGTGCTGTCAATTTCAGGGAGCGTCCCAAGTGGACGGATGATCGAATCTATGCTCACCGTCGGTTCAAATTCGATCCAGCCATACTGGTTAAAGTAGACTTCAGGCCAGGCGTGCTTATCCTTCTGCCTTACAGAAAACTCCCCTTCCTCCGGGTCGTATTCGCCCTGGGCATATCCGACAGCTACACGGGCAGGGATGCCGATCGAGCGCAGCATTAAGACTTCAGCGGTTGCATAGAAGTTGCAAAAACCGGATTTCTTTTCAAACAAGAACCACTCAATGGGATCCACATTTAATGGAATGGTGCCTACCGAAGAAGCATAGGTGATATTGTCGCGCAGATATTGGGTGATTGCCTGTGTTTTGTCATATGGATTATCCAGGTCGGCTGTAAGTTGAAGGGCCAGGTCTTTAATGGCAGCAGGGAAATTTTCCGGTAGCTGGGTGTAGCGTTCCATCCAGGTTGGATAGACCGGTTCGACAGAGCGCAATTCGGAGATGGTGGGGTTTGGAATGCGTGCCTGGACTTCATAGGTCTCGCCGGATTGCAATAACGGGTTGCCAAAGGCAGCGATGACATCCTGTTTACCATCGGGTAGGGTCTGAACCACAAATTCGACCTGGCGGCTGACCCAGGCGGGAGAATTGACATAGTAAAAATTTCCCGCCTGGTTGGTGTTCATGAAGAATGAATAGCTGTGTTCTTCTCTCAATAACCAAACAGGGGAATCCAACTTAAATCTTTGGGGAAAGAATTCCACATAATCGTAATCATTGCTTGTCATCCACATGTCGTCATTGTAGAGGTTGTATGAACGGACTTTCCAGTAAAGATTTAGCCCCGGGGTTGGACTGCCATCCGGGGTAACAGTGAATAATGTGGCTCCGCCAAGCGTTGTGCTGGTGCCCAGGCTTAAAGTGGCATCGAAACTGCCTTCAGCGCCGATGGCTGAATTACGCAATGGTTCCAGGGCATCAGCGATCTTATCAGTCACCTTTTGCCAGGGTTTGGTCAGGTTGGTCCAGAATTCGGAGTAGCGTTGGGTTTGGGTTTTGGTGAGGGGGATCATCCAGGATATGGTTAAAACGATGACAATAAAGATGATCATATTCCGGCGCATGTCAGCCTGGATCTTGGGAGTCGGGCTTATCTTTTGTTTCTTCCAGGTATCAATGTTCTGTATTAATGTGGTCCTGCCGATCAACAACAAGGTGAAGAGAATAAAAAAGAAAATATAACGGGGGGTTGCGCTGTTGGTGAGATCATAATAACTGATGATCATCAATGCCACGCCTGGGGGTAAAATGGCAAGCCATCCCTTTCCCTTGCGTGTCAATACAAAACCGGAGGCAAAAGTGATGATCCAAAACAGGATTGCCAACACTGCGAGGAACAGGATGGGGTCGGTGACCATGATATTGGTGGCATATTGTTCGATGGCGATATTTAAGCGCAACCCCATGATATTTATCACGCGGTCGTACCAGGTAAGGTCGCGATTAAGCGTAATGCCATATGTCCAGACGATGAAGAAAATACCGTAAAGACTTCCGAACAGGCTAACTACAAGCCCTGAGAACCTGCTTATGCCAAAGCAAATGCCTGCCACAGCAGCAAACAGGGTCAGGTAGACAAACAGGTCGAGGTTGTCTGTCCAATCGGTGGCTACCAGGCGCAGGGCCAGGATCAACAACGCGCCAACCAATAAAAGCGCCGAAAGAGGATCCCATCGTTTATTTTGCCGGGTTTGCATGATCAAAGTGTATCTTTTTCTATGCTCTACGTCAATTTAAAATAACTGGAATTACGGATAGGCTGGCAAAGAAACCAGGCGGATCTCAAACAGGTAAGGCCATAACTTGCCAGTCACGAACAGGCGGTCGGCGTGCGGATCGTAGGCAATACCATTCAGCACATCCACAGAGTTGCGCGGAACATTACCCGGTAACAAACCCTCCAGGTTGATCCATCCTGATATTACCCCTGTTGCCGGGTCAATGCGGGCAATGTTGTTGGTCTGCCAGATATTGGCAAATACCTCACCACGGATGAACTCCAACTCGTTGATGCGCTCGATGGCAACCCCCTGGTCGGTGACATTGACAGACCGGGTAACCAGGAAATCTTCCGGGTTCAGGAAGTACAGGATTGATGTGCCATCACTCATGACCAGGTTGGTACCATCATTCGTTAGTCCCCAACCTTCGCCAGTGTAAGAAAAAGTATCCAGCAGGGAAAAATTGCTGAGGTCATAGACGAAACCTGTATGATCCTGCCAGGTCAATTGGATCAATTCCTCCTGCCACAGGGTCAGCCCTTCAGCAAAAAAGGTGGGTTCGAGAGCGAATTCTTGCAGGACAATGCCCGTTTCAAGTTCGACCTTGCGCAGGGAAGAATGACCCCTCAAACCGGTACTTTCATAGAGGTAGCCATCATGGTAAAGCAGACCCTGGGTGAAAGCCTGTGGATCATGCGGGTATTGACGAATAACTTCATAACCTGCTTGGTAACCCAGTTCGAGAGGGATTGATGAAACGACCGGCTTATTTTGCCTGCTGAAAAGTTGAAAAGTTGCAAGGATGACCAGGAAGGAGACAGTCATGCCAACCAGTATCCAAATCCATAATTTTGCCTTTGTGTGAGTTTTTATCATTTTTTCAGTGGATGCCAGGATTTTCCAAATCAATCTTACCACTCAGAAGACGGAAAAATCAATTACTTTGAGCCTGTGAATGTCAAGTCGGAAGGCATGATAAAATCAAAAATCATAAAACAAAGCATTTTGTTAACCAGAGGAGAGAACATGTCTGAAGTAGTTGAACGATTTAAGCATTACATCAGGATTGACACAGAATCTGCCAGGGGATCAGATACATTCCCTTCCACCTTGAAACAACTTGACCTGGCTAAGTTGTTAAAAGAAGAATTGCTAAACCTGGGGTTGGTGGATGTCTCACTGGATGAATACGGGTATGTGATGGGGACACTGCCGGCGAACATTGACAAGCAAGTGCCGGTGGTGGGTTTCCTGGCGCATATGGACACCAGCCCCGACCTTTCCGGCAAAGATGTCAACCCGCAGTTTATTGAAGGATATGACGGTGGTCCGATCATACTGAACCAGGCTAAAAACATCATTTTATCTCCCGAGCAATTCCCGGACCTAAAGAAATATGTCGGTGAGACATTGATTACCACTGATGGCACTACACTGCTGGGTGCGGATGACAAGGCGGGCATTGCCCAGATCATGACAGCCCTGTCTGTATTGATCGCCAATCCACAGATCAAGCACGGCGCGATCAAGGTCGGGTTCACGCCTGACGAGGAGGTGGGTCATGGGGTGGATCATTTTGATGTTGCGAAATTCGGGGCGGACTTTGCCTATACCCTGGATGGCGGCGAGGTTGGCGAGCTGCAGTTTGAGAACTTCAATGCCGCCAGTGCCACGCTGACGATCAATGGACGCAACGTCCACCCGGGCAAAGCAAAAGACAAGATGCTGAATGCCATCCTGGTTGGCATGGAATACAACAGCCTGTTGGCAGTGAATGAGCGACCTGAATTCACAGATAAATATGAAGGTTTTATCCATATCTATCAATTCAATGGGACCGTTGAAGAGGCAAAGGTTGAATTCATCATCCGCGACCATGACAGGGCAAAATTTGAGGCAAAAAAGGTTGCCATGCAGCAGGCAGCAGACTTCATTAACAACAAGTATGGTGCTGGAACTGTCAAGGTCGAGATTGAGGACCAATATTTTAACATGAAAGAAATGGTTCAGCCCCATCCCGAGATTATTAAAGTTGCCGAGGATGCGATGAACGAATTGGGCATCAAAGTCATTTATGAACCGATCAGGGGTGGGACGGATGGCAGTCGATTATCTTATATGGGATTACCAACACCGAACATTTTCACCGGGGGTCATTATGCCCACGGGAAATACGAGTTCATCCCGGTTTTCGCACTGGAAAAAGGGGTGGATGTAATCGTCAAAATCGCCGAATTACTGGTTAAATAGGAAAATCTTTATTGAATTAAAAAAACAACAGGTATTGAATAAATACCTGTTGTCTGGTTTTAAAGAAAAGCAAAATTAACCGCAGCAACCGCTGCTGCAACCATCTGAGCCACAGCTTGAACAATCGCTGGCAATATGACCGTGGGCTATTTCTTCTGCAGTTGCTTCACGAATGTCGGTAATGGTGGCTTTGAAGTGCAGGTCCTTTCCTGCCATCGGGTGGTTCAGGTCCAACTCGATGGTGTCCTGGGCAAGGGCTGTGATGGTGCCGCTGAAGACATGCCCCTGGTCGTCCCTCACGCGCAGGGGATGACCCAATTTAATCTCGAAATCCTGGGGGAAGGAATCGCGGTTGATATTCAGCACAGCCTCTTCATCATACTCACCGTAGGCGTCAGCCGCTTTGACAAAAACTTCTTTGGTTTCGCCAATTTTCATGCCGTTCAAAGCATTTTCCAACCCGGGAATTATGTTATTGTGACCATGAAGGTAAGGCAAAATGCCCGCATCAACCTCTTCACTATCCACAATTAACGTGTAATCCAAAACGACAACCAGGTCATCCTGGACAAAATCAATATTAGAATTCTTCATAATTTTCCTTCTGACAGGTTTTGAACCTGCCTTGAATGATTTATTTTTGACCGCATGATTATATCAGACTAGATTGGCAGGAATTTGCAATTTTAATCTTTTCTGATAAAAGGTTTATACAACGATACCCAGCCAAGATTGACAGGCTGTGCTGACAATAGTACACTTCCTCTTCTTATTGAGAAACTTTATCAATAATTGGAGCGCTATGGATTGGCAGGAAAAGTTAACAGAAGCAGGTTTCAGGGTGTCACGTCCGAGGGGTGTTGTGATGGGTATCCTTGAACATTCCCAGGTGCCAGTGTCGCCCAACGAGATCTACAGGCAGGCGAAAATAGACGGACATATGTTAAGCGTTGCCAGTATTTACCGTACGCTTGAAGTTCTGGCAGGTCTTGGTATGATCGTCCTGGTACATTCAGACGCCAGTTGCAACAGCTACATGCTTGCGCCAGTGGGTCACAGGCACCACATTGTGTGCTCGAAGTGTGAACGCACCATTGAGTTTGAGGGATATGAGGATATTAACCTGATGGTCAAGAAGGTGCAGGAAGAGACGGGCTTCATCGTCCAAAAGCATTTACTCCAACTTTATGGGCTCTGCTCAGAGTGTCAGAAGGTAAAATGAGATACTCAACAAAAATCACCCTCATTGGCATGATCGGTTTACTTATTTTTTCGACCGCCTGTGTTCCGATAAATGATCAAACCCAACAAACCCCAAAAATGCAGGTCAGTGTCAGCATTCCTCCCCAGGCTTACTTCGTTGAGCGTATTGCAGGAGAGCTCGTCGAGGTCAATATCCTGGTGGGAGCGGGTGATGACCCGCATTCTTACGAACCAACGCCCAGGCAGATGCAGGCTATTGCCAAATCGCAAGCATATTTTGCCAATGGGGTCGAATTTGAGGATGCCTGGCTAGGGAAATTCGCCGCCGCCAACCCCCAGATGCAGATCGTGGATACAGCAAGCGGGATTGATTTTTTGGATGAAGAAAATGGCCATGGTAAGGATCCGCATACCTGGCTTTCTCCCAGCCTTGTGAAATTGCAGGCGGGGACCATCGCTGACACATTGATCAGGCTTGACCCGGACAATAAAGGAACTTACCTTGAAGGACTGGACATCTTCATCAAGGAGATTGAGCAACTGGATGGTGCGATCAGGCAGCAATTTGACAGTCTAAACTCAAGAACATTTTTAACAGTGCACCCATCCTATGCGTATCTTGCGCGGGATTATGGGCTGCAAATGATCGCGGTGCAGGTCGAAGGGCAGGAGCCCGGGGCAGGAGAACTTTCGCGTATTATTGACCTGGCGGATGAATATAACCTCAGGGTGATATTTGCCCAGCAGGCTTTTTCGACCCGCGATGCCGCGATACTGGCGGACCAGATAGGGGCAAAAGTGGTGATACTCGACCCACTGGCAAAGGATTGGTTGAGCAATATGAATTATATTGCCAGTGAAATTGCAGTGTCTTTGAATGGCGCTAAAGGACAATGATCGGAAGATGAATGATGAAAAAAGATGATACAGTGATCTCGCTTCGCTCGGTCTATGCCGGTTACGACGAAGAGACCATCCTTGAAGATGTGAACTTCGAAATGTTGCAGGGCGATTTTGTCGGCATGATCGGACCGAATGGCGGGGGAAAGACCACATTGCTCAAAGTCATCCTCGGGCTGATCAAGCCCAACAAGGGTGAAGTTAAAGTGATGGGGGAATCCGCACAGGCTGGTCGGAGACATATCGGTTATGTGCCGCAGTTGCAGGTGGATGACATGAGCTTCCCGGTCAGTGTCTGGGAAGTCGTGCGCATGGGCAGGGTATCACACCCTGCTATTTTCCGCAGGCTTACTCCCGAGGACGATGCCATCGTGGCTGAAAAGTTGGATTGGCTGGGTTTGCAGGATATCC
>CAYSZB010000057.1:5826-14474 GCA_964435475.1 uncultured Anaerolineaceae bacterium | reverse complement strand
CGCAGGTGCAGGGCACCCGGGGTGGCGGACAGTTTTTCAGCGGCATCGCGCAGGTTCTCGGCAGCGGCAAGTTCGCCCTGTGAGGCGATGATCGTGGCACGGCGTTCGCGTTCAGCTTCAGCCTGGCGCGCCATGGCCCTTTTCATCTCAGCGGGCAACTCCAGTTCCTGGATCTTGATCGATTCAATATCCACGCCCCAGTCGCTGGTTTCGTTATCGACGATCTCCTTGATCGCTTCGGCGATCTGCAGCCTTTCGGTCAGTACCGAGTCCATTTCATTGTTGCCGATGACATCCCGCAAAGCCGCCTGGGTGTACTGGCGGATGGCGAAAACGTAATCCTCGATCTTGATGATGACCGCTTCCGGGTCGATCACTTTAAAGTAGACCACGGCGTTGACCAGCATGGGGATATTGTCCTTGGTCATCACTTCCTGGCGGGGTACCTCGGCAGTCTTCAGGCGCAGGTCGACTTTGCGCATGCGCTGGATGATCGGGACGATGAAGGTCAGACCCGGGTTGCGTACGCCGCTGAATTTACCGAGGGTGAAGATGACGCCCCGTTCATATTCGGTGATGACCCGCAAGCCCCTGGTTATCAGGATGAAAATGACCATAAATATACCAACCCCCAGGCAGATCAGGAAAGGAACTAAAGCCTCAGAATCCATTATGTACCTCCGAAAAATGAATTTTTAGTCTTATATATTGTACAGGATTTTCGGCTGTGCAACTGATATAATCTAAGGTTGTTGCCACCGAGGTGGCTCAGACATGCCGGGTTAATGTATAATCCGGTTAACTTTGGAGGTTCTATGGAAATTACCTGGTATGGCCACTCCTGTTTTCGCATCACGGAACGCGGGATGGCATCTGTTGTGACCGATCCATTTGACAGCGAGGTGGTGGGTTATTCACCGATCAAATTAAAGGCCGAGATCGCCACGGTGAGTTGCGATATGCCCGGGCATAATTATGTCAAGGCGGTCAAAGGGGATCCCTACCTGATCTTGGGCCCGGGTGAGTATGAGCGGGGTGGGGTTTTCATCACGGGCATCCAGACCAACGGGCACAAGAAAAAGGAAGAAGAACAGCATAACACGCTCTACCTGATCGATTACGGCAGCCTGACCGTAGCCCACCTGGGAGAACTGACCCGGGTGCCCAGCCAGGCGGATGTGGAAGGCCTGGGGTCGATCAACATTGCCCTGGTACCGGTGGGGGATGGCAGCAGCCTGAACGCTGCCAAGGCAGCCGAGGTGATCAGCCTTTTGGAACCCAATATTGTGATCCCGATGCACTATGGTGTGCCGGAGTGCAAAATGGAACTGGACCCGTTGGCCAAGTTCCTCAAAGAGATGGGCTTGACCAGTGTTGAGACGATGGAAAGCTTTAAAGCCAACAGCGCTTCCGGGCTGCCGGAGGAGACAAGTGTCATTGTCCTGGATCGCAAGATCGTCACTGAAAAATAAGCAGGATTCAAATGACCGTTAAGTTGATCATGACCTGGGATATCCGCAGCGGCAGGGAACAGGAATATTTTGAGTTCATCGGGCGCAGTTTCATGCCGGCGGTGATCGACCTGGGGGTTGAGATGAAGGATGCCTGGCTGACCATCTATGGAGAACGCCCGCAGATCCTGGTCAGTGCGGTGATGCCGGATTTTGATACAGCCTGGAAGATCATCGAAACTGATAAATGGCGCGAACTGACTGACGCACTGCTGGATTTTGTCGATAATTTCGAGGAAAAGATCGTCCAGGATAAAGGTGCCTTCCAATTCTGAACAGACCATGATCCACATTAAGTTATTAGATTGGTATCAAAAAAATGCCAGGGTTTTACCCTGGCGTTCGTTTCCCAGCCCATATCGCACCTGGATCTCGGAAGTCATGCTGCAGCAGACCCAGGTGGATACAGTGCTGCCTTATTTTGAGCGCTGGATGGCGCGTTTCCCCGACCTGCCTGCACTGTCAGCTTCCAGCGAGCAGGATGTGCTGGCATCTTGGGAGGGGCTGGGCTATTACAGCCGGGCACGCAACATCTGGAAGGCGGCGCAGCTCATCATGGGCGACTTGAACGGACAGATCCCTTCCATTGTGGCGGACCTTAAGCAGCTGCCAGGTGTGGGGGACTACATCGCAGGGGCGATCGCCTCGATCGCCTTCGGGCAGACCGAGATCGCATTGGACGGCAACATTAAACGGGTGTTTGCCCGTTGTTTGAACATGGAAATTCCATTGGGCACACCACCTGCTGAAAAGGCTCTGCGGAAATTTGCAGAAGGTCAATTGCCGGAAGGAAAAGCGGGTGACTTCAACCAGGCCTTGATGGACCTGGGAGCGCTGATCTGCCTGCCTTCCAACCCGCGCTGCCTGCTTTGCCCGATCAGCAGTGAGTGCCAGGCCTGCCAGCATGGCACCCAGGACTTGGTGCCGGTTAAAAAGGTCAAGCCCAAAGTACCTCACTTTACGGTGACTGCTGCGGTGATTATGCGTGATGACCTGGTGTTGATCGCCAGGCGTCCTGCCAATGGACTGCTTGGCAACCTGTGGGAGTTCCCGGGCGGCAAACTGCAAGACGGCGACCCAGACCTTGCGGCTTGCCTGGAGCGAGAGATCATGGAGGAAATGGGCTGTCAGCTCAGGGTGGGTGAGCCATTTGGGGTATACAACCATGCCTACACCCACTTCAAGATCACCCTGCATGCCTTTTTGTGCAGCCTGCTGGATGGCAGCGAACCGCAACCGCTGCACCATGAGGAGATCCTCTGGGTAAGGAAGGCTGACCTGCAGACCTACCCGATGGGCAAGGTGGACCGCCTGATCGCCAGGAGATTGATGGAAGGCCGGGATGAGCCATCTGCGGGATGAGCGTGCCCAGGAAAGGGCGCTCATGGTCGAGCGGCAGATCCGCATGCGGGGGGGCGCTGACCCGCGGGTGCTGGAGGCTATGCAGAAAGTGCCCAGGCACCTCTTTGTTCCGAAAAACAAGGCTGGTTATGCCTATGAGGACTGTGCATTAAGCATCGGGTCCGGTCAGACCATCTCACAGCCGTACATTGTGGCATTGATGAGCGAGTTATTGCACCTTGAAGGCATGGAAAGAGTGCTGGAGGTTGGGACAGGCTCTGGTTACCAGGCGGCGATCCTCTGCGAACTGGCAGGCATGCTTTACAGCATTGAGCGCCTACCCAATTTGGCGCTGGCGGCAGAAAAAGCGCTGACCGATGCCGGGTACAGTAATTTTGAGATCAAGGTGGGCGATGGGTCGCTGGGATGGCCGGAACATGCCCCTTATGACGCCATTTTGGTGACTGCGGCGGGGCCTGAAACACCCCAGGCACTGCTGGATCAGCTGGCAGATGGTGGCCGGCTGGTTATCCCCGTCGGTCCGCAGCACCTGCAAACCCTGCAGGTATGGCACAGGTCAGGCGACAACTTTGAGAAAGAGGAAGCGGGTCGCGTGGTATTTGTGCCCTTGATTGGTGTGCAGGGCTGGCAGGAAGACCGCGAGACGCCCTGGTCTTGAGATGATTTAAGCCGGGTTGACCGCAGGGTCTTCGCTTTCATTAGAGGGGGGTAATTCCAGGGCATGAGGCAGGACCAACAGGTTAAGTGCCACGATTGCAATGAAGATGCCGCCGATCATGCCCACCGGTGAGGGACCCAGCAGTGTGTTGGCAGGGCCTTTCAAGGCGATCAGGCCGATGGCGCCGATCCCATTGGCGGCCCCATGCGCGATGACCGCCGGCCAGACACTGCCGGAACGCAGGGTGAGCCAGCTGATGATGATCCCCAACATGATCGTGAACCAGGCCATGCCGAGCAAGCCCAACCAGGGTGCGCCGGGATAATCAAAGCCGTAGTTGTAACCCATCAGGATGACCGGCCAGTGCCAGACACCCCAGATGACACCAAGGATGAGGACAGCTTTTTTGCCGCCCAGGGGCATTAATTTCTGCAACAGGTATGCCCGCCAGCCGAATTCTTCGCCAAAGGTGAAAAGGGCATTCAACAGCGGTGCCAGCAATAAAGCCTGCACAGCCTGCAGGGCAACAATGGTCCACATATTGACCGGCAGGGGTTGTGTGCTGCCATATTGGGCGGCGGTTGCTTCCAATTGCGCTTTCAGCCCTGAAAGATCTGCATCAAACAGGTGGGGAAATAACAGGAAAAAGACGACCGCCCCGGCAATACATAAAATACCAGGGGTAAACCAGGCGATCAGCCAGTACAACTTGCCGCTTGAGAATTTGGGCTTGAGCCACAGGTCCTGCCAGCCCTCACGGGTGACCAGGCGGGTCAGGATGTTGGCTAACGCTGGTGCCCACATCATGCCGGTGGCCATCAGGAGCGCTGCCAGGTTGATGCCCAAAGCCGGGATGACCATCGGGCTGTCGACGATCCCGCCGGTGAGGTAGATGACCAGCCCGGCAGCCCAGGCAAGGCCAAAGGCAAAGGCCAGGAAAATGAAGATGCGTTTTTTGTTTTGTGAGGTGATCATTTTTTGGTCCGTTTCTTGAAAATTGAAGAAAGCAGGATGCTAAACCAGCGCTTTTTGATATCCAGGTGGGCTTGTTCAAAGGTCAAATCGCCGCGGATCACGCCGAAGGTGATATCGACCAGCTGCTGGTTGCGTTTGATAAGGAAATTGGCCAGGCCAGGCATTTTATAGATTACGCGGGCAAGGCGCCTGGCATGATAGAGTTGGGAAACGATCTCTGCATTGACCTTTTGCGAGTATCCTGACAGGTCGCTTACAGGAGATTGACTGGCCTGGATGATGCTCTTAGCGGCGATCTGTGCGCTGGTGATGGCATAATGGAGGCCTTCGCCCATCCAGGCATCCGCCAGGTTGGCGGCGTCGCCCACCAGCAGGCATCTGCCCTTGTGCAGGTCAGTTGGAATGCCGCCCAGTGGCCCGGGATACCCGCGCAGGGAAAGCATTCTATGGGTTTTTAACATGGGCTGGGTTGCGATGAATATTTTGAGTGCTTCCTTCAGGTCCGGTGCCTTGTCATCCCTGGCGCAGCAAACCCCGACCGAAAGGTGATCACTTTTGGGAAAGACCCAGCCATAGCCATGATCGATGGCACCAAAATCGAAGACCACCCGGCCACCCAACTTGCCGAGCACCCCGATGGGCACCTGCAGCTCCGCTTCGACTGCGTAAGCTACCTGGCGATCAACCAAAAGCCCAAGTTGTTTGGCGGCCTGGCTGTTGATGCCGTCAGCACCAACCAAAAAACGGGCTTGAAATGTGCCCTGGGTGGTTTCAACTGTAACTGATGCATCATCCTGGCTGAGGGAAAGCAGGCGGGTGTTTTCCAGCGCCTTCACACCGGCTTTTTGTGCCTGTTTCAGCAAAAAATGGTCAAATTCAGCGCGGTTGACCAGGCTGGCCAGTGGTTTTTGCAGGTCAACCTGCAGAACGGGATTGCCGTGATAGGTCAGGATGCCGCCGGTCGCTTCAACGCTGATCGCCGGGCTGACATCAAAGGGGATGGCCTGCCTGGCTTTGTAGGTCAAGCCTCCGGCACAGGGCTTGACCCGCGGCAGGCTGTATTTTTCAATGACCAGCACATCCAGGCCTGCTTTGGCCAGGTGCCAGGCGGCGATACTGCCGGCGGGTCCCGCGCCGACCACGATCACATCCAGCAATTTTCCCTGCATATCGCCTGCCATCAGATCTCCCTGCCGAGTTTTTCTTTCATCTTGGCTGCCAGGGCTTCATCAGGGGTCTTGCCCGAAAGGCTGTACATGAAAACGGATAACATCATATTGCAATCGGCGACTTCTTTTTCGATGTTGGACTTGCGCTGACGGTCATTGTTGCGGATCCAGCCGGGGACGCGTGAGACGATCTCATCCGCCTGCAAGCCCAGGTTTGTAAAACCTTCCAGCAGGTCATGCTCTTCAGCGGTCAATTGCGCTGGGTGCTCCTGAAGGTAAGCCTCAGCCAGTTCACCCACCTCGGACAGGAAGAACCACAGGGCGTCCTTGGCACCTGCCCACTGCAGCCCGCGCGCCTGGTAATATGCTTGAATACGTTCAATTTCCATGCTTTAGCTCCACTAATCTTTTGGTAATTATAAATGCTAGTACTGGTGAAAGGGGAAGATCGCCGTAAACAGGCAAACTAAGTTAAAATGGACTTCAGCTTTTAGCAAAACCATGAGAAGAGAATTACGTAAATGAGAAAACCATCCTGGACAAACACCCTTGCTCACTGTAGCAGCCGGGAATACCTCTCCAACCCATACCCCAGGCTGGGGGAGGTGATAAAGGTCAGCTTGCAGGTTGATGCGAAGGCGCCGATCGAGCAGGTCATCCTGCGCACGATGCCGGATGGCGAGCAGCAGTTTACGACCATGGCCAGGGGTGAGGCAGTTCAGGGACTGCAAACCTGGCAGGCTGACCTGCTGGTCAACCAGCCCCTGGTGAGTTACCGCTTTGGTATCCAGACTACGGGGCATGCCTGGTGGATGAATGCGGTGGGGGTCAGCATCCAGGAGCCTTTTAACTTGTTTGACTTCAAGATCATCGCCGGCCTGGAACCCATCAACTGGCTGCGCGAGGCGATCTTTTACCAGGTCTTCCCGGACCGGTTTGCCAACGGAGACCCGGGCAATGACCCGCCAACAGAGCTGGTCAGCTTCAGGAACCTGTACCGCCAAACCCTGCCCTGGGGGCAAGCCAACCCGGAGGGCGACAGGGGTCTGACCTTTTATGGGGGCGATCTGCCGGGCATCTGCCAGCATCTTGACCACATGGAAAGGTTGGGCGTTAATGCCATTTATCTCAACCCGCTTTTCACCGCAATTTCCAACCATCGTTATGATGGCCTGGATTACCTGAACGTGGACCCGGTTCTGGGCGGCAATGCAGCCCTGGTCCAGCTGCGCCAAGGGCTTGATGAACGTAAGATGCACTATTTGATGGATATCGTGCCCAACCACTGCGGTTACATGCATCCCTGGTTCCAGAAAGCCCGTGAGGATAAGGACAGCCTCGAAGCTGGTTTCTTCTATTTTGATGAACACCCGGATGATTATGCATCCTGGATGGGCCACAAGGGCGTGCCCAAACTGAACTATGCCAGCCGGGAACTGCGCCAAAGGATGTTTAAGGGAGAGGAAAGCATCATCAAACACTGGCTTAAGCCGCCATTCAGTGCCGACGGCTGGCGGGTGGATGTGGCAAATATGCTGGGCAGGCGCAATGAGCAGCTTCTGGACAAAGAGGTGATCGCCGGCGTCCGCCAGGCGGTCAAAAGCGTCAACCCCCAGGCTTATTTGATTGGCGAGAACTTTTATGAAGCTTCATCCCAACTGCAAGGTAATGGTTGGGATGCGGTGATGAATTATGCAGCCTTCAGTGGTCCCTTGTGGAACTGGTTATCCGGGGTGCATATGGACGCCCTCAACTGGGAGGGGAAATTTACCTCGCATCGCCCCTGGCCGACGGAAGTGCTGGTCAGGACCTGGCAGGAGCACATGGCATCTGTGCCGTGGCAGATCACCTGCCAGCAGTTCAACCTTTTGGACAGCCATGACACCGGGCGCATCCGTACGACGGTCAAAGGCAATGATGCCCTGCACCGCCTGGCCGCCATCATCCAGTTCACCTTCCCCGGGGTGCCCTGTGTGTATTACGGTGATGAGATCGGCCTGATGGACATGCCCGGTTTTGGCTCGCGCAATTGCATGCAGTGGGATGAAAGTCAGTGGAACAAGCCGATTTGGGATTTTTACCGGAAACTGATCGATTTCCGGAAACACTCGGAGGTCCTCAAGGATGGCAGTTTCCGCATCTTGTACTGGGAGATGGACTTTTTTATCTATCAACGGGAATTGGCGGGTGAAAGGATCCTGGTCAGTGCCAACCGCTCTCAAAAACCGCGCAAGATTGGACTGGTGCCACTGTACACCCCGCATGAGATTAGTGAAACTTACCTGTCGTTATTTGACGGGTGCCAGGCACGCCTGGACAAGGATGGTTTGCACCTGCCGGACCTCCCTCAGGGCGCGATGATATGGGTGCAAGAGGGCTGAGCGCCAGATGACTACCGACCAGCTTGAGATCATGCCCTATGGGGATGGCGCCATCCTGGTCAGCCTGGGGACCAGAATTGACCCCACGCTTAATGCACGGGTCTATCAACTGGAAGCCTGGTTGAACAAGGAAAAACCGGGCGGGGTGATCGAATTTATCCCGGCTTATTGCAGCCTGGTGGTGATCTATGATCCGCTGGTGTCAGGTTGTCATGCGGTGCTGGACTGGCTAAGGTTAAGCGTGGCGATCTGCCCCTGGGACCTGGCACAGCAGCCCCGCCTGGTCGAGGTGCCGGTGGTTTATGGGGGCGTGGATGGCATTGATTTGCAGACGGTTGCCAACATCAATCATCTAACACCTGAAGAGGTTATAAATCTCCACAGCCGGGCGGAGTACACGGTGGCGATGATGGGCTTTATGCCGGGTTTTGTGTATTTAAGCGGCATGGATGAGCGCCTGGCGACACCACGGCTGGCATCCCCGCGGGTAAGGATAAAACCCGGGTCGGTCGGCATCGCTGGCAGCCAGACCGGCATTTATTCTATCGCATCCCCCGGCGGCTGGCAGATCATCGGGCGCACCCCGCTGGTG
>CAYSZB010000057.1:0-5726 GCA_964435475.1 uncultured Anaerolineaceae bacterium | reverse complement strand
TTATTCTATCGCATCCCCCGGCGGCTGGCAGATCATCGGGCGCACCCCGCTGGTGTTGTTTGATCCCAACCGGGAAGCGCCTTTTCTCTTTTCGCCTGGTGACCGGGTGCGCTTTGTGCCGGCAGGAGACGCGGCATGATCGAGATCAAGGACGCCAGCCTCTTTATGAGCATGCAGGACGGCGGCAGGTGGGGTTTCCAGCGTTACGGCGTGCCCACTTCCGGTCCGATGGACTGGTTTGCGCATCACGCTGCCAATGCCCTGGTCAAAAATGCACCCGGGAGAGCTGTCATCGAGATGGGCATGAGTTCTGCCACTTTAACCATCCAAACCAGCTGCCTGGTAGCGGTGACCGGGGTTGGCTATCGCGTCCAGCTCAATGGATCAGCCCAACCGATGTGGACGGCGATCGCCTGTCAGGCAGGGGACCAGCTGCAATTGGTCAAACAGGCAGGCGGCAACTGGGTTTACCTCGCCGTGGCAGGTGGCTTTGACCTTCCGCACATCATGGGTTCTGCCAGCACCTGTGCCCCGGCGGGTCTCGGGAGGGCTCTACAGGTTGGCGACAGGTTGCACCTGGCTGGTCAGGCTCGGGATGCGCATAGTCTTGTGGGAAGGTTTTTACCCCGGGAAATGCGGCCCAAATACGGTAATGCAGTCGAAGTCAGGGCAGTCAGCGGGTTGCATCATGAACGTTTTACCCCAGGAGGACTGCACTCTTTCTGGAATACGCCATACACCATCACACCCAATTCAGACCGCATGGCATATCGTTTGCGGGGTGAGGTCATTTCGCATATAGCAGGCGCGGATATTATTTCGCAGGGCATGGTTTTAGGTGCTGTGCAGGTGCCGGCGGATGGGCAGCCCATCGTGATGCAGGCGGACCACCCGACAACAGGCGGCTACACCCAGGTGGCGGTAGTCTGCACAGCGGACCTGCCCCTCGTGGCGCAGTGTGAGCCGGGTATGGGCAGGGTAAAATTCAGGCAGGTGACACTTGAAGAGGCGCAGCAAGCCCTTGCCGATGCTGTGCGGGAAATTGAGACTGGTATTAACGATGATCTTGAAGATTGGATGCTGTTATGAAGATTGATCTGAACTGTGATATGGGCGAAGGATTGGGTGAATACCAGGTGGGTTATGATGAAGAGATCATGCCATATATTTCCTCTGCCAACATTGCCTGCGGTTTTCATGCCGGCAGCCCGCAGATCATGACAAGGACGGTACGCCTGGCAAAACAGGCGGGGGTGGCGATCGGAGCCCACCCGTCCTACCCTGACCTGGAAGGTTTTGGCAGGCGTGAGATGAACCTGGCTCCTGAAGAGGTGGAAGCCATCGTCCTTTACCAGGTCGGGGCACTTTCTGCCATTTGCCAGGCGGAGGGTGCGGTGTTGACGCATGTCAAACCGCATGGTGCGCTCTACAACCAGGCTGCCCGCGATATCCGCCTGGCAGGTGCGATCGCCAGGGCAATAAAACGATTCAGCTCTTCCCTGGTTCTCGTCGGGCTAGCCGGGTCGCGATCCATTGAAGCAGGTTTGGATGCCGGGCTGTTTGTCGCCCGTGAAGCCTTTCCCGATCGGGCTTATATGCCGGATGGCTCACTGATATCTCGCAGTATCAACGGGGCTGTGCTGGAAGATCCGCAGCAGGTGATGCTGAATGCGCTGCAGCTGGCCCAGGAAGGCATCCGGGTTGAAAAGGTGGATGGAGGAATTGAACATTACCAGGTGGACACCCTGTGCCTTCATGGCGATAACCCGGCGGCGGTGGAGAATGCTCGCCTGGTTTCAAGTGTGCTGCGCGATGCCGGTTTTTCGATCGAGCTAATCAAGGGAAACCAACCAGGGTGATCACAAAAGAAGTTTGTCACAGGATATGAAAACAGGATAAGATATAAGCAGCATGGACCTATCGATCTGCATTGTGACCTATAACGCCTGTCAGCGGCTGAGAGATTGCCTGGGCTCGATCAACAAATTCCCACCACCGGTGGCTTACGAGATCATCGTGGTGGACAATGCCTCGGATGATGGCACTTTGCAAATGCTGGCAAATGAATTCCCACGGGTCAGGCTCATCCAGAACACCCGCAATGAAGGCTACACCAAACCACTCAACCAGGCACTGATAGCCACCAGCGGAGAGTATCTGGCACCATTGAACCCGGACACCCTGCTCACACAAGATCTTTTTGGTCCACTTTTGAATTTCATGCGAGATCATCCACAGGCGGGCATCATTACCCCCAAAGTGCTCAACCAGGACGGCACGCTGCAACTGCAATGCCGGCGGGGTGAAGCCAGGCCGCTGGAGGTGTTGGGTTATTTTCTGCACCTCGAGCGCTTGTTCCCGGGTAACAGGAAACTGGGCGGCTACCTGATGCGCTGGTTGCCTGAAGACGAGGTGGCTGAGGTGCCGGCGGTTTCAGGGTCTTGCATGCTGATCCGGCGTGAGGTGATCGAGCAAATAGGCTTGTTTGATGAGCAATTCTATGCCTTCCAGGAGGACAGCGACCTGTGTTTCAGGGCCAGGCAGGCAGGATGGAAGGTCTATTATGTCCCCACAAGCACGGTGGTGCACATTGGCGGGGAAGGCGGGTCGGCTGTCAGGCCGTACTTTGGGGTTTACCAGTGGCACCGCTCATACTACCTGTATTACAAGAAAAACCTAGCGATGGATTATTGTTTTCTTTTCAACTGGTTCTACTGCGGAATGATGGCTGTCAAGCTTGCGTGGGCGATGCTGTTCACATTATTCAGAAAAAAGAAAGTGGTGGGAACGCCAAAAACATAAAATCCCCGTGGAAACACGGGGATTTTGCTTTGAAAAGGTATATTATAAAGCCGAGTTAAATCGCTGCGATGACCACACCGAATAGATATCCTGCCAGAGTGGTCAAAATTGCGACCAGCGAGACATAAATTGCGGTCTTCTTTCCGCCCATGACCCTGTTCAATACCAGGATGGATTGTAGTGAGAGCTCGGGGTCTGCCAGCAGGTATGCCAGCAGTGGACCGCGTGCCATGCCCAGGTCGAGGAACATTTTTGCGATGGGCACTTCCACCAGGGTGGGGAAATACATGAACACGCCAAAGATGACACCCACCAGGTTAGCCCAGATGGTGTTCGTGCCGGCGATCGCCTGGATCCAGTTCTCCGGGAAGATCACGCGCACCATGCCGGCGGCAAAAACACCGATGATCAGGATAAGGAAGATCTGCTTGACGAACTTCCAGGTCTCCCAGATCCACCCGGTCAACTCATCCTTGGTGAAGGCTTTGGCAGCCACGATGACGATCGCGAGCACCACCAGGGCTTCACCGATCAGGCGACCATTGAGGCCGATAGCGGATGAACCCGCCTGGACAGCCGGGGATGCGATCAGGATGGTCAGCATGATCAAGGTGATGGCGGCATAAGTCCAGCCATTAAAACCTTCGTGGATCTTGTTAAATCCCAACCAGGCGGTGATGGCGATCACTACCAGCATGATGATCAGTACAAAACCCTGCAGCGAGAGGTTTAGTGATGACAGGAAGGTCATGAAGGGTCCGGCAGGGTCAATGCCCAGGGGGATGGTGGCGAAAACATTGGTGAACAGTCCCACCTGCAGGGTGCCGATGATCAAGGTTGAGATCAGCAGGGCAAAAAGTACCCACACAGCAGGGTTGACTTTGGCTTTGCCTTCGAACAAGCCACTGGCAGTGTTTTCCTCGGCGCGTTTGATTTCTTCCTTGCGGAAGATGCGTGCCATGATCAGGCCGATCAGTATACCAAAGACGATGGAGAGCACCAGGCGGGCGATGGCAATGTCAAAGCCGATGGCAGCACCGGTGTAGGTGATTGCCAGGATGTTAATGGCGGGGCCGACAAACAGGAAGGTGATGGCGGGTCCAAGACCAGCGCCGCGCTTCCAGATGCCGGCGAAAAGCGGCAGGATGGTGCAGGAGCAGACTGCCAGCACGAACCCGCCCAGGGCGGCAGCCGGGTAGCTGATCCATTTGGATGCTTTGGGTCCCAGGTAGTGGGTGATGGCTTCCTTGGGGATCATGGAACTTAAGAAACCGGCAATCAGGAATGCCGGCACGAGGCAGAGAAGGACGTGTGCTGCCAGGTAATCCAGCAGGCTGGTCAGCCCGGCATTGAGCAACATTATGATGTAAGTGAAGACAGGGTTCATTTATTATTCCTGGCAGGAAGTTGAGATTGATCTTGGATCAGGCGGCTTTTAGGAAAGTGGTCACTTCTTCTACGGATGGGATGCGGCCATAGGAAACGACCTTTTCATTGACCACCAGTCCGGGGGTGGACAGGATCTGATAGTTCATGATCTCGTCGAAATCGGTCACCTTGATGACCTCGGCTTCGAGGGCTTCCTTCTCTATCACCTGGTGCACGATCTGCTCCAGACGTTTGCAATTGGCACAGCCTTTGCCTAATACTTTAATTGTGATCATTTATTACTCCTAATTGTTAATATTAAATGTTGGCATCTGCTGCGGGCAGTTCCTGCTTCGCAGGCATGTGCCAGAATTTCTTTTTATTGAGATACTTACCAAATGCGACCAGACCCAACATGATCGGTACTTCCCAGAACAAACCCATGGTCGTTCCCAAAGCAGCGACTGAACCAACCCCATAGATCGAGACAGCCGAAGCAATGGCGATCTCAAAGTGGCTGGATGAGCCGATTAACACAGTGATGATCGCTTCTTTATATGCGAGTTTGAATATGCGGGTCATCAGCAGGTTGTAGCCAACGATGATGACAAAATGGATCAGCAGGGGCACTGTGATGATCCCCAGGAGGTCAAAATGGCTGACTAGCACCTTGCCATTAAGTGAAAACAGCACCACCAGGGTCAATAGCAGTGCAAGGATGGATATTTTGCCGACCAGGGGGCGGTAAACCTCGTGGAACCACTGCTCGCCTTTGGTTCTGATGATCAGCCATTTGCTGAAAATGCCCAGAACGAGGGGCAAACCGATGAACACCAGCGCTGAAATCGCCAATTGCACCCGGTCGATGGGGATGTCCTGGATACCGGTCAGCAGGGCGACGACAGGGGCATAGAGAAACATCACGCTGATGGTGTTCAGGCTGGTGTTGACCACATTCTGTTCCTGGTTGCCATCAGCCAGCCTGCCCCAAACCAGCACCATGGCGGTGCAGGGACTGGAGCCGAGTAAAATGAACGCTACGAGCAATTGTTCATTGCCCTTTAGGAAAATCTTTGCCAGTAGAAGAGAAATGAGGGGGGCAACGATCCAGTTGGAAAGCAGTGTCAGGAAGATCGGTTTGGGATGGCGTCTCAACTTTTTCAATTCAGACACCTGCAGGTTGAGCAGGGCGGGGTACATCATCAGGAACAGGCAAAAACCGATAGGGATGCTGATGCCGCGTACCTGCCACGAGTTGATCGTCTCACCGATGGTGGGGAAGAACCTGGAGAGCAATAACC
Source organism: uncultured Anaerolineaceae bacterium (assembly GCA_964435475.1). Taxonomy (GTDB): domain Bacteria; phylum Chloroflexota; class Anaerolineae; order Anaerolineales; family Anaerolineaceae; genus CAYSZB01. The sequence continues at coordinate 255 of CAYSZB010000057.1, read as the reverse complement.
CGGCACCCATGCATAGGATGATCCATAAGACCAGCGTTTTTTCAAAAAAACTGAGTGGGTTTGATCTAGTTTGTGACATTCTGATCCACCTTCTATTTGATTCCTGCAATATTTTTCAAAGTATCCATTTGCATGTATAATAGTTCAATGCACGTTGAAGTATATTCAAGTTGACGAAACTTGTCAAGATGAAAATTGCCCAATGAGAGCCGTACCTGGGAGTGATGATGTTTGTATGTATAATAATTAGCAGTT
>CAYSZB010000056.1:0-14811 GCA_964435475.1 uncultured Anaerolineaceae bacterium | reverse complement strand
GCTGCTCTGGCCGAAAAGGGCATTCGCCAACCAGTCGACCTGAAAGGCAAGGATATCGGCATCCCCGGACTGTATGGTGCCAGTTACATTGGTTTTGAAGCCCTGCGCAGTGTTGCCCAACTTGCCGAAACCGACCTGACCCTTAACTCGATTGGCTATACCCAGGTGGAGGCACTTGCCTCAAAACAGGTGGACGCGGCTGTGATCTATGTTGCCAACGAACCGATCGTTCTTGCTTCCCAGGGCTATACCGTCGATCTGATCAAGGTGTCGGATTACCTCGAACTGGTTGGTAATGGTCTCGTCACGAGTGAAAACACCATTAAAACCGAGCCTCACCTGGTCCGGGGCATGGTCAACGCCCTGCTCAAAGGCATCACCTTCACCCAAAACTCCCCCGAGCAGGCTTACGAGATCAGCAAGGACTATGTTGAAAACCTCGCTTCTTTGGACAGGGACACCCAGCTTGCCATCCTGAAGGCTTCCATCGACCTCTGGCAGGTGGATCGACCCGGTTATAGTTCTGAAACAGGTTGGTCAAACATGCACCAGCTCTTGCTGGATATCGGCCTGCTCTCCAGGTCGATCGACTTTTCACAGGCTTACAGCAATGACTTCATCCAGTGATCCCGTTTTGCAGGTCAACAACCTGAGCCTTTCGTTCATTGAATCAGACGGCTCGTTGGAGGTGCTCGACGACATCTCGTTCAGCCTGCAAGCCCATGCCTTTGTCAGCATCATCGGACCCTCGGGCGGTGGCAAGACCACCCTCCTGCGCGTCCTGGCGGGTTTGGAAAAACCCACCAGCGGCGACATTGCGATTTATGACCACACTGCCCAAACCCCCCAACCCAGGGTGGGCATGGTCTTCCAGAAACCGAACCTCATGCCCTGGCGCACGGTCCGCCGCAACATTTCCCTGCCCCTCGAGCTCGAATCCCTGCCCGCCGACCAGGTCAAAAAGCGCGTTGAAGACATGATCGCCATGGTTGACCTGCAGGGCTTTGAAGATTCCTATCCCCATGAACTTTCCGGCGGCATGGCCCAGCGCGTTTCGATTGCCCGCGCGCTGGTCTACGACCCTGAGATTCTCCTCCTGGACGAGCCTTTTGGTCAATTGGATGCCCTGACCCGCGAAAAGATGGGCAATGAATTGCTGCGCATCTGGCAGACCACCCAAAAGACCATCCTCATGGTCACCCACTCCATATCCGAGGCGGTTTTCCTATCGGACCGCGTTCTGGTGCTCACCAGCCGTCCGGCACGCATCAGCCTGGATCTCTCCATCGACCTTCCCCGCCCGCGCACCGAAAGCATGCGCTATTCCCCTCAATTCTCGCAATTGGCACAGGCCTTGCGCCAGCAGTTGGATATTTCAGCCAGTAAGAACAGCTAAATAATGGGTGTCAGATCTTTGGCCACAACAGGACGAGGTTTTCCGCCAGGAGGCGTGAGTTCACGTATACGTCCAGTTGTCCCAGTGCTTCTTCCAGTGACGCCATGATCTCGCGGGTCTGTGCCAGCGATACCCGGCTGGCAGTTGAGCGCACCAGGGCTTCCTGGTCGATGTTGACCAGCGGCACGCTGGCCCCTGTAGCAGTGATGTTCACATCGCGCCAGAAGGTCAGCCATATGTTGATCATCTCGGCCATGTTGTCCCGCCCGCTTTTCCCGCGCTTCATTTGGCCTTCAATGTAGGCAAAGCGTGTCCGCCGCGATGCCCCCAAAAGGTCTGCCAGGTCATCAAAGAGTTGTGCGCGTAGTTTTAATGCCTGCGGGTCTTCATATAACTTCAATGCGGCGCCGATTCGCCCTGAGGTGACATGCGCCAGCAGGCTCGCGTCCACCGGGGCAATACCTTTTGCTTCCACCAGGTACTTTTCCGCCTTTCCCACCGTCAGCGGTCTCAACCGCACCACCTCGCATCGCGATACGATCGTGGGCAGCAAGCTTTCCTGTGCATCCGTTGTTAAAATAAGTAACGCTTTGGGTGGCGGCTCTTCCAGCGTCTTCAGCAGGGCATTGGCAGCCCCGCTGGTGATCTTCTGAAAATCCAGGAACAGGGCTACGCGGTATTTGGATTGGTATGGTGCGAGATTAATCGTTCGCAGCAGTTCGCGCACCTGTTCAATGCGTATATCTTTATGTCCCTCCAGCGCCTGCACCACCGCCAGGTCGGCGTAGTTCATGCGTGCAATTTGCTGGCACACCACGCATTTTCCACATGGCACGCCGGGTTCTTCGGGTTGTGTGCAGTTTAGCGCTTTTATGAACTCCAGCGCCAGTGTGCGCCGCCCGATCCCCTGCGGTCCGCTGAACAGGTAGGCGTGGCGCAGCTTATCCGGGTTGGTATGCTCCTTGAGCAACCGGATGGCATGATCGTGTCCACAGATATCCCAACTCATGTCTGAATTGTAGCGTAAGGCGGGGTGATTGGCAACATCTTTCCCCAAAGTCATCCCTGGAGCACACTCTTGTTGCTTTCGATTAATTCGGGCAGTTAAAATTTTTAAGCTATAATTGCACGGTGTTTGAATCATCAAAAATGCCCTGGGAAATTCAGGGCTTAATTAATGCAAATTTTATTAAGAAAGAGAATTTGTAAATGAGCAAATCTAAACAAATCGAAACTATGGATTACCAGAAGGAAGCGGTCGTCTCGTGGCATGCCCTGAGCTCTGATGCCGTCCTGCAGCAGTTGGAAACCCGGGTCGAAATTGGTCTTACAACTGCAGAGGTCAAGGCCCGCCAGGAAAAATATGGTCTCAACGAACTGGTTGAAAAGAAAAAGACCACCTTCTGGCAAATGTTGTGGGGTCAGCTCAATAATTTCATCGTCATCCTGCTGATTGTTGCCTCGATTATCTCAGCCTTGCTTGGGGATTACATCGAAGCAGGCGCGATCATGCTGATCGTCATTCTCAACGCCATCCTCGGCATCGTCCAGGAATCGCGCGCAGAAGATGCCCTCGCTGCCTTAAAAAAGCTGGCCGCACCGGAAGCCAAGGTATTGCGGGATGGGCAGCGCATCTCTGTGCCTGCTCCCCAGTTGGTACCGGGTGACATAGTCTTCATTGAGGCTGGCAACTTCATACCCGCCGATCTGCGTCTTCTGGAAGCGATCAACCTCAGCATCGATGAAGCGTCCCTGACCGGGGAATCGGTACCTGTAACCAAGCGTGCTGAAGGCAACCTCCAGGCGGATATTCCCCTGGGTGACCGCAAGAACACCGCGTTCATGGGTACCGTGGTCACCTATGGTCGGGGTAAGGGTATTGTCACCAGCACCGGCATGAACACCCAGTTGGGACTGATCGCCACCATGCTCCAGGCGGTCGAAGAAGAAGCCACTCCACTCATGAAACGCCTCGAACAATTGGGCAAGATCCTTGGCTATGGCGCCCTGATCATCTGTGGACTGGTGTTTGTTATAGTAGCTGCACGTCTTTTCATTGGTCATCCCGAGGTCAGCCTGACTGATCCGAAAACCATTGATGAGATAGTCAAAGCCTTCATGGTTGCCGTCAGCCTGGCCATTGCCGCCGTACCCGAAGGGTTGGCTGCCGTGGTGACCATTAGCCTGGCAGGTGGTATGCGCGAAATGGTTCGTCGCCACGCCCTTATTCGCAGGCTTTCTTCTGTTGAAACGCTTGGTTCAGTCACCACTATCTGTTCCGATAAGACCGGCACCCTGACCCAGAACGAGATGACCGTAACCCGTCTGTGGGTCGATGGTCAGTTCGTCACCGTCACCGGCAGTGGTTATGAACCCGACGGCACCTTCCTGGTCGACGGGCAGGAAGTAGACTTGTCTGATTATTCCGCTGCCAAAACTGCCCTCTGGTTGGGCACTTTGAACAACGATGCCCAGCTGGAGCAATCCGGCGAAGTGGATGGCAAGACCACCTACCGCATGGTTGGCGATCCCACCGAAGGCTCGATCCTGGTCGCCGCCCTCAAAGCCGGTGCCTCTGCCAAAGAACTTAACGCGGCCTATCCCCGCAAGCAGGAGATCCCCTTTGACTCCGATCGCAAGCGCATGGTCACCATTCATGAGATTGAAACTCCCAACACGCAGGATATTTCTCCCTTTGGCGACCAGGAAAAGAAACAATGGTATACCATCGCCGTCAAAGGCGCTCCCGATATCGTCCTGGGGCTTTGTGCCTACCAGCAGACTCTCAATAACGGGGATGTGCGCCTGGATGATGCAGCCCGCCAGCGTATCCTGGACGCCAATGACCTTATGACCCAGGACGCGTTACGGGTCTTGGGTGTGGCATACCGCCTGGTGCCCGTTCTCCCCGGTGAGATCAAGAGTGAAGAACTGGAAAAAGACCTCATCTTTGTGGGTTTGATCGGCATGATCGACCCGGCCCGTAAGGAAGTCAAACCCGCCATGGCGGAAGCTACTGTTGCCGGCATTCGCACCATCATGATCACCGGCGACTATCCCAATACAGCCAAAGCCATTGCCCAGGAGATCGGCTTGCTGCGCAAGGGCCACCAGGTCTTGACCGGCGCAGACATTAACAACCTGACCGACGAAGAAATGATCAAGGCGGTCGAGGTCACTGATGTCTTTGCCCGTGTCAGCCCGGAACATAAGATGCGCATCGTCGATGCCCTGCGTGCCAACGGCGAGGTCGTCGCCATGACCGGCGATGGCGTCAATGACGCCCCGGCTATCAAGCGCGCCGACATCGGCGTTTCAATGGGCATCACCGGCACGGACGTTGCCAAGGAAACCGCCGACATGGTGCTCACCGATGACAATTACGCCAGCATCGTCTCCGCCGTGGAGCAGGGCCGTGTGATCTACAGCAACATCCGCAAGTTCGTTTATTACCTGCTGTCCTGCAACGCCGCTGAGATCATGGTCATCTTCCTGGCTGCCCTCTTCGGATGGCCTGTCCCCCTGACTGCCATCCAGCTGCTCTGGTTAAACCTGGTCACCGACGGTGCCCCGGCCCTGGCCCTGGGTTCCGAAAAGGGTGACCCGGATATCATGCTCCAGAAACCCCGCCCGCCCAAGGAACCGATCATCAACAAGTTCATGCAGTTGGGCATCCTGGTCCAGACAGTCGCCATAACCTTTGCCACCCTGACCGCCTTCTACATCGGTTTGCTTGCTGATCTGCAGCTGGCCGGGCTTGGCGATCTCAATACCCTCAGGGAGGTGATTGGTTTCAAGGATTGGGGAACCATCAACATCACCATTGCCGAATCCATGGCCTTTGCCACGCTTTCGATCTCCGAACTCCTCAGGGCCTTTACCGCTCGCTCTGAATATTTCCCGCTCCTCAAGATCGGTGCGTTCAAAAACAGGTTTATGAATTGGGCCGTGTTGGTTTCACTGGTTCTTGTGTTGGTGGTCATCTACGTACCCTTCCTCAACGAGGTTTTCAATACCCACCCGTTGACCTGGTTGCAGTGGGTCGAGATACTCCCGCTGATCTTTGTGCCCTCAGTGGCAGCAGAGGTTCTCAAGACCCTCACCTACCGCAAGCGTCAACGCGAATTGGTCAAAGAAAAAGCCACCCACGAGTAGTTTTTTGTTCTATCGATCAAACCACCCTGCCCACGCAGGGTGGTTTATTTTTAGCCTGCCACTCGCATTTTGAGTCATCGTCAATTACAATATACCAATGCCTGATCAAAAGATTACGCTCCCTGTCGATGAGGTGATCCAGGGCAACTGCCTGGAGGTACTCCCATCGCTTCCCGCTGAGTCGGTCGATCTGATCTTTGCCGACCCGCCCTATAACCTGCAATTGCAGGGTGAACTGTGGCGCCCCAACGTCACCATGGTCGATGCTGTGGACGATGACTGGGATAAATTTGAAAGTTTTAAGACTTACGACGAATTTACCCGCGCCTGGCTTCTTGAATGCCGCCGTGTGCTCAAGCCCACCGGCACCCTCTGGGTGATCGGCTCCTACCATAACATCTATCGGGTCGGCCGCATCCTGCAGGACCTTGATTATTGGATCCTGAATGATGTCGTGTGGGTAAAGTCCAATCCCATGCCCAACTTCCGCGGCGTGCGCTACACCAATGCCCACGAGACCCTCCTCTGGGTGCAAAAGAAGAATGGCGCCAAATATACCTTCAACTATCATGCCATGAAAGGGCTCAATGAGGGCTTGCAGATGCGCAGTGATTGGTACATCCCCATCTGCACCGGCTCTGAAAGGCTCAAAGACAACGGCAAGAAAGCCCATCCCACCCAGAAGCCTGAAGCCCTGCTTTACCGTGTCATCCTTTCCAGTTCCAATCCCGGCGATGTCATCCTGGACCCCTTTTTCGGCACCGGCACCACCGGCGCAGTTGCCCGCAAGCTCCACCGCCATTTCGTGGGCATTGAGGTGGACCCCAATTACATCCGCCTGGCAAAAAAGCGCGTCAATTCGGTCATGCAGCTCGAATTTGACCCGCCTGTCTTTGTCACGCCCGATCCAAAACAATTGGACAGGGTGCCTTTCGGTGCCCTCATCGAGCATGGGTTGCTTGAACCCGGTCAGACGCTCTGGTTCGGCGCTACCGGTTCGATCACCAGCACCGTCCTGGCAGATGGCACCCTCTCACATGACGGCAAACGCGGCACCATCCACGAGGTCGCCCGCGAACTCCGTACCGGTCCCAGCAATGGCTGGACTCTCTGGCACTACTGGGACAAGTCCAGCCAAAGTCGCCAACCCATTGACAAATTACGCCAACTTTACCGTGAGCAGGCTGTGCAGCAGATCGCTCCGCCTGAAGATTGACTATACCAAACAAAATAAAAGAGGAAAATGATGACCCAAAAAACTGAATACCCGCAAAAAGCATGGAGCTTGCAAGATCTTTTTTCAAGCTTCGAGGACCCGCGAATAGATGCAACTTATAAACAGATCGAGGAGCTGGTTGCAAAGTTCGAGCAATTCCGCGATCAATTGAATCCCGGTATTGCGGCCGAAAAATTCATGCAGATCATCGCCAGTCTGGAGCAGATCTATAAACTGGGCTCGCGCATTGCCGGTTTTGCCGAACTGGCCTTTGCCGCAGACACCCAGAATCAGAAAGCCCAGATCGCTATTGCCCGGTCTGAACAGTTCAATGCCGAAATGAGCAATCGCACCCTTTTCTTCCAGCTCTGGTGGAAAGCCCTGGATGACCAGAACGCCCTGCGCCTGATGGATGCCTCGGGTGATTACCGCTATTGGCTGCAGCAGATGCGCAATTTCAAACAGTTCGCCCTCTCCGAGCCCGAAGAGAAGATCATCAACATCAAGGATGTCACCGGCTCCTCAGCCATGAACATGCTCTACGACTCGATCACCAACCGCTACACCTTCAAGGTCACTGTGGATGGCGAAGAAAAGGAGCTCACCCGTGGCGAATTGATGGCCCTGGTGCGCCAGGCAGACCCCGAACTGCGCGAAAGAGCCTACAAGGAACTCTACCGCGTCTATGCCAACGACGCCCCGGTCCTTGGCCAGATTTACCAGGCTCTGGTGCGCGATTGGCGCAATGAAAACGTCAACCTGCGCAAGTTCACCAGCCCCATGTCCGTCCGCAACCTGGTCAACGACCTGCCAGACGCCGTCATTGATACCCTCCTGGATGTCACGCGTAAGAATCTTTCTGTTTTCCATCGCTTCTTTGCCTTGAAAGCCAAAGTTTTGGGCGTGGAAAAATTGCGCCGCTATGATATTTATGCCCCTGTCTCCAACTCAGACAAAAAATACAGTTTTGCTGAAGCCGCCGAGCTCACCTTTGACGCCTACACCAGGTTCGACCCGCATTTTGCCGACATGGCAAAGCGCGTCTTCGCCAGTGACCACCTGGACAGCGAAGTCCGCAAGGGCAAGATGGGCGGAGCTTTCTGTGCCACCATCCTCCCCGAACTGACCCCCTGGGTGCTCTTGAACTACCAGGGCAAGGCGGACGACGTGGCAACCATGGCGCACGAGTTGGGGCATGGTATCCATTCAATGATGGCAGAGCACCATACCTTCTTCACCCAGCATGCATGCCTGCCCCTCGCCGAGACTGCATCCACCTTCGGCGAAATGGTCCTGACCGATCGCCTGCTGGAACTTGAGGCTGATAAGAACGTGCAGCGCGACATTCTCTTCCGCCAGATGGACGACGCCTTTGCCACCATTCTGCGCCAGATCTACTTTGCCCTCTTCGAGCGCCAGGCCCATGACCTGATCGCCAAAGACGCTTCGGTGGATGAACTCTCCGACGCCTATCTCGCCAACCTCAAAGAGGAATTTGGCAGCGCCGTGGATGTTTCGGATGAATTCCGCTACGAATGGGTCTCCATCCCCCACATCTACAACGTGCCTTTCTATGTCTATGCTTATGCTTTTGGTCAGCTGCTGGTCTTTGCCCTCTACCAGCAGTACAAGATCGAAGGGGAATCGTTCAAGCCGCGTTACATGAAGATCCTCGCGGCGGGCGGTTCGATCGCACCCATTGACCTGCTCTCAGACGCCGGCATCGACATCACCCGCGAATCCTTCTGGCAGGGCGGTTATGATGTCATCGCCGCCATGGTCACCCGGCTCGAAAACCTGGCATAAACTACTCCTATTCTCTGAACGCAAAACCAGTCCGCAAGGGCTGGTTTTTTTATCAAACCAGTTGTGGTATATTACAGGCACATATTGGAAAAGGGAGCATGTGATATGTACGTTGCCATTGAAGGCGTGATCGGTGTGGGTAAAACCACCCTGGCAAGGCTGATCCACCAGGCTTTCCAGGCGGACCTCCTGTTGGAAGTCTTCGAGGAAAATCCGTTTTTGAGTGATTTCTATTCCGACCGTCAGCGCTATGCCTTCCAGACCCAGATATTTTTCCTGCTTAGCCGCTACCACCAGCAGAATAAGACCATTCCCCAGTCCCTGTCCGTCGGGCATATGATCATTTCCGACTACACTTTCGACAAGGATTCCCTCTTTGCACGCATCAACCTGGTGGGGGATGAGCTGGCCATGTACTACAAGGTACATGAAGCCCTCGCCGAAAAAATTCCCCAGCCTGACCTGGTGGTCTATTTAAGAGCAGAAACCGAAGTCCTTATGCAGCGCATTGCCCATCGCGATCGTCCTTATGAACGCGAGATGGAACGCAACTACATTGACCAGTTAAACCGCTCCTACGAAGCCTTTTTCTCCAGCCCGGACTTGCCCTTCAAGGTGCTGACCATCGACACGGACAACCTGAATTACATCAGCCGCCAGGAAGACCTTGCGTTTGTAGAAAACCGTATTCGCCAGAGTCTGAAAATGTCGCCTTACCAGGAAAGCCTGCCCCTGTCCCATAACTGACCCAGAAAGAGGGAAAGATGCGTATCACACCGGAATTATTACAGAAATTAGCCAGGGACCAGGTCACCAAAAGCCTGCGGCAATACGATGACATCATTTCTGTCTACCTGGCCGGTTCCGTTTTGGACGGTGAACCCCTCTTGGGCGGCGCCACAGATATCGACCTGGTGCTAGTCCATCGCGATCAGCCGCTGCTTGAACGCGAGGTCGCCCGCATCAGCCAGGAGATATCCCTGGACATGGTCCACCACCACCAGGCATTCTATGCCCAACCCCGACGCCTGCGCCTTAACCCCTGGTTGGGCAGGGCGCTTTCCACCCACGCCAGTATCCTTTATGATACCGATCACTGGATGGAATACATCCAGGCTGGGGTGGGCACACAATTTAACCTGCCGGAATACATCTACGGCCGCTCTCTGCCCATGGTCGACCAGGCCCGTTCCTTGTGGTTTGATCTTGAAAACCCCCAGGAATTGGCGCCAAACCTTTGGTTTGACCAGTATTTCAAAGCGGTTGGGCTTGCCGCAAATGGCGTGGCTGTCCTGCAGGGCAACGGGCTGACCAATCGCCGTTTCCTGGTCGATTTTCCAACCCGCGTCGAGGCTTTGTCCAGGCCGGAGCTTCATGGACGCCTGCTTGGTTTGCTCTCAGCCGGTCAGGCCACCCGTGAGGAACTCCTCAAGTGGCGCGAACCCTGGCACAATGCCTTGCTGGCTGTCAGCAAATTGCCCAACAGCCCGGTCAACCTGCAGCCCTGCCGGCATGCCTACTTTTTAAATGCTTTTGATGCCTTCCTGGATAGCGGTACGCCCTACCTCACCGTCTGGATGCTGCTCGAAACCTGGTCCATGGCGGTCAAGCCTTTGTGGCAGGTTCAAGAGCATAAATCCGCCTGGCTTGACTTCCTGTCTTACATGGAATTTAACCAGGAGAACCATCCGCGTCATGTTGCGAACCTGGACGCCTTCCTTGACGAGGTGGAAGCAACTCTGGGTGGATACAAGAACAGCTTCGGTCTCTGACCCGCTGTTTTCCACTTTATTAGCCAAAAACTGTGGATAACTTGGGGAAAACTGTGGATAACTTTCCCCAATTGTGGATAAACTCGCACAAATTATCTATTAAACTGGGGATGGCTCCAGTAATAACGTTGATTTTCTGGCCAAATTCAATATCCGGTCTCCTCCTACAGAATCGTCCTTGAGTTTATCCCCATCTGCCTGTGGAGAGAATTATCCAAAAGCACCACCACATATGGAAATCAGCCCTCAAGGTATCCATACATGTGGTGTTTTGACCCGTATATTTACTGTTTCTCCACTTATCCCCAGCCCCTACTGCTACGACTACATTAACCATTAATAATGATATAGAGTTAATTATTTGGGGACAAGGTTCCCCTCTCTCAAGTCAAAAAAATACCACCTCCTATATCCAAATTGGTGCTTGATTCTGGACTTGATTTCTTGTACAATAACATTAAATCAAGTTAAAAAAAAGAAAATACCCCTGGGCAAATGGGTTCCAATTGTTGCTTTGATCAAGGGAGCATACCATGAATATCATAAAAGTCTCAGCCACCTCCCGCACCGCTGCTGTTGCAGGGGCTATTGCAGGCGTTATGCGGGAACTCCGGTATTGCGAAGTGCAGGCCATTGGCGCCGGAGCGGTCAACCAGGCAGTCAAGGCCATCATCCTGGCAGATGGTTATTTGGTCAACGACGGTATTGAGATCGTGTGTCTGCCGGAATTCGTTGACGTGACCATCGATGAAAAGGTGCGTACAGCCGTCAGGTTCATCGTTTCCCCACGTGGCGAAGAAATTCCCCGGGATCTGGACGAGCTGGATGGTCTGGACGAGTTGGATGACCTGGATGATCTTGAAAAACTGGATGACCTGGAAAAGCTGGATAAACCAACCCTCGAAGAGTGACCCATTACTCTCTTGATTTAGGATGAACTGAAACTAAAACTCTCAGGGCTTTCAGTTACTTTGGGGTTAAAAACTGACCTGTTCCTTGCCGGTCAACATATCATTGACCTTTTCCATGATCAATGCCAGGTGACTGGGTTTGGATACGAAATCCAGGTCGTCGCTGGGCACTGTCAGGATGGGGCAAACATTGAAACCGCCGATCCATTCGGTGTAAAGGTTGTTAAGTTGCCCCAGGTATTCTGCGCTGATCGAGCGTTCATAATCCCTGCCGCGTGTCTTGATGCGTCCAAGCAGGGTTTCCACGGAGGCTTTCAGGTAGATCACCAGGTTGGGCGGCGGCAGGAATTCACATAACACATGGTACAGGTCCTGGTAGGTCAGGTAGTCCCGTTCGTTGATCGCGCCTTGCAGGTACAGGTTGTGTGCAAAAATCTCGGCGTCCTCATATACACTGCGGTCCTGGATGACGTAACCATCAACACTCAAAAGCTGGTGGTGGATGCGCAGGCGGCGGGTCAGGAAGTATACCTGGGAATGAAATCCCCAGGCTTGCATGTCCTTGTAGAAATCCGCCAGGTAGGGGTTGTCGGTCACCGGTTCAAAAAAAGGCCGCCAGCCGAGATGTTCACTCAACATGCCCACCAGGGTCGATTTGCCCACCCCGATGTTTCCTGCCACAACGATGAATTTATCCATTTCGATCCTTTGGTTTAATTTCTATCATCCAATGCTTACCGAAAACTCAATGGGAAGTAATAGCCATATTCGGTCTCAAAAAAGACCGCGCTGACCGCACCCCAGTTTCCTGCAGCGTCCTGCCCCTGCACAAAGAGGGTATGCCTTCCGCCAACCAGCCCGATCGTGCTGATCGTTCCGCTGACATCTTCGTTTTTCTCATCAAACGTGCCGTCTACCGCCTGCAGTGCGAAGAGTTGACCTGCGTCCCAAGGAGGCGTGTCAATGCTGGCACGCACTACCTGTATGTTTTGCGTCGGCTCATACCCGTTGGATGTCCAATAAAAAGTGTCGTCCAATTCTGCACCTACAACGAAGGACTGGTTAAACGGCAGCTGTCCAGCGGGAACTGAAATTGTCAGGACGTCCGGTCCGGCAGGTGTCTGGTACGGGCGGCGGGCAGACTTGAGGGCATAGATCAGCGCATCCAGGTTGTCCGGGTAGATGGTACTCTCAAAGGTGGTGCAGTCCTGGAAAAATTCTGAGCCCATTTCGATCGTATAGCTGGCAATCCCCAGTGTGCCGTAGGCAAAATCATCGGTTGCGCCGGATGCCGGGTAAAGAACATTAGCCTGGATCGGTGCATATTGGTTAAAATATGCCAGCTTTCGACCCAGAGTTTGCAATGGTGTGTTATTTGGCGCAGTGCTCGTGAAATCAAATCCATATGGCCACAGCACCAGGTTCCCATAACTATGCAGGTCGATGAACATTCCTGTCGTGTCAAGAGGTGCCGGGTCGTCATCTTCTGGTCCGCGCTGGTCTTCAAACAACGCCAATTCGTATGAGCTGATCGCCTGGGATTCGGGTTCGGAAAGCGGGCTTGGTCCCCTATATGAAGGGTCGCAGGGGTTGGTGCTGGAGTAACCGCCATCCCAGTGGAAATCGAAGTTCCGGTTCAGGTCTGCGCCCCTACTGGTAGAGGTTGGACCGCAGTAGTTCTCATTGGTGTTCTTGCGCCATAAAAACCCTGTGTTCTCCACCTGCACCCGCCCATCCGGGTTGGAGACCAGCAGCAAATGAACCTCGTTATAATCTAACAACCAGGTGATGTCGGCATCCAGACCGTAATGGTCCACCAGGTATTCCGCCAGGCGCATGTTCAGTTCCACCGGTGCCAGCTCGCGGGCATGCAGCCCGCTGTTGATCAGGATCTTGGCCTTTTCCCCGCCCATCTTCTGGTTGCTCAGCACCAACACCCGTATGTCGTGCCCATACCCCGCCCCGTACTGCATTTTTTCCCACGAGTCGCCAATGTCGACCCACTGTGCCAGGGTCGGGTGGCTGGTTGCCAGTGTTTCGGCATCGGCAAATATCTCGTCCACTGTGCGGTAACAGGGAAGCCCGGGTACACCAGCCCTCTGCCCGGGCAGCATTTCCCAACCGCTGTTCACCAGAATGGTATTCTGCTCATCCAGCGTAATTTCAAAACCCAGTTCGCTCAATTCCGCGAATTCCTTCTGGCTGATCATCAATTTGGCTGTACTTTCCTGGGGGTTGACCTGCCACAGGTCATAATGGGTGGACAGGTAGCTCAGTTCTTCCCGCGTTGCATACCGCACATCGACCACCACCAACTCAGGTGAATCCGAGCCGGTCGCCGTGTTGGCTGGGGGTACAAAGCTGAACACAAATAACGAAAATATTAAAAGAATCAACAGGCGGTTGCGCATGGGTCCTTTTTGAGGTTGATTAACTGGCCTTGGCCAATCATTCAACCCTGACAGGCTAATTTTATCAGACAGCCGGGGTGGTCTGGTTTTCTTTAACCTTGATTCCCGTCAACAGCAGCATGGCAATGAAGTTTAACCCCACCGCCGCCAGGCACGACGCCCAGAAACTGACCCCATACAGCCCGGGTGCCACCAGCGCCCCCAGCATCCGCCCCAGCGAGAAACAGGCGATCGTCGCGGCGATCACCGTTGCTCTGGCATTGGGCACCACCTCGCTCATCAGCGTCATCAAGCTGATCAGGGCGAACTCAAAGGTGATGTAAAACAGCGCCAGTCCCATGATCGCCAGCCACAACTTTTGCCCGCCCAGCGGCAGCAGCGCCACCACTAGGCAGTTCAGCACCAGTGAAACCAGGATGGCGCGTCTTTTTCCCAGCCGGTCGATGATTAGTGCCGAAAGCAGCTCTGATCCCAATTCCGAAGCCCCGATCACCACCGAGGCGATGCTTAGCGTGGCGAATGCCAGCCCAAAATTGTCTTCGATCCACACCCCGAAAACCAGGTTGACCGACTCATTGGCGCCGACAAAAGCGATCCCCATCAATAACCCGGCGATCGCCGGCCAGGATTTTGCCACCATCTTGAGGTTTTTGAGCATTGGCTCGCTGTTTGCCAGGCGCGCTTTGTCGGATGGCACCACCCTGACCAGCCCGCCAGCAAATACCAGGCTCAGCCCCGCCAGCAGGATAAAGGGCGCCGACCAGCTTGTTTTGGTCAGCAGCGCACCCAAAACAGGCACACCGATGATAAAAGCCAGCGCCCAGCTCAGCTCGGTGATCGAAAGGACGGCGCCCCGCTTTTCAAAAGGCACATGGTCGCCCAGGTAGGCCTGCATCGAAGGGATAAAAACCCCGTTGCCGATCACCACCAGCGTCGAGGCGATTACGAAGGTCAGGAAACCCGGCCAGATCGCCACGATTCCACACCCCAGGGTGAAGATCCCCATCCCCAGCAGCATGCCGGCTTTACGCCCGCGCGTGTCAGCGAAGGCAGCTAAAAATGGGGCAATGATCCCCAAAAACGAGCGCACCGAGAAGGCTGTCGCAAAAGCCGCCAGGTCCACGCCCATCCCGCTGGCAAACAG
>CAYSZB010000055.1:8810-15057 GCA_964435475.1 uncultured Anaerolineaceae bacterium | reverse complement strand
AACTAGGAAACTAGGAAACTAGATCGAGAGAACCAGATCGCTTCACTTCTCCCTGACTTCCATTGGCGCCACCCTGAATTCTCATGAAGTCCGCCCTTTCAGGGTGCTACGCTATGTACGGCTGATCCCAGGAAATAACTGGGACGATGTGCACTAATGATTGTGCCAGATTCTCCCACCCCCGCCGGCAGCGTAGTTGGCGATCGACAGCAGGCATTCGCGTTTCGTCCGCCAGAAGGTGCTCAGCTGTGACCTGTAACACAAAACCGCCTCCTGCCAGGCTTCTACCCCCTCCTTGCCGATCACAAAGGGCTGGCGTCTCAACTCCCCGCTTTCAAACCGCTCCGCCCACTCAAAATGATACCTGACGTAGGGGTAATCGGCATAGAACAGGCTCTCCAGGCCGCTCTTTTCCACCGCGCCCACCGTCAATCGGTGGTCGACGTGCCCACCCACCCCCAGCGGGCCGACCAGCCTGGCCTTCGCCGGCACATGCGCCTTCAACCATAAAGCGATCTCCTCCACCAGGGCGGGTTCGGGCCGGGCGCTGAACAGCTCGTCGTCATTGTTAACCAGGGGTGTGCCGTCTTCGCGCCAGCGGTAAATGCAGTCCAGCCAATCCAGGTGCACTGCCTGCGCGCCCAACACCCGGCAGGCTTTGATATCCTCCTCGCGGCGGGTCTGCAGCGCTTGCAGGTCGATGCCCCACTTCGCGTTCAGTTCCCTGCCGAAGGGCGGCATGGTTAAAGGGTCGGGGATGCCGGCGGTGAGCGTCCACACCTCCACCCTACTCCCCGCGCGGACCTGTTCAAAGATCAAGCCGCCGCAGGAAAGCACGGCATCATCCAGGTGCGGGGCGATGTAGATATATTTAGCTGCCAAAATTCCTCCTTCGCCTGGGGTTTGAGCGTGTTGTGATACACTTGTCAGGCTGGGTGCGTAATGATATTATTTTAACCCGGGAGGTTCGGTTTTGAACAGGTTGTCCAAGCAAAAGAGAATACGCTACCTGCTGATCCTGGCGATCCTGATCACCATTCCCTTCTACTGCCTGGGACTGGCCCTTCTGCGCATCAACCGCCCCGAAGTAGTGGTAACCCCCACGCTCGAGCCGGGTCAGCCCACCGCCACGCGCACACCCACCATCACCCTGACCCCCTACCAGACGGGCACTTTCACCAACACGCCCACGGTCACGCTGACCCTGACGCCCACCCATACCGCCACGTCCACGCTGACGCCGACGATCACCCTGACCCCCACAGAGACGGCCACGCCGACCCTGACGCAGACCCCCAGCCCAACCCCAACCGATACCCCGCCCCCGACGCGTACGCCGATCGGGCGGAATACAAGCTTTGACCACTTATCTTAAAGGAAGACCCATACGCCTATGAATGACATCCTACCTTTTCTCAAGACCATGCTCAGCGCACCCGGGCTTTCGGGGTTTGAACGCCCGATCTGCGAGATCATCCGCAACGAGTGGGCGCCGCTGGCAGACGAGCTCAGCCTGAGCCGCCTGGGCAGCCTGCACGCCCTCAAACGCGGGGACGGGGCTGAACCACGCCGCAAGATCCTGCTCTCAGCCCACATGGACGCCATCGGGCTGATGGTGACCGGCATCGCCGACGGCTTCATCCGCTTCACCGAGGTCGGCGGCATCGACAGCCGCATTTTACCCGGTCAGCTGGTGACCGTGCACGGCAAACGAGACCTGCCGGGCATCGTGGCACTGCCGCCGGCGTATCTTCTGCCGCCCGGCGCAGGGGAGGGTGCCGTGGACATGCAGTACCTCTACGTGGATACCGGCCTGCGGGAGGACGAAGTGCTTGAGAACGTGCGCATCGGCGACGTCATCTCCTATGCCACCCAGCCGACCGAACTGGGCAAGGACGCGCTGTATGGCCACACGCTGGATAACCGCGTGTCGGTGGCAGCGGTAACCATCTGCCTGGAGATGCTCAAGCGGCGCAAGCATGCCTGGGATGTCTACGCGGTGGCGTCCACGCAGGAGGAAGAGACCCTGGGCGGGGCAATGACCTCACCCTATGCCATCCAACCCGACCTGGCGATTGTCATCGACGTGACCTTTGCCAAGGGACCGGGCGGCGGTGACTGGCGCTCCTTCCCGTTCGGTAAGGGCGTGTCACTGTGCGAAGGACCCAACATCCACCCGGCGCTGCTCAAGGCAGTGCAGGACAAGGCGGATGAGCTGGAGATCCCCTTCCACCACGAGTTCGCCCCGCGCATGAGCGGGACGGATGCGATGGCGCTGCAGGTGGTGCGCGAAGGCATCCCGTGCGTGGTGATCGGCATCCCGCTGCGCTACATGCACACCCCGGTCGAGACGGTGTCATTGAAGGACGTGAAACGTGCCGGCAGGCTGATGGCGGAGTTCATCAGCGACCTGGAAGCCGATTTTCTTGAAAAGATCACCTGGGAAGAGTAACTATGGCGAAAAAAGAGACAAACACAGAGAAATTCAGCCCCGAGATCGGCAAAGAGCAGATCGCACTGCTTGAAAAGCTGTGCAATGCCGTGGCGGTGTCGGGCGATGAACACGAAGTGCGCCAGATCGTTCTGGAAGCGGTGCGGCCGCTGGCCGACGAGGTGCGGGTTGACGCGCTGGGCAACGTTCTGGCGACAAAACGCGGCAAAGGCGAGAACAGGGTGCGCGTGATGGTGGATGCGCACATGGACGAGATCGGCTTCATGCTGGTCAAGGATGACGAAGGCGGGCTGTTTGAGTTCGCGTTGGTCGGCGGGATCGATGAACGCCAGCTGCCGGGCAAACCGGTGCTGGTGGGCAGGGAGCATATCCCGGGAGTGATCGGCGCCAAGGCGATCCACCTGACGACGGCAGATGAGCGCAAGTCGAGCCTGAAACTCGAGCAACTGCGCATCGACGTAGGACCGGATAATGCCGGCAAGGTCAAGACGGGCGACCGGGCGACCTTTGCCACACGCTTTGAGCAGGTGGGACCGAGCATCCGCGCCAAGGCGATCGATGACCGCGTGGGGGTGGTGAACCTGGTGGAACTGTTGAAACACTGCCCGGACAACATTGACCTGCTGGCGTCATTCAGCGTGCAGGAGGAAGTCGGGCTGAGGGGGGCGAAGGTGGCGGCGTTTGCCTTTGACCCGCAGCTGGGCTTCGCGATGGACGCGACGCCGGCCAATGACCTGCCCAGCTGGGAGGCGGAGGATGAGAACGGGCGCTACAACACGCGGCTGGACCACGGACCGGCGATCTACCTGATGGACGCGGCGACGATTGGTGACCGGCGGCTGATCGACCTGCTGGTGGGGACCGCCAAGGCGGAAGGCATCCCCTGGCAGTACCGGCAGCCCAACCCGGGCGGCACGGATGCCGGCGCGATCCACAAGACGCGCGCAGGTGTGCCCAGTGTGTCGGTGTCTTTGCCCACGCGCTATTTGCACACACCCGCCAGCCTGATCCGGCTGGATGATTGGTCGAACACGTTGAAATTGATGCATGCCGCCCTGGGCCGCATCACTCCCGCCATTCTGGAACGGTGAGCAGGCCACAGGACATAATAAAGAGCCAGGAGATAAAAAGATGAGAGAACTGATCAAAAAATTGGTGGAAACCCCCGGACCTTCCGGTTTTGAAGGCAAGATCCGTGATGCCGTGATCGAAGAGATCAAGGGTCACGTGGATGAGATGCGTGTGGATGCGCTGGGCAACCTGATCGCCCGCAAGGGAACGAAGCGCGCGGACGGACTGCGCATCATGATCTCGGCGCATATTGACGAGATCGGGCTGATGGTGACGCATGTGGACAACGGCGGCTTTGTGCGCTTCATTGGCATTGGCGGGATCAACCCGCTGACCTGCCTGGGTGGACGGGTGCTGTTCATGAACGGGACGCATGGGGTGATCGGGAATGAGAAAATGGAAGCCGGCAAGGCACCGACGCTTGACCAGCTGTTCATTGATGTGGGCGCGACAAGCCGCGAGGACTGCCCGGTGGGGGTTGGCGATGTGTGCGGGTTTGAGCGGCCTTATGCCGAGTTCGGTGACCGGCTGGTGGCAAAGTCGATGGACGACCGCATTGCAGCGGTGATCGCGATCGAAGGACTGAAAGCTTTGAAGAATTCACCCCACGAGGTGCATTTTGTATTCAGCGTGCAGGAAGAGGTCGGTATCCGCGGGGCGACCACGGCGGCTTATGGCGTGGACCCCGACCTGGGGCTGGCGATCGACGTGACGCGCAGCGGTGACACACCCAGGACGATCAAAATGGAAACGGCTTTGGGCAAGGGCGTGGCGATCAAGGTGCGCGATGCATCGTTCATCGCCGACCCGAAAGTGGTCAACTGGATGGTCGAGACCGCCAGGGCCGAAGGCATCCCCTACCAGATGGAAGTGCTGGAGGCGGGCGGGACGGATGGACGCGCGATCCAGATGACGCGGGCGGGCGTGCCGGCGGGGTGTATTTCGATCGCCTGCCGCTACATCCACTCGCCATCAGAAATGGTTGATAAGAACGATGTGGAAGCAGCGATCAAGCTGTTGATTGCACTGCTGAGCAAGCCGGTCAAGCTTTAAGACAAGGCAGGCTGCGGGTAAGCAAACTGATGAAAAAACGAAAGATGACCTGGCGGGTGAGCAGGATCGCTTTGGCGCTGTTGATGCTGTTGAGCTTCACGGCGTGCGACGCGCTGCCGCTGGAGATCGAGATCCCCTGGCTGACACCCAAAAGTGAAAGCGCCACCCAAACCCAGTTGACTCCGCAAGCGCCACAGGTGACGCCTGAGCAGCCGTTGGACATAACACAGACCAGCGCGCCACCACCGACTTCGCTGACCGTATGGCTGCCGCCGGATATGGACCCCGAGGGGGCGGATCCATCCGCGGAGATACTCAAAGCCAGGCTGGACGCGTTTGAAACACAGCAGGGGATTGACATCGTGGTACGCGTCAAGAGCCGCGATGGTGCGGGCGGGCTCTTGGACGCGTTGACCGCGACGAGTGCGGCGGCACCAGCGGCACTGCCGGACGTGATCGCGCTGTCACGGAATGACCTGGAGATGGCGGCATTAAAGTCGCTGGTTTTCACGATGGACGGCAAGACGACGCTGATCGACGCGGGGGATTGGTACCCATATGCACATGACCTGTCTTTCATCCAGGGCTCGCTGTATGGCATCCCGTTCACGGGCGATGCACAGGCGATCGTTTACCGCAGTGACATCATCAGCCCGGCACCGCTTTCTTGGAACGAGTTGAACAATGCGACGAGCGTGGTGGCGTTTGCCGCCAACGACCCGCAAGCCCAACTGACGCTGGCGCTTTACCAGGCGGCCGGCGGCGCGGTGATGGACAATCAACGCCGACCGACACTGGAGATCACGCCGCTGGCGGACGTGCTGGCGTTGTATGACCTGTATGTGGACATCAGCGAATACAGGAACACGGTGCTAAACCTGACCAACACCAGCCAGGCATGGCAGGCGTATGTGCAGGGAGATGCGGAAGCGGCTATTGTGCCTGTATCGACCTATTTGCGGGAAAAGCCGCAGAACTCGGGGCTGATCATGATCCCGCCGGTCAAAGACCTGGCACTGACCACCGGCAGTGGGTGGGTGTGGGCGCTGGCAACACCGCAGATTGAAAGGCAAAACCTGGCAGTAGCCTTGATGGAATGGCTGAGCGATGCCAAGTTCCTGGCGGAATGGAATGCGGCCTATGGCGGGATGCCGCCACGGCCTTCATCAGTGGAATTCTGGAGTGATGCAAATTTGCGGTCGATGGTCAACCAGATATCCGGCATGACCATCCTGGAGCCTTCGCGGGCGATCAGTATGAGCCTGGGCGTTGCTGTGCGCGACGCGGTGGTGCAGGTGATCCGGGACGGTGCAAGCCCGGGCGTTGCCGCGCAGCAGGCTGTAGAAAGTGTGCAATAGAAATGAAAAGAAACAAATTGCCGGATGAACCCCAACTGCACAATATCTGGACGGGCGGTCCGCTGTTGCTGGTGGCGTTGGCAGTGGTGGTGGTGATCATCATGTTCATTGCCTGGGCACTGCCCGAAGGCAGCAACCCATTATTCGACCTGCGCCAGACAACAGGTACAGCGCCGGTAAGCACACCCTTGCCAGCGATCATGCCGGGTGAAGAGACCCAACTTGTTGAGCCCATCGCTGAAAGCGTTGGTTATGGCGATGGAATCATCGTATTCAGCGCGGGGTTGATCGTATTGGTGCTGATCGTGGTGCT
>CAYSZB010000055.1:0-8710 GCA_964435475.1 uncultured Anaerolineaceae bacterium | reverse complement strand
GGGAGCATCGTGATCCCGCACCTGCGGCATGCAGTGGAGAGCGTCGACCTTTACCATGCTAATACCAAGCCCTAATAACCTTTGATCTTTTTCACACCCTGGTCAATTGACCGTCGTGTTGTTATGAATAGAATTTTATGATGTTGCCGGGAGTTTACCGGGCAGCTTTGGTGCTTTTTGCCTTTGCCATGGGAAAATTACCCGGGTTTGTAGAGCACAAAAAAAATCTGATCAAGGATGGTTGCCATGCAGCAAAAAAGAACCAAAATTCTGCGTTACGTTTTATTTGCAGTTGTGTACTTTATGGAAGGCGGTGTTCTGACCTTCTCATCGGGTTTCAATGCCCTTTACCTGCGGTCTTTTGATATATCCTACTCACTGATCGGCATCGCCGGGGGGATCGCGCTGCTGCCCTTCGTGCTCAAGATCTTTATTGGTTTTTTGAGCGACCGGGTCAACCTCTTTAAATTGGGTCATCGCAAGCCTTTTATTATCCTCGGCCTGGTGATCCAGACTGTCGGCGCATTGTTGATGCCGTTGGTCAACCCCGGGCTGCAATTTGGCCTGTACATCATGGGATTGCTGATGGTGGCGCTAGGCATGTCGACCTATGACACAGCGGCTGACGGGCTTTCGATTGATACCACCCCAGTGGAAGACCGCGGGCTGGTGCAGGGTTTGATGGTGGGCGGCAGGGCGCTGAGCATGGTGATCACTGCCGTGCTGATGGGGATATTTTCGCAGCGTGGGGAATGGCACTCCATTTTTTACATGATCGCCGGGATGGGCGTCCTGACCCTGATCCTGACCTTATTTGTCCAGGAGGATAAAGAACGCGCACCGGGTACGGAATATTCCAAAGCGGCTTTTTTTGCTTTCAAGGATATCGGTTTTATCCTTTTTGCGATCATCGGTATGATCTACCCGCTGGCATTATACAGCGCACAGGGAATGGTCGGGGCTTTTCTAAATGAAGGCCTGGGAATTGACTTAAGCACTGTCGGCGTGTATACATCCGTATTTGGCATCGGGACTGTGGCTGGGGGTGTGATCGGCGGGCCTTTGATGAAAAAGATCGGCGAACGCAACAGCATGCTGGCGGCGATGGTGATCACTGCCCTGTTCACGCTGATCCTGGCGCTTACGAAATCACCGCTGATGATGTGGGCAGTGGTATTCATGTTCGGTTTTTCGTTCGGTTATTACGAGACGGTTTACATGGCAGTGGGGATGGACTTTGCCGACCCGCGTATTGCAGCGTTCATGTTCTCGGTGATCATGGCGGTGGGTAACATCGGCATTGCTGCGGGCTCACCGCTGGCAGGTGTCCTGGTGGATAAGGCGGGTTTCGGACCGATGTTTACCGTGTTTGCGTGTGTACACCTGTTGGTGCTGCCGCTGGTGGTGATATTGTTCAAAATCCGCAAGAGGAAGACCATTTAGGTGATGTAAATGCGCATCACGCACCTGGAAATATCAAAGCTTGACCTGAAACTGCAGGCTGCGCTGACGGTGGCGTATGGCAGCTATGCGGAGTTGAATTATGCGCTGGTCAAGGTGCACACTGACAGCGGCATGATCGGCCTGGGGGAGGCTTCGCCTGACCCGCAGGTGACCGGAGAGACGCAGGAATCTGTTCTGAGAGCACTGGGTGAGATGAGCACCCTGCTGATTGACAAGGATCCCATGGATGTGGTGCCCTTGCTGGCAGAATGTCGCAAGCGTTACATGGCATACCCGGCAGCGCTGGCGGCGATCGACATGGCTTTATATGACCTGGCGGGACAGTCTTTGGGCGTGCCAGTATACCAGCTGTTGGGCGGCAAAGCGCGCAGCGAGGTTGGGCTTTACCCGGTGGTGCCGTTGGATGAACCGGAAGTGATGGCAGGGGTTGCCGGGCAGTTTACAGGAATGGGCGCCCGGACACTGAAGGTCAAGCTGGGCACCAAACCTGAGGAGGATCTAAGACGGCTGCAGGCGATCAGGAATACGGTGGGAAGCGAGATCATCCTGCGCCTGGACATCAACCAGGGCTGGCAGGATACCGAAACGGCGATCTCAGCGATCAGGCAACTGGAAGACTTCAACGTGGCTTATATTGAACAACCGGTTCGGGATGATGATCTTAAAGGCATGGCAGAGGTCAGTGCAGCGGTGGACCTGCCGATCATGGCGGACGAAAGCTGCCACACGGCAGAGGATGTCCTCAAGATTGCCTGCATGCAGGCGGCGGATATGATCAACATCAAGTTGATGAAGTGCGGCGGGATATATGAGGCTGGCAGGATGCTGGCAGTGGCTGAAGCGGCGGGTTTGCCCTGTATTTTGGGCTCGATGGGTGAATGCTCGATCGGCAGTGCGGCGGGTTTGCATTTTGTCGTATCGCACCCAAGCTTGACTGCCTGCGAGTTGATCGGACCGCTGTTCGTGACCAATGACCCGGCGACGGGCTTTGAGGTGGACATGGCGCGGATGTGTGCCATCCCCTCGGGGTTGCCCGGGTTGGGAGTGAGGTTGATATGATCGACTGGGAAAAGGTCGGGCAGGAGGCGGCGCAGCTCCTGGCTGGATATTTGCGCATCCAGACGGCGAATCCCCCCGGTAACGAAGAGGAAGCAGCTTTTTACTTAAAGGAATTTCTAGAAAAGCATGGTTTCCAGGTAAAGTTGTTTGAATCGGCACCCCATCGGGCGAACCTGGTGGCTTGCCTGAAAGGGGATGGCAGTAAACGCCCTATTTTGCTCTACAACCACATGGATGTGGTCGAGGCGGACGCGACCCGCTGGTCATGCAACCCGTTTGGTGGTGAGATCCATTATGGATACGTGTGGGGCAGGGGAGCGATCGACATGAAGGGTATGGGCATCATGCAATTGCTTGCCCTGGTCCTGCTGGCACAAGAAAAGCCACAGCGTACGCGGGATATCATCTTTTTGGCCGGTGCTGACGAGGAAAAGGGCAGTCAATTTGGTGCAAAATGGATGGTTGATCATCACTGGCAGGAGATCGATGCGGAATATGCCTGGGATGAGGGCGGGTTCGGGATGAGCGACCTTTTCGGTCCGCAACCGGTGTTCACGGTGGCGGTGGCAGAGAAGAAAGACCTGTGGCTGAAATTGATCGCCCACGGGGAACCAGGTTACAGCGGCATTCCACAGAGAGAAACGTCCATTAATACGCTTTTACACGCCCTGGAGCGGGTGCAGATGTTGAACTCGGCTTATGAACTGCATGGGGTGACGCGTGAAATGTTCAAAAGGGTCAGTCAGCGCTTTTCATTTCCCAAAAATATCATTTTGAGGAACCTGGATAAGAAATTGTGCTTCAAAATGGCACTGCCGGGTCTACGCCAAAGCCCCAAAGTGGATGCCATGCTGCGTGATACACTCAGCGTGACCGTCCTAAAAGCTGGTGGGAAAGAAAACATCATCCCGGAGAAGGCGGAAGCAATCCTGGACATGCGTTTGCTGCCTGGTAAATCGCCACAACAAGCGATCGATCGTTTACACAATTTGATCGGGGATGAGCGGGTGGAGATCGAGGTGATCGAAGCGCCGGAGCCATCGGTCACTTCGGATATGCATTCGGAATTCTTCGAAGTGCTGAGCAGTGTGCTCAAGAGGAACGTCCCGGAGGGGCTGTGCACTCCATTGTTGACACCCGGCACGACCGATTCAGCCTTCTTCAGGCAAAAGGGAGTGCAAAGCTATGGCTTGATCCCCATCATCCTTGACCCGGGAGAGATGGATCGCTACCACGGGATCGATGAGCGAATCTCTATCCGCAACCTGGAACTTGGCACGCGGGTCATCTTTGAGGTGTTGCGGGAAATGATCGCCTGAGGTTTGATCGAGGTTTTGCCGATCTTAAAACTCGTAGCTTGACTCCAGCCCGCTGCACTTCAGGCATAACAAGACAACCACAATTTTTGGCTTCATGTCCTGGGGCCTAGGATCTGTGGAGTACATTCCCAAGCAGAAAACCTCTCTTTGACCTACTCAATAAATCCATGGTAACTTTTGACTGGGATTATGTATCATATATATGAGAGGATTCTCAATAAAAATTGAAAGGGATTGCATGGAAGATAGTTTGGCAATAACGATGCTTAAAGAGGGAGACCTGGCAGGCCTGGAGGTATTGGTCGATCGCTATTACCTTCAGGCAGTTCGATCTGCCTGCCTAATTGTTCAAGACCTTTCCCTGGCTGAGGATATTGTCCAGGAAGCTTTCATCCGGGCATCTGGGAAGATATCACAATTACGCTCAAATCAATTCGTACCCTGGTTCATGAAAAGCGTGGTCAATGCATCGCTCCGTGAGGTTAAAAAGCAGCAGCGCCATACCAGCCTTCCCGATCAGGATGATGAAGTCACTTATACACTATCTAAATGGCTGATCGATCAAAGTTCGATCCCTGAAGCCGCTGTTGAGACAGTTGAATTCAGAAACAGTATCTGGCAGGCATTAAATATTCTCTCGCCTGACCAAAGGGCAGCAATCGTCATGAAGTATTACCTTGATATGAGTGAAAAAGAGATCATCACGGTCTTGAGACTGCCGCTGTCGACCATTAAGAAGCGTCTTTTCTCTGCCAGGCAAAACCTCAAACGCATCCTATCGAAAAACCTACCTTCCATTATCCCGAATCCAATGCATATTGTTTCCAAACACAACCGAAAGGAGCAAAAATGAATAACGATCAAGTAAAAAAACAAGTCATTCATCGTCTTGCAGAAGATAAAGTGCCTTCAGTCATCAATTCCTGGCAAACGATTCAAAGCAGAATCAATGATCATAAAGAGCATAAGACCATGCAGCTACGATGGGTTAGCGTTTCTTCCACTGTCTTTGTGGCCGTAGCGTTGGTAGTCTTCTTCCTCACACCGATTGGAAAATCGGTTGCGCAGGGCTTACTAAACTACTTTACGAAGCCTGGCGGAGATGAGCAACGCATTCAATTCGCAAATGAAATCGAGAATCCCGGTATTGAAACACAAACAGATGCCATCCCTTCAAAGATCATCGATCTTGATGGATTTGTGCGTGGATTAACCCTTGAAGAGGCTGAGACATTGGCTGGGTTTGTGGTATCGGTACCAAAAGTTATTCCTCAGGATTACCAGTTAAAGGATGTTATTTATGACCCTGAGATACAGGGTGTCACCCAACAATATTTCTTCGAAGGAAATTACGGCAAGGAATTCATGACCTTGACCCAACAAATTTCCTCAGAAGTAGAAGCGATCGGAAGCTCAGCGGAAGTCTACAATCTCCAAGTTGGTGATATTCTGGTTGAAAGTGTCCCTGGGTATTGGTTTAGCTATACTGGTGAAACCGTTGAAACCTGGCAGCCCGATTCACCAGTACATACCTACCGATGGTCCATGGGTGAGTTCTTTTACCGCCTTCAATTTGTCTATAATGAGCCTGCCAGCCCAGGATATGTTGACGAGACATCTCAGTTATCCATTGTAGAATCTCTTATCAGCCATTAATTGTGCCGACTTAGAGGAGCAGGTTGCATTTAAATATGAATGTACCCTGATTTATTATCCTTAAATCTCGTAGCTTGACTCTACCCAGGTGCCGTCCTCGGCCATGGTGATGGACTGGGTGTTGGGGGTTTGGACATTGAGTTTTGATTCCAACTCGCCGACGCGTTGCAGCAGGTCATGCACGGCATCATGGATGGCATCGGGCATGTTCCCGTGATCCAGGTCCGGACCTTGGTCTAGAGAGCGCTTGCGGTGCTGGATGACCTGACCTGGGACACCGACGACCACCGAATCGCCAGGAACCGATCTGACCACGACGGCATTGGCGCCGATACGGCTGCCCTGACCGATGGTGATATTTCCCAAAACCTTGGCACCAGCCCCGACGACCACACCGTCTTCAAGTGTGGGATGGCGTTTGCCTTTTTCAAGGCTGACCCCCCCTAGGGTGACGCCGTGGTAAAGGGTGACATCATCGCCGACCTCAGCGGTCTCGCCGATCACCACCCCCATGCCATGGTCGATGAAGAAACGCCGACCGATGGTTGCGCCGGGGTGGATCTCGATGCCAGTGAAATGGCGTGTGAGCTGGGAGAGCCAGCGGGCGGCCAGGGGCATTTTGTGCTGCCAGAACCAGTGGGCAATGCGGTGTGACCAGGTGGCATGCAGCCCGGCATAGCTGGTCAGCACTTCAAACCAGCTGCGGGCAGCCGGGTCGCGCTGCAGAACAGCCTGGACGTCTTCTCGCATGCGCTGGAGGAGGGTGGAGGACTTCCTGGCGGGCAGGGAATTCTCTAATGGCAGTGAATAGGGTGTTTGCGTGGTTTCCATGGTGTCAGCCTTTCAGGTGTGCGTACAGGTTGGTGCTCAGGTAGCGTTCGCCAAAGCTGGGAATGATCACAACGATGGTCTTGCCCCTGGCCTGGGGGCGCCTGGCGACCTGCAGGGCAGCCCAGGTGGCAGCGCCGGAAGAGATACCGACCGCCAGTCCTTCAACGGTTGCCATCTGGCGGGCAGTCTCGAACGCATCTTCACCAGTGACCTGGATGATCTCATTGAGAATGCGGGTGTTGAGCACTTTGGGTATGAAACCCGCGCCGATGCCGGTGATGGGATGCTTACCGGGTTTGCCACCGGAAAGGACCGGCGAACCGGAGGGTTCGACCGCGATCAACTGGATGGACGGGTTGTGGACCAGCAGTCCTTCGCCGGTACCGGTGATGGTTCCGCCGGTGCCTACACCCGAGACCAGGTAGTCCACCCGGCCATCGGTGTCATGCCAGATCTCCCGGGCTGTGGTACGACGGTGGATCTCGGGGTTGGCGGGGTTGGCGAACTGGTCGGGCATGAAATAGCGGTCATCCGAGTTGAGCAGGGATTGGGCTTTGTCGATGGCACCGGGCATGCCCAGGGCACCTTCGGTCAGGATCAGATCAGGGCCCATGGCCCGCAGGAGGAGCTTGCGTTCTTCGGAAACCGAGTCGGGCATGGTAATGGCCAATTTGTAGCCGCGGGCGGCAGCGGCGAATGCCAGCCCGATGCCGGTGTTACCGCTGGTGGCTTCGATGATGATACTGTCAGGGTGCAATTTGCCTTCTTTTTCTGCGGCATCGATCATGGCGACGGCGATGCGGTCCTTGACGCTGTGGGTGGGATTGAAATATTCCAGTTTGGCAAGGATGGTGGCATGCGTATCAGCAGCCAGGCGGTTGATCCTGACCAGGGGGGTGTTACCGGTTGTTTTTGTTATGTCATTATAAATTTTCATAATTTTCTTTCATAAACTTTTATAAATACGATGAAAAGACCTATGCAGGCATGAGCGCCTGGCGGAGCATAGTGAATGATGCGGGGTAGACCGCGTGCCTATATTTTATTGTTGAGAAAGGGGAAACAGGACGCGATTAGATACCCCGCCTGGGACACATGCAAGTCAAGCTGAAAATGCCATGTTTTTGTTTCATATTGGTTTGGATTATAAGCAATTGGAGAAGGAATTTCAAGACCTGTGTAAGGTTGGAGGAGATAAATGATAAAAGCTAAAAGCTGAAAGCTAAAGGTGCATTCGGGGAAAATCACATTAATCTTTTAAATTAATATGCTGAGTACTCCAATCAGTAGTAAAAAGGAAGCCATTTTGCTATAATTATTCCAGTTATTCAGCAGCGATTCAATTATTTACATTGCAAAGGAGATAACCATGGATATCATTCTTGCCAATGAGCGGGCTTTCCAATTTGTGCCGCAGACGACTATGGAAGTGGCGATCGACCGGGTGGAGCAGAAGAAGATCCAGCTGGTTTCCGGGACGCTGGGGGCATTGCTCTCGCGGCCGAAGGCCGAGGACATCCAGTTGGTCTCGGTTGAGAATCGCCTGGAAGCCTGCTGGGAGATCAGCGTTTTCCTGAGGACAGTTTATGAACGCAATCAATCCTTCACTGTGCCGGTCAGCGGCAAGGAAGTGCGGCAGGTGACTGTGCTGGGGCAGGACCTGGATGTGGTGGCTGGAGCAAAAGGCAACCCGACGTTTTCATTCAATGGTGTGGAGCACTGCCTGGAGGAATACCGGCACAATTTCACATTCGATGGGGTGGGGACCGAGGTGGATCACAGCAAATACAAGGGGTTTGCGAAGAGTGAGATCCTGGAACTGGGTCATTTTGCCCCGGATGGGGTGCTGGTGGTGCCGCCCAAGGCATCTGCCAGCACAGTGGTGCGCTCGATCATGGCAAAGGTGATCAAGCCGGTGCTGGCGCAGGTGATCCATGAAGAGAAATTGAACATTGAGACCCTGGACATCAACTTCAGGCCGGTCTATGCGTTGGAATACCTGTGGGCGGCGAAGAGCAAGCATGTGGTCATCGAGTTTGACGCACTGACGGGTGAGATCCAGGGCAATGGCAAAAAGATGGCAGACCAGGTGAAGGGGATGTTGAACCGGGATCTGTTATTTGATGTGACCGCAGATGCGGTGGGAATGATCGTACCGGGCGGGAGTATTGCGGTCAAACTGGTCAAGGCGGCGATGGATCACAAGAAGTAGCCAGGTAATTTCCTATTGCGAATGGATGGGGGCGATCACTTGCTATGAGGTTCTTGCCAAGCCAGCTCTTTTGCATCACCACATTGAAAAATGTATAACGCTTCAGGAAAAAATCTTTATGGCATATTGTAGAATATCACGGTAATTTTCTAAGAAAAAACAATTACGG
>CAYSZB010000054.1:12142-15079 GCA_964435475.1 uncultured Anaerolineaceae bacterium | reverse complement strand
ACTCCCACCGAGACGCCAACGTTGACTCCAACCGCAACGGAGACACCGATTGAATCGCCGACAAGGACTCCGATTCCAACAGACACGCCCACCAGGACGCCCATACCGACAGAGACACCGACAGAGACACCCATCCCGACTGAGACACCGACACCTTCGGCAACTTGATCATAAACTACGGATTAAAGCAGCGCCAATTGGGCAGCGCTCAATTCGGGCGGGTCTTCTTTGATCAGGATATCCCACAGGTCCCTGGTGATGAGCGGGTTTTCATAAATGGCGCGCAACTGCCTGAATTTTACGACCATGAAATGGGAGGTGATCAGGTTGTTGAGGTATGGATCATGTTTTAGCTTGTAGGCCAGCAGGTTGGCCCGGCTGCCTGGCAGGATGATCACCTTTTTGCCGGTGGATGAGCGATCGCTGTGAAGGCTGCTGAGTTGAGCAGTTAATTTGATGAAGATGGTATAGCAGTGGGCAGGATCGCCTGACAACCACTTTATCGTATCCCCTTCCTTCGACACATTGAATTTCAGGTCAGCACCCAGGGATACGCATTTTGCCCTGATCTCTTCCAGGTCTTCCTGGCGTTTCTCATAGCGTTCATTGGCCCGTAAAGACCATTGGGGAATTTCGCCGGGCAGCAGTCCGGCATATGATTCCAGGCAGGTGTTGATATATTGATCGGAAGGGGTTAACAAACCCGGGAAAACCTGGTACAGGGCTTCTTTTATACCAGCTTGTGAAAGATCCCCGGGTTGGTGCAAAAGATCGATGACTTTTTGTTCAATGCGATCGGCCAGTGTTTCGATCCCAGGCGGGGGATCAGCCAACCAGTATAAACCGCTATCCATGGATGATGACCCGCCGCCGAAGCGGGTAAACCTGGCCTTGTCCAGGAGGATGGAATCTGTCTGGCGGTAGGTTTCGGTCAAAGGCAGGTCCAGTTTTTGCCCTTCAGGAACCCCCAGCAGGTCTTCCCGGCAAAGGGCGATCAGCATGGCGGCATGCAGCGGTTCATACTCACACGGTTGAGCTTTGGTGGTTAAAAAATCCACCGCAGCAGTGCAACCGACATCCATAAACCTGGAAGGTTCCGTTTGTTCAAGAGGGAAGGCAGCGGGTTTCCAGGCAGACTGGACTGCCAGGTTATCGCCAGAGAGTGAAAAAGATTGGAGTGCCAAACCGGCTGACTTTGCGGCGTACAGCGCCGCAGAAAGGAAGTTGTGTTCATTTTCGAAGATCGCCATGAAGAACGGTTTTGATTCGGAGAGGTAGGGACGGGATGCCTGGAAGGACGAGCGCAAAGCATTGGTGTGCCAGTTCCAATCGTAACGTTGGCGGGAAAGAGCCTGCTTTATGGGTTGAACAGCGGCCTTGCCCCACAACCAGCCGGACCAGACAGCTGAGAGGGTCCAGAATGCCTGGTTGGGCCGGGGGAGGATGGACACAGCAGCCTGGACCAGGTCGGTTTCAGTAAGAGGCTCCAGGTCGCGCAGGCGGCCCTTAAACATACTGATACCACCACTGAGCGGTGGATAGTCAGGCCACTGCTTGCAGGAGACGGGGGTGCCTTTGCCACTCCACAGGTCGACAGATCTTTCAAGAGCCTGCCAGATATTGTTCTCGCGGAAGACAGGTGGAATGGTCAACTGGCGCCTGCGGGTGGGGGGAGGCGGGTAAGCCCACAGCGAATTGGCAGAATCGAAAGTGGATAACAATAAAGCCTGCAGGAGATTCACCTGCTTTGAAGAAAGGGGTAGTTTTGACAATCTAAGCAGAATGGTCTGCAATAAGACCATGGCCCTGGGCAGGTAGCAGTTTAACGCGGTTTCCACCTGGTTTCGCTGGGGATCATCCAAAGCGACAACACTTTCAAGAGCCCGGGCATGATAAATGCTGTATGATGAGAGGGATGGCAGGCTGGCCTTAGCTTCGGGAGTCAGTGCCTGCTCCCCGCTTTTCTGGCAGTTGGGGCAGGTACCCAGGAAACCAAAGGGTGAGGTTTCTTCCTTTTGCCAGAGAAAACTGCTGACCTCCATGGCATGCCCGCAATTCGTACAGGGCACAGTATAAAAAGCGCGGATGAACTTTTCGAGGGGTTGACCGTTAAAGTCAGTCCTGGCAAGGATGCCGAGGGCTTCCTCCAGGCTAGCCCTGTCAGGCGACTGGGCGAGCATCTCGATCAGGAAGGCGTTGACCGGGTTATTGGAGGTGACCAGAACCAGGTAGCCCATGCGGGCAAGGTCCAGGACGAGCTGCGGGCTGTTGCCGATCGGGTCGAGGATCCAACTGCCGCGGGGAATTTGCCCTGAAACCCACTGCCTGATCATGCCAGGGGGAAGGGGCGGAAGGAAACGATCCAGAGGATATTCTGGTTTGGTTTCACTGCCAGGAATGAATGGAGAAAAAACCATTAGCCCTTTCCTTGGGGACCAGGTGATCAGTTCGTACCAATCGTTAGTTTATTATAGCGTTATTTCAGGCGCAAAATAAGTGTTTCCATAGGTTCAAGAGTCAAATCAGAGCCAGTCATTATGACCTGCTGTTGCTGAAAGAACTGAGAGAGGATGACCTGACAAGCCAATCCACGGTAAGGAATTGGCAGATCCAGCCTGGCGGTCCTTCTGGTGAAGTTCAGGGCGACCAGGACCGTCTCATCATCCGATTGCCTGGTATATGCCAGGATGGATGGATTGTCATCGTCGATCATTTCCATGGATCCGCAATTCAAGGCACTGTGTGCCCGCCTGATGGCGATGAGGTTTTTGTAGAAATGAAGCAATGATGCAGGATCAGCCTGTTGAACCTGCACATTGCGTTGTTCAAAAGCTGGATGGACGGGAAGCCAGGGTCTGGCGTTCGAAAAACCCGCAAAATCTGTTCCATCCCACTGCATTGGGGAACGGCAACCATCCCTGGGGGGATGAAGGGGCC
>CAYSZB010000054.1:9397-12042 GCA_964435475.1 uncultured Anaerolineaceae bacterium | reverse complement strand
GTTCCATCCCACTGCATTGGGGAACGGCAACCATCCCTGGGGGGATGAAGGGGCCAATAACGCTTGCTGACCGGGTCGAGCACCTGGTGGCGCCAGAGGAAGATATCGCGCATGCCAATTTCCTCGCCGTAATAAAGAAAGGGCGTTCCGACCAGGGTGAGCAGCATGGTGGCACTTACTTTCAGAACCTTATCGTCTTTTTTGGCCTTGTAGCGGGTGGCAGAGCGGGAATTATCATGGTTGTTGAGCACAAAATTCGGCCATTTTTCATCCAGGGCTGAGCGCCAATCCTTGATGGCTTTCCTGAAGAAAGGTGCACTGAACTTGCGGCCCAACATACTGAAATCAAAGCCGGCGTGCAGCTGATCATCACCAATATAGGCAGCTGCCTGCTGAGGAGATGAGTAAAAAGTCTCGCCAACCATGTATGTCTCGCCATAAGAATCGAGCAGCTGGCGGATCTCCTGGAGCAAGGGATGCATTTCCGGTTGGGACATGTCATATAGGTGCAGCTGATGGTTGAACTTGCGCGGTCCTTTTCCACCCAGGGGGTTGTCCCTCAAGTCTTTGTCTTTGAAATACATATTAAAGACATCCATGCGGAATCCATCCACCCCCCGGTCCAACCAGAAGCGATAGACATCCAGCATGGCTTGGCGGACCTGCGGGTTACGCCAGTTCAGGTCAGGCTGTTCCTTGTAGAACATGTGGAAATAATACTGGTCGAGGTGCTGGTCGTATTCCCAGCCCCCACCCCCAAACCAGGACAACCAATTGTTGGGCGGACCGCCTTTGGGCGATGGATCATGCCACATGTACCAGTCGTGGTAAGGGTTATCTTTTGATTTTCGGGATTCAACGAACCAGGGGTGCTGGTCGGAGGTGTGATTCAGAACTAGATCGAGGATTATCTTAATGTTACGCTGATGGGCAGCAGTGACCAGCTGGTCGAAGTGTTGAAGGGTGCCAAACTCCTGGTCCACATCGACATAATTGGCAACATCGTAGCCAAAGTCGACATTCGGCGACTGGTAAATGGGCGAGAGCCAGATGGCATCAATGCCAAGATCAGAAAGGTAATCCAGTTTCCGGGTGATCCCTTCCAGGTCGCCAATGCCATCACTGTTGAGGTCCATAAATGACCGGGGGTAGATCTGGTAAATGATGCCTTTTTTCCACCAAGGTAGTTCTTTTTTCATAAAAGATCCTTATCTCACGATATTTTGATAAAATTCTATCACGCAAGTAAAACAAGTCCAGTCACAATTGCATTCAACAAAACAATATCTTAGGAGAAAAGAATGAATACTTTATGGGTCTCATTATTCACAAGCCTGGCAGTTCGTACCCCGGTGGTCATTGCCTACATTGTCGGGATCATTATCAGCCTGAGCACCTGGAAGCGCAACCCCAAACCATCTGTCCTGAGCTTGATCGGGTTCCTCTGCCTGTTATTTACCACAATCCTTGGTTCAATTATGAACATCCTGCCTTATTTACTGCAAGCTGGTTACAATCTCACTTACAACGGCATGGCAACCATCCATACTGTTTCCGGTGTAATTATTGCAATTATTGACGCTGTTGCTGTTGCCCTGATCATTGCGGCGATTTTTTCCAACAGGAAAAAGGTGGAGACCACTTGACAGGAAAGCGTAAACTTGCATTAATCATTTTTTGTGCTAAAATATAGATAGCTTTATTACATTGCAATAGGACTTGGCAATGAAAAGTGGGTGAACCCCACTTTTCTGTGTAATATGTAGGAATTTTGGAGAATAAGGGTTTATGAAAACTGAGTTGTCATTGGCATTCAATGAAGTGCTGGAAGAAAAGCAGCTGCCCAAGGATGTTATCCAGGCTGCAATCGAAGGCGCCATGATCGAAGCATACCGCAAGGCGATGAATGCTTCAAAAGCACAGGATGTGCAGGTCAAGCTGGATTTTGATACCGGCGATGTCAAGGTATTTGCGGAAAAAGAAGTCACTGACGTAGTGATGGATTTCCGGACCGAGGTCCTGTTGGATGAGGCAAGAAAGATCAAGCCGGATGTGGAACTTGGTGATACGTTGCTGGTGGAATCAACCCCCGAGAACTTCGGCAGGGTTGCTGCACAGAATGCACGCCAGAAGATCCAATCCATGATCCGCCAGGCAGAAAAGAATGCCCAACTCGAATTCTACGGCAAACAGGTGAATGAGATCGTCAGTGGTGTCGTGCAGGCAGTCAATGCCCGGGGGGCGACCATCGGGCTGGACCTGAAGGCTGAAGGCATCATGATGCGGAAGGAAATGATCCCCGGTGAAAGGTTGAAGATCCGTGACCGCATCCGGTCAATGATCGTCGAAGTCAAGGATGATCAACAGGGCTTGCAGATCCTGATGTCCCGTGCGCACCGCAATTTTTTGCGTCGATTGCTGGAAATTGAAGTGCCCGAGATCTTCCACGGTGTGGTTGAGATCCGTTCGATCGCCCGTGAACCCGGCGAGAGGGCCAAGGTTTCTGTTTCCGCAACCCAACAGGGAATTGACCCGGTTGGCGCCTGCGTTGGCAAGAACGGCGTACGCATCCAATCGATTGTGCGTGAGCTGCATGATGAAAAAATTGACGTGATCGAGTGGAACAAGGACCCTGCGTTATACAT
>CAYSZB010000054.1:0-9297 GCA_964435475.1 uncultured Anaerolineaceae bacterium | reverse complement strand
GAATTGATCCAAAAGAAGGCGGAAGGCAGGGCGATATCACCGGATGAGACCATGACCCTGACCAGGTTTGTGGACCGCATAGAAAAGCGTGACGAGGCTGACAGACGCGCCGAAGACGCCGCCCACCAGATGCGTTTGGTGGCAGTTCGCAACTCGATCCCGCCCCAGGCATTCGAAGTACCGATCCTGGATGTGGATCTGAAGGAGCATTTACTGGTCATCCTGCAGGAGACCGGCATTGAAACCCTGGGCGACCTGATCATGCGCTTTAAAATGGATCCTGACAAGGTCCTGGCAGTGAATGGCATTGGTCCCAAGGCATTTGATGAGATCAAAGACTTCATCAATGCCTACAAGGTTCCTGCAGAGGCCGAAGAAGCACAGGTGGAGGAAGTTGTTGAAGTACCTTCCGCACCCGCTGAAGAAGCCGAAGTTGCCGCTGAAGCAGCTTCGGAAGCAGTTGTTGAAGAAGTGCCTGCCGAAGCTCAGGCAGAGGCCGCAACAGAGACACCAGGCGAAGAAAAGCCGGCTGAGGAAGAAGTGCCCTTTGAGGACCTCTTTAAAGTGGATTCGATGAAGTTCGATTTCACGGCTGTTGAAGAAACCAGCGAAGAAGAAGGCAATGCGGCTGGCGGCGCAAAGAAGAAAAAAGGCAAGAAGAAAAAAGGTGTAACGGTTGAGTATGATCCTGACAAGGACCAGGCAACCATTAAACGCACGCATAAACGAGGTGAAGATGATTGGGGCGATTGGTAACCCAATTGTGACTCAGAGCTTCCAGGATGAATAAGGTGCCGGCCAGGAAACCCAACCGTCAGAAGCATGTTCCTCAACGAACCTGCGTAGGATGTCGCGAGATCCAGCCCAAACGGTCTTTTATCAGGATCGTTAAAGGCGAGGGCGGCGTCAGGATCGACCCGACCGGCAAAGCGAAAGGCAGGGGAGCCTACCTGCACGAAATGAGGAGCTGCTGGGAGCGCGGTCTAAAAGGTCCGCTGGCACATGCCTTGCGGACAGAGATCGATAAAAATGATATGGCAGAGTTGATCTCGTTCATGAACAGCCTGGCTGTTGATGAACGGGAGCCAAATTCTGTGATCCGAGAGGAACCGCAGAGGGACCTTTAAGATGGCATAAGACAATCCATCTTACCTGACCTCTGGTTCCTCCCCGATCAGCGCCCGGCTTTTTGAAATTGCCGGGTGTTGAAACAGATTGATGGAGGTTTATATGGGTAATGATGGAAAAAAAGTAATTCAAATACCTTACAGTTTAACCGTACGTGAACTGGCAGTGCTGGTCAATGTCAGCCCCATCCAGGTTATCAAGGTATTAATGGCAAATGGGGTAATGGCAAGTATCAATCAGCAGATTGATTTTGATACTGCAGCAGTGGTTGCCACAGAGTTGGGTTTTGAACCAGAACTCGAGCATGTCGTTGAAGAAGTTGAAGAGACCGGGGAAGTGCCATTATGGCGCAGGCTCATTGCGGATGAAGCACCTGACCAGCTTGAGAACAGGCCTCCGGTGGTGACCATTCTCGGACACGTGGATCATGGAAAGACGACCCTGCTGGATGCGATCCGTCACTCCAATGTTGCCAGCGGTGAAGTTGGCGGGATCACGCAACACATCGGCGCTTACCAGGTGGCGCACAAGGGAGCTTTGATCACCTTCCTTGACACGCCAGGGCATGCCGCTTTTTCTGCCATGCGAGCAAGGGGCGCCCAGGGTGCGGATATCGTTGTGCTGGTTGTGGCGGCGGATGATGGGGTGAAACCCCAGACCCGTGAGGCGACCAACCATGCAAAAGCCGCCCAGGTTCCGATCGTCGTGGCACTCAACAAGATCGATAAAAATGACGCCAACCCGGATATGGTCAAGCGTCAGCTGGCAGATATCGGGCTGGTGCCGGATGACTGGGATGGCGATACGATCGTAGTTCCCGTTTCGGCAAAGAATAAAATGGGGCTGGATGACCTTTTGGAAGCCATTGTGCTGGTGTCTGAAAACCGCACGATCAAGGCCAACCCCAAGGGGCGTTGCATGGGCACGGTTGTTGAGGCTGAACTGGATAAAAACACCGGACCCATGGTGACTTTGCTGGTTCAAAATGGAACCTTAAAGGTGGGCGACGTTGTCGTTTCCGGCGAAAGTTTGGGCAAAATCAAAGCCCTCTTTGACCAGCGATCCAAACGGGTAGGCAAGGCGGGGCCTTCGACGCCTGTCGTCGTGATGGGCTTGAGCAGCCTGCCTGAGGCGGGGGATATCTTCCAGGTTGTTGAAAATGAGAAGGTTGCGCGGAATATCGTCTATGAGCGCAAGCAGGAACGTGAGCTCAAACGGAGCAGCAAACGGGCAACCCTGGAAGAATTATTCGCCAAGTATAAGTCCGGACAGGCCAAGGAACTGCGTATGATCTTGAAGGCCGATGTGCAGGGATCCCTCGAACCCATTTTGAATGAGTTGGAAAAATTGGGCAAAGATGAGAAGGAACTGAGCATCAAGGTTTTGCATGCCGAGACCGGTAATGTGAGTGAGAGTGACGTCATGCTGGCAGCTGCATCGGATGCGATCGTCATTGGCTTTGATGTGACAGCTGATGCGGCTTCAAAACGGCTGGCCGAAACAGAAGGCGTTTCCATCAGGCTGTATGATATTATCTACAGGCTGCTTGAGGATATTGAAAAGGCTTTGAAAGGCTTGCTGGAGCCCGAAATGGTCGAGAAAACCATCGGGCGGGCAAACGTGCTGATGGTCTTCAAGGTGTCCAAGCAGGGAAATGCGGCCGGGTGCAGGGTTGTCGATGGCGAATTGCGACGAAATGCAAAGGTCAAAGTGATGCGGGGCGGCCAGGAAGTATTCCGGGGCGACATCGCATTATTGAAAAGGGAAAAAGAAGACGCCAAGGAAGTTCGCGAAGGGATGGAATGCGGTGTCAGCATCAAGAACTTCACGGAATTCCAGGTTGGTGATGTCATTGAATGTTATGTTGTGGAAAAATTTGGTGGATAGGCACAGATAGGAAGTAAACATGCCATCTGGAATTAGAATAAAACGGATCAGCGACAGGATCAGGCAGATCGTGTCTGTCGCGCTGCAATCAGAGGTTGACGACCCAAGATTGGCGGGTGTTTTCATCACCGATGTCAATGTTGACCGTGAACTGGAATATGCCAATATCTATTTCTCCTCCCTGGAGGGCCATGAGAGGGCGAAGGAGATCAGGCAGGCATTGGAGCATGCCAGGGGTTTCCTGCGCTTCAGGTTATCGCAGGAGATCGAGCTGCGGCTGATGCCCAAACTGCGTTTCTTCTATGATCCAACGCCTGAAAAAGCCGACCGCATCGATACGATGCTGGCAAAGCTAAGAGGCGATATTGTTGAGGACGAAAACGGGGACGGGGAACAGCAGGATGAGTGACGCACTGGATGCCATAATCCGTGAACGGCTGGCCAAAGCCAGGGATATTGTCATTATCGCGCATGTCAGGCCGGACGGCGACGCTGTCGGGTCGCTTTTGGGGCTTGGGAATGGGCTGATCAATGCCGGCAAACGGGTACAAATGGTACTGGAAGATGGCATGCCCCAGAAGTATATGGGACTGAAGAACAGCACCCTGGTTACCAGGAAGATTATTGGTGATTATGATACATGCATCATCGTGGACAGCTCTGATCCTGCCAGGGTGGGTTCTGTGCTGGATGGGCATCCGCAGCCTGATATTTGCATTGATCATCACAAAACCAATCTCAATTTTGCCAAGATCAACCTGGTGGAAGATGAAGCAGTGGCGACTGCTGCCATACTGGCAGCCAGGATGCCGAACTGGAAGCTGGATATCGACCAGGCGGTGGCATCATGCCTGCTGACGGGGATCATAGCGGATACCATTGGCTTTCGCACCTCCAATATGGGCTCCGAGGCACTGCGCATCAGTGCCGAACTCATTGACAAAGGTGCCGATCTGCCCACCCTGTATCGGCAAGCCCTGGTCAGTCAACCGGTTTCTGCGATCCGGTATTGGGGCGCAGGCTTGAACCGCCTGGAGTATGAAAAGAATGATATTGTTTGGACAAGCTTAAGACTTGATGATAGAATTAAATGTGGTTATGATGATAATGATGATGCCGACCTGATCAACATTCTTTCGACGGTTGAGGGGATCCGGATTGCGATCATATTCATTGAACAACCTGATGGGAGGGTTAAAGTCAGCTGGCGCTCTCACGGTGAAACAGATGTTTCCAACCTGGCATTCAGTTTTGGCGGGGGTGGGCACAAGGCGGCAGCTGGCGCAGATATTAAAGGGGAATTTTCCGAGGTAGTCGCGGATGTATTATCCGCAAGTAGAGCCCTGTTGAGCGAACCAGATACCCGGAAACAAACGAAAAACATTTAAAAAGGTAGCAGGGTAATAAATTATGGAAACAGACAATTTCAATTTTAAGGACAGCATCTCTGGCGTTTTGGTGGTGGACAAGCCTGTTGGCGTCACATCACACGATATCGTCCAGATCATCCGGTCGGGCACCAATATCCGCCGGGCGGGACATACCGGCACGCTGGACCCCCGCGCTTCAGGCGTTCTGGTCGTGCTGATCGGACCGGCAGTCAGGCTGAGCGAATATGTGTCCGCCTCAGATAAACGGTACCAGGCGATAATTGAGCTTGGAATAACCACCAACACCTATGATGGCGATGGTGACGTGACCCGGCGCTCGCCGGTTGAGATCAGTGCGGAGGAATTTGAAACCGCGCTTAAAGGTTTTATTGGCGAAATTGAACAAAAACCGCCAGCCTATTCGGCAATTAAGGTCCAGGGGCGAAAAGCGTATGACATGGCACGCAACGGCGAAGAAGTTGACCTGGAACCACGCAAGATCAATGTATATAACCTTGAACTGCTTGAGTGGGATCCGCCAGAGGCTGTGGTGGATGTTTACTGCTCATCGGGCACTTATGTCAGGTCACTGGCACACGACCTGGGCGAGATATTGGGCTGCGGGGCGAACCTGATCGGTTTACGGCGGACCAAAAGCGGGCAATTCTCTCTGCACGATGCAGTGCCCTTGAGGAAGCTGCAGGAAGCTTTTACCAACAACGACTGGTACAAGTACCTTATCCCGGCGGCTGAAGCCCTCGGTGATTGGCCTTCCATTGAATTGACCAATGAACAGATCGAGGATGTCAGGCACGGGCATCGCATCACCTCTGACCTGGAAGTTCCTGTGGGCAAATTGGCACGGGCTGTCAGTCAGCAAGGCGAGCTGGTCGCTTTGATGGGCTATGACGAAGAAACCCAAGAATGGCAACCGAAAAAAGTATTCTTTTCTTAGGGTTTGAACTTAAAAGTAATATGACAACCTATTCTTTCCATTAAAGAACGGGTTGTTTTTTTTGGATAGCAGGAAATAGGCATTGACAGAGATCATTGACTCGATAATCAAAGCCACCAAAGAGGCGAGTTGGGTGGTTGTAGGGAATTTTGATGGCGTACACCTGGGTCACCAGGCATTGATCCGCTCGGTGATCAGCAAGGCGCATGAAACCGGCAGCCGGTCTGTTTTGATCACCTTCAACCCGCACACCCGCAGTTTTTTGGATAAAGGCAGTGAGCCTTTTCTGCTGAACACCTTATCGGAACGGCTTGAACAAATAAGCCACCTCGATATTGACCTGGTCGTCGTGCAGCCATTTGACGCAGAATGCGCCTCACTCGACGGTGAGCAATTCCTGCTTTTCCTGCGTGAACAACTTGGCATGGTCGGTCTGGTGACCGGCAAAGAGTTCAGCCTGGGGCGCGACAGGCTGGGCAGTGAAAAATCAGCATGGGGCAGGATCATGTCTTATGGCATTTCTTTGGAGCGGGTTGAACCAAAACTGGTTAACGGGCAGGTGGTTTCATCCGGACTGATCCGGGAAAACCTGGTGGCTGGCAACATAACGCATGTAAACCAGATGCTGGGACGGGAATACCAGCTTTCAGGCATCGTGGGGCACGGCAAAGAACGCGGGTCTGCACTTGACCTTCCCACCGCCAACATCCAGGTGGACAGCGGCAAGCTGCTACCCGGTTTTGGTGTGTATGCATGTCTTGGCTGGGTCAACGGGAAACCTTACCCCGCAGTCACCAATATTGGCATCCGACCGACTTTTGATTCTGACAACATTCCCAGTGTAGAAGCCCATTTCCTGGAATATTCTGGCGATCTGTATGAAAAGAGGGTCAGCCTCTCATTCTTTGCCAGGATCCGTGATGAACACAAGTTTGAGAATAAAGAGGCATTGCTTGCCCAGGTATCGAAGGACAAACAAGAAGCGCGGAGGATCCTGCATCATGCCATTTGACCGAAGAATTTACTGCCTTCAACCCAAGAAACTCAGTGCAGAGACCATTGCAGTCACCTTTGCAAAAACATCCCGTTCGCCCAAGGCCTTCGATGAGATCGCGGCGGAGTTGGATGAGGAAAAGTCATCCCAGTTCAGTGAAAAATGGATCGTTGGCTATGGACACAGTTCTGTGGCAGAACATGCCATCCTGCACATCGCGCTGGAGAATGTCTCCCGCCTGGCAATTGAAGCCATTGAAGGCAACCGCCTGGCATCCTATACCGAAAAATCAACCCGCTACCAGGAGTGGAACCGTGAAGCTTACTTTGTTCCCCGGGAATTGGCGGGCACGCAGTTTGAGAGACCTTACCTGGACACTTTGAACTCGCTGTTTGATGCCTATGAAAGGCTCATTCCAAGAGTAAAGGAAGTGCTTGCTGCAAAGACGCCCCGCCTGCCGGATGAGAAGGAAAAAGCCTGGAGCGAACGACTGCGCACCTCGGCGATCGATGCCTGCCGTTTCCTGCTGCCAGCAGCTTCACTGGCCAATGTTGGCGTGACGATCAACGCCAGGACGTTGGAATATGCCATCCGCAAGATGCTCAGCTCCAACCTTGAGGAGGTCAGGCAGATCGGTTTGCAGATGAAACAGGTTGCGACACAGGAAGTGCCGACTTTGGTTAAATATGCCACGCCCATGGATTACTACCCCCGGATGGAGCAGCAGTTCAGGGCAATGAACAGGGAAATGGCGTCAAGCGAGACCCCGGATTGGTGTCAGCTGGTTGGTTATGACCTCGACGGTGAGGATAAGATCCTGGCAAGCCTTGCATACCGCTTTGGCGGTGGATCTTACCAGGAGCATTTGCTAAATGTCCGCAAGATGTCACCGGCTGATAAAAAGAAAGTGGTTGATGAGCTTTTTTCAGGCATTGGGACGTTTGACACACCGCCCCGTGAGTTGGAGTATGCGGCGTTTGCCTTCGATATCATAATGGACCAGGGGGCTTATTTTGAGTTCAAACGCCACCGCATGATGTCACAGACACCCCAGGCGCTCACCACCCGGCTGGGATTTGCTGTTCCGCGCGTCATCACGGAAGCGGGCTGTGAGGACCTCTATACAGAAGCGATGCAGCAGGCTGCAAAGACCTATGACCTGCTGGCAACGGAATCTCCCCATGCGGCATCGTATATTGTGCCCAATGGATTTAACCGGCGCGTTTTATGCCAGTTGAACTTACGCGAATTGTTCCATTTCGCCCGTATCCGCTGCAATCCCAATGCCCATTTCTCGATCAGGAGGGTTGGCAGGGCGATGATCGAAAAGATCTCACCTGTTTTTCCCCTTTTCAGCGGCAAATTGTGTGTGGATTGCAATGAGACTTCGGATATAATCGGCCAAAAGTATTTCATTAGCCTGGCAAGGCATTAGGCATTTTTCAATTTTTGGTGGTTCACCGATATCTGGCATATAATTTGACCAAATGGGAAACCTGGTCAGAATGCTTTGGAGTAGTGAACAAAAACGCCTGAGAGCTGCCTGGCGGATTGTAATTTTTGGGGTACTGGTTTTTTCCCTTGCCGCCTTGTTGTTCTCAGTCAGCATCCTGGTCATTGGCGTGTGGTTTGTGTTTTCCATCGCCAGGGCTGGGGCAAATTTCCCGGCCAACCTGGTCTATGAACGGCTCCTGGGGTTCGTCAGCGATATGGACAGGGTAATGCTGATCAGTTCCATTTCAACGATGGTCAGTGTTTTTCTTGTCACACCTTTTTCAATAAAAGTCATCGATAAAAGAGAATGGACCCCTTTAAGGCAGCAACTAAAACCAGCCTGGTGGAAAGACCTGGGCATCGGTTGCCTGGTGGGGT
Organism: uncultured Anaerolineaceae bacterium; assembly: GCA_964435475.1. Classification (GTDB taxonomy): domain Bacteria; phylum Chloroflexota; class Anaerolineae; order Anaerolineales; family Anaerolineaceae; genus CAYSZB01. The sequence continues at coordinate 1,091 of CAYSZB010000054.1, read as the reverse complement.
TTGCCGGCATCGGGCTTATCTTTGCCATCCTGGCGGCATTGGACAGCATCCAGGTGAGCGGTTTCAATGTTGATCTGGCAAAACCTGGTTTCCTGAGTGGTTTTTTCAGATCCCTGCTGTTATTTATCTGTGTGGGGGTTTATGAGGAGGTAATTTTTCGGGGGTATGTGTTTAATAACCTTTCCGAAAGTCTTTTTGGCAAGTGGCTGACGAAAGGCAAAGCTGTAACCCTGTCTGCTATCATTTCTTCGTTGGCTTTTTCAATCCTGCACCTGGCCAATCCTCATGCCAATTTCATGGGTTTCTTGAACATCCTGGTAATTGGCTGCCTGTTGTGTATGAGTGTCCTGGTAACCCGCAGGATCGGCTTTGCCATCGGGTTTCATTTCCTGTGGAATTTTAGCCAGTCTGTACTATTCAGCGTACCGGTAAGTGGATTGTCGCCAGATGCAGCCTTGCTCAATGTACAGGTCAATGGCCCGGATTGGCTGACGGGCGGTCATTTTGGGTTCGAGGGAAGCGTGTTATGCCTGTTAATCAACATCTCTGCTGCCATTCTTATTGTCTTTCTATACAAAAAGAAGAACAAGGACCTGGAACTCAATTTTGAGATCGCTGAATACGTACCGCGAAAACCTTCTGTGTCACAGTCGTAATCTCCCACTGATCTGCATATTTAAACTTTATACAAGAATCACACAGCTATGGATATCGAAAGCCTGATGGGGTATAAAGGATTAAAACATTTGGAGGTACAAATGAAAAGACTTATACCAATAATGACTGTGATCCTGATTGCTGCGTTTGCATTATCTGCATGTGCACAGACACCGGTTCCGGCAGATCCCAAGCCTGTTGAGCCTGAATCGATGTACCCTGGAACTTCGGAAGCTGCACCTGTTGATGTTGAGGCGCTGGTTATTGAAAAGCTAGCCGGTGAGCATACTCTCGAGTTTGTCCTGCAGGAAAAACGCACGGCTGAGGAGTGGAGTGAAGTACTTGACCGCATGATCGGGTACGGTGCCGAGATCAATGAAGAAGAAAAAGCCCTGATCATCGAGTGGTTGCTCGAGCAATAGCAGAATTTTGTT
>CAYSZB010000053.1:0-15242 GCA_964435475.1 uncultured Anaerolineaceae bacterium | reverse complement strand
TGGAGCAGCAGGGATTGACCCAGAAGGACCTGGTGCCATACATTGGCAGCCAGCCAGTGGTATCCGCTGTTTTGAACGGCAAAAGGGAACTGAGCAAGGAGATGATACGTAATTTACATAAAGGCCTGGGGATCCCTTATGAGGTGCTGCTGCAAAAGCCCGGCGCTGTTTATGAAAAACAGGCCTATTTCATCCAGAACTATCCTTTTACTGACATGGTCAAGCAGGGTTACTTCCCCGGGTTCATTGATGTGAAGAATGCCCGCCAGAATTCTGAAGAGCTGCTGGTGGACCTGTTCTCAGTGTTTAAGAACAACCAGCCGGAGCCTGTTTTTTGCAGGCACAGCAACGGGCAGATCAATGAAAATGCCCTTTTTGCCTGGCAGGCGCGGGCAATAAAACTGGTGGAAAGAACTGAACTGCCGGCATATGACGCGAAATTCCTGGATAATGAATTTTATGCCAACCTGCTGCATTTCAGCTATTATGAAAAGGGGGTCAACCTGGTCAGGGAGCACCTCAACAAAAAGGGCATCCATTATGTGATCCTGAACCACCTGCCGGGTACCTACCTGGATGGCGCCAGCTTCATCGGGCCTGGCGGCAGCCCGGTGATCGGCATGACCCTGCGGCATGACCGTCTGGACAACTTCTGGTTCACCTTGTTCCATGAGCTGGGCCACCTTGCCCTGCACCTGGCAGGGTCGGCTGAGCGGGTGTTCTTTGATGACACCGAATTGCCGGAACATGATACCTGCCTGCCAGAGGAAGACGAGGCGAATCGCTTTGCCAGGGAGAAGTTGATCCCGCAGGAACTATGGTGGCAGGATTTTACGACCATCAACAAGGAAGTCATCGTGCAGAAGGCAGAGGATTTCAAGCTCAGCCCGGCGATCATTGCAGGGCTGGTCCGATACGAGAGGAATGACTATTCGCTCTTTTCTGACCTGGTGGGGCATAAAAAAGTGCGCGAGCAATTTGCGGAATACTGCACATGATGCCTATCACGGATCAAGAAATGTAAGAGTAACGTAGAGACTTAGATAAGGAAAACAGGCCAGTTTATGCCTTACAAAGAACTTTCCGGGAACCTTTTCAGTTCAAAGGCGCAGGCGCTTGTCAATACGGTCAACTGCGTGGGTGCCATGGGCAAAGGAATCGCCCTGGAATTTCGGCGGCGATATCCGCAGATGTACCTGGATTATCAAAAAGACTGCCAGGAGAAAAAACTTTTGCCTGGAAAAATCTACCATTTCCAGGCAGGTGAGAAGCTGATCTTGAACTTTGCCATCAAGGATCATTGGAAATATCCATCCAAAGTGGCATGGATCGAATCATGCCTGCGGGAATTTGTTTCGGGATATAAAGGTTGGGGAATTACGTCGGCGGCATTCCCGTGGATGGGGGCGATGAATGGCGGTATTCCTTTTGATATCATCCAGGCTTTGACCCGCCGGTATCTGCAGAACCTGCAGGATATTGATATCGAGGTCTATTCGTTTGTACCTGATGCCTACGACCCTCTTTTTGAGTCGCTCAAGGAAATTGCTGTATCTGAGTACCCGGAAAAATACCTATATGAATCCGGTTTACAGAAAAGCGCTTATTTAAAGGTTATGTATACGGTTAAGAACTGTCAAGTAAAAGGACTGGCTGGTTTTTCTGAAGATAACATTATTGGCAGCATATCGATTGATAAACTTTATGCATTTCTTGTCGAGTATCCGAAAATAAAGGAAAAACTGGACAATAATTATGGGGGAAAAGCAACACAGCTTTCATGGTTGGATGAATAAAGAAACCTTTGAATTTTTGGATTATTTCAAGAACCTGCGGGAAGAAAGACAAGGCTTAAATTCCCTGCTTGGCGCTAAGGAAGGACAGGCGTATGCCTATTATATTGCTCCAACAGAGAATGTCATCCGGATCAATGAACTGGGCGGTATTTTTCCAAGAAATTTTGCCTACGGCTATTTCGACCTCTCACTAAGGTCAATCCAAGACATGCGGGAAAAAAAAGTATCTTTCAATAATGATGGTTGGATCATGGCAGTAAAGATGCATGATTGTGTAAACCTCTTCCTGAACCCGATAAATGATACATTCTTCCAGTTCCGGCGCAATGCGATCATTCGATCAAGAGGTGGAACAGATTACCTGCAGTCTGTATGCATCCTTGAAATTGACCTTGCCCAACTTTTCCTAACGGGAGATTATCAATGGATGCTTGTTGATGCAAACTTTGCATCAACAAAAGACGATATTGTCAAGAACGAAAACTCATATACAAGTCTGCCCTGGAATTGCATCTATCATATCGATAAGGAACATGAAAAAACATACCACAAGCACCAGGCATCAGAACTGATCATTTATTCCAGACCGAAGAAAGGCATACCAGCCGTACCAGGCTCTTCCATTTCCAGGATTCTAATTTTTGAGAATGATTTGAGGCAGGAAAGTGAGCAAACCAGGATTTTACAAAAGATCCCCTTAACCTTGTTGAACCAAGCACAGAACACCAAAGTGCTGACGGATCCGTTGTACAACGATCGCAAGTTTCTTGACTCTCTTAAGCACTTTGTTGACAATGGTCTCCCGGTGGATGCAATCATCAAGGTTCTTACCAGGTTATTTAATGTTGAAAATGAGATCGGGCTGAAAATTAAGGACAATTTCATCAGTGAAAAGGTCAAGAGTGGCGGTATTCATGGGATCGCTCACACCTACAGGGTCATGTTTTGGGTCCTGACACTGGCAGAAGTGATCAAATTTCGGGGGAATAGGATCAATTATCTGGAAATAAAAACAACATTGTTTGCTGCTTTTATTCACGACCTGGCACGAATTAACAACCGGGTTGATGCTGACCATGGCAGGAAGGCAGCTCAAAAATTTCAAGACTTTATCGGCAAAAAACTTCCACCTCAGGCAGCAGCGAAGTGCCTGAATGCAGTCAGGGTACACTCCGATAGGGAAGACCCACCCCAAAAAGAACTTGAATGGATACTACTGAAAGATGCAGATGCGCTGGATAGGGGACGCTTCAGCCCCCCAAACACTGATAAAGGATGTCAAACAAAATATCTGCGGTTAAAATTATTTAAGAACATCAGTCTGGCCAATGATTTTCTGTGGGCAGCATACTGGCTGGCGCGGGTCACGAAATACATTAACTGGGTGGATGATCCTGGCAAGGAATTTGTCAGGACGATCATGGACAGCCTTTATTGTGTGGGTAAGCACTCAACTCATCCTACTCAGGAAGTTCAAATTGCCATCGAGATCTGTTCAAAGGTTGATGACCTGATGAATTTGAGATATCCATGAATTCAAATGCGGGCAATTTCACTAAATGATGAAATTACATATGTTTCACATGAATAAAGGATAAAATTAGCCTAATGAGCAAGATCGCAGAAGCACTTAGTCACCTTTTTCAGAATCACCGCATTGTCTTCTGGTATGACCCTGAAGGCGGGATGCGCAGTGAATTTGAACAACTGGACTTGCCGGGGGTCATCAAAATTGAGGTCAAGAACAATGCCTTTGGTGTTAAATACCGCATCTTGAGAGAGGAATTCAAGGAGAAATTCCTGCTCTACCATGCCGGTGAGCAGCCAGCGGACCTTGATAACTGGCTGCTGGACGTCCAGCTTGCTAGTGGGGTCTTTTCTGCGGATGCGCTTTCCTTATGGCTGGCTGAATTGGGGCTGGACCCGGTCAGGTATAAAGAATTTGCCCGAACCCACCAGGCGTTCCTGGGGTCTGGTAAAAGGAGGGCGGCGCTGCAAGGCAGGATCCGGAATGACATCTCGGATCATCAGTTATGGCTTGAAATGATGGCGATCAGCCTTGGCATCAGCGGAGATACGAACCTGAGAATGATCCTGCTGCAGCTCTTAAAGGAGCTGGCGGATGGCAAGACAGCCAGGTTCTGTGAGTTGGAACAAGCAGGGTTGGGGGACCAACTCTGGCAGGACCTGGAAAAGGTGTATGGCTACAAAGCCCATACACCCACGATCAAGGATTTTGCAATCACCCTGTTTGAATCGGTGTTTCAAACCGCTCTCAACAAACAGGGGCGGCTGAACCAGGAAGCTGCTTTATTCCTGGAACACTGGCAGGATAGCCTGCAGTTCCGGGAGGCATACGTGGTCCTGGCGGACCAGTTTGAAAGCTTATTGAACATCCCGCAGGCTGTACAAAAGCTTGAACTGGCTGAGTTGGTAAAGCATGACACCTTCCAGGCCTTTGACCGGCGCATCTTGGAATTGATGCTGGAGGCTGTCAGCAACCGAACGATCAGCGAAGAGAACTGCCATGAGATCCTGCGCCGGCGATCGATAGCCCACTGGTATAAAGCCCACTTTGCAGAGATGTACCAGGCTATCGACACCGCATCGTCCTTCCTTTCCCGCCTGAATGACCTGCAATTCTATATTGAATCCATACCTGATGGATTGCGCAAATATGTCAGCACATGGTACCGGGTGGATCAGCTGTACCGGCAGTTTATCTATCACATGCGGGGATGCAATATGCCATCCTTACTTTCCAGGTTAACCGACCTGGTTGAAAAGCAGTACAGCAATAATTTCCTGCGCCTGTTAAACGATAACTGGCAGGTGGTTGTGGACCAGGTTGCCAGATGGGGGGATGCAACACTGGATATGCAGGCAGATTTTTTTGAAAGCCATGTCCAGGAAACCCTGAGGAACAACAAGGTGGCTGTGATCATCTCGGATGGCTTGCGCTACGAGGTGGGTGAGGAACTGGCAGACCGGATTGAAAGAGAAGCTCATCTTTCGGCGCAGATCACCGCCATGCTCGGCAAGCTGCCCAGTTATACCCAGCTTGGAATGGCAGCACTATTGCCTCATAAAGAATTGGAAATCAAGGCAGATGGCACGGTGCTTGCGGATGGGGTGAGCACCATGGGCAGCGAAAACCGGGCAAAGATCTTGGATAAGGCAATCCCGTGCGAAACAAGGGTTTTACCTGATGCTGAGCTCAGGGCGATGAACAAAGATGAGCGGCGCGGTTTATTTCGTGAGAACCAGGTGGTTTACATCTATCATAACCAGATTGATGCGACCGGGGACAAACTTCTGGAAGATCACATTGTTGAAGCAGTGGAAACCACGCTGGTTGAACTGATCGGGCTGGTTAAAATGCTGCGGTCAGCGAATTTCAGCAAAATCCTGGTGACGGCCGATCACGGGTTCCTCTACCAGTATCAGCAATTAGATGAAGGTGACTTTATCAAGGTGGACAGTGAAGGCAAAGAGATTTACAGTGCCAGCCGGCGTTACATGGTTGGCAAAGAACTGGGGTCATTCGAAGGCACACGGTCTTTTAAACCCGGCGAGCTTGGTTTAGGCGGCAACTATGACATCCTGATCGCCAAATCGGTTAACCGCCTGCGGGTGAAGGGTGCCAGCAGTCGATATGTGCATGGAGGTGCCAGCCTGCAGGAAGTGGTCATCCCCGTGGTGAGTATTACACAGGAATATGGTCCTGAGACGGAAACGCGCAGTGTCAAAGTGGATCGGATCAGTGGGTCCAGCAACAAGATCACCACCGGGCAGATTTCGCTAACTTTCTACCAGGTGGAACCGGTCACTTCGAGGGTAATGGGCAGAACTTTAAGGGCTGCAATTTACGCCGGGGATGGCAGCCTGATATCCAATACGCACAGTTTGCAGTTTAATTTTGCCTCAGACAATCCAAAGGATCGCGAGATCGTCATATCATTCCAGTTAAGCACAGAAGCAGAAAAGTACAACCGCCAGAATGTTTTTGTACGGCTGGAGGAATTAATTCCTGACACAGAGAAATTCATTGAATATCAAAGCTGGGTTTACCTGATGGATAAAGCCCACTTTGCCCAATTCTAATATGGAGCAACCATGGATTATTTAAATAACAAGATCAATGAGCATTTTTCCGGGCTGGTCGTGCGCAAGGACCTGGTTAAGGAGGTCAAGGGGAATGCGATCGTCCCAAACTACGTGCTTGAATTCCTTCTGGGCAGCTACTGTGCCACATCAGATGAGGCCAGCATACGCAGCGGCATCGAGGATGTCAAGAATATCCTGCGCTCGCATTTTGTGCATCGTAGTGAGGCCAATTTGATCAAATCGACCATCCGCGAAAAGGGACGGCACAAGGTGATCGACAAGGTGATTGTTGCTCTGAATGAAAAACGGGACATGTATGAAGCCTCTTTTTCCAACCTTGGGATCAAGGAAGTGCTGGTGGATATCGATACAGTCAAACGCCATCCCAAGTTGCTGGTCAATGGCGTATGGTGTATAGCCGATCTTGCCTATCAATTCACTGATGATGTACGTGTCGTGCCATGGCTCCTTGAACGCCTGGAACCCATCCAGATGTCCAATTTTGATTTTGATGAGTATGTTGGGCATCGAGAAGCTTTTTCGCTGGATGAATGGATAGACCTGCTGATGCAAAGCCTCGGCTTGAACCCGGAAATGTTCTCCAAAAGGGGTAAATTGATCCAATTGTCACGCCTGATCCCCTACTGCGAACGCAACTACAATTTTATTGAGTTGGGTCCGAAGGGTACGGGGAAATCGCACATTTATTCTGAATTTTCACCGCACGGCATCCTGATATCGGGTGGGGAAGTGACTGTGCCGAAGTTGTTTGTCAACAACTCCACCGGCAGGATCGGTTTGGTGGGCTACTGGGACTGTGTGGCATTTGATGAATTCTCCAACCATAAGAAACGACATGAAAAGGCACTGGTTGATATTTTGAAGAACTACATGGCCAACAAAAGCTTCTCAAGGGGCATTGAGACCCTGGGCGCTGAGGCATCGATGGTATTTGTGGGCAACACCCGCAATGAACTTGAGTCCATGCTGATGTATACCAACCTGTTTGAAGAACTGCCCATGCAGTTCTATGATTCCGCCTTTATGGACAGGCTGCATTACTACCTGCCGGGTTGGGAGGTGGAGATCATCCGTGGGGAGATGTTCTCAGGTGGGTATGGTTTTGTGGTCGATTACCTGGCTGAGATCATGCGGCACTTGCGGGATTACGATTATTCAAATAAGTATTTTAACCATTACCACCTACCGACTGAAATATCCACCCGCGACCGGGATGGGATCAATAAAACCTTCTCCGGATTAATGAAGATCCTGTTTCCTGGTGGGAATGCCACACCCGAAGAAATGGAAGAACTGCTGGTCTTCGCGATTGAAGGTCGTAAGCGGGTCAAGGATCAACTGGTCAGGATTGACCCGACCTTTGATTTTGTGAACTTTGGTTACATGGATGCGAAGGGTAACTTCAGCGCTGTTCATACCAAAGAAGAGCTGGAATATCCCCAGCATTATTACCAGAGACCGGGTTCTGAAGCACAGGTCGTTGAGCGGGAATCTGAGGAAGAGCCTGAAATTGAGGAAGAGGTTGATGACCTCACCATCATCCGCAGAGGGGAAAATCAGTATGTGGAATTCAAAGCTGCGTTGAGATGGAATATTTATACTGGCGAAGCCGACAAAAAAATCGAGCTTTCATCCCTAAAGACGATTGCGGCCTTCATGAACACGGATGGCGGAACATTATATATCGGTGTCAACGACCAGGGAGAGGTTGTTGGGATAAATGAGGATCGCTTCCCAAGTGATGATAAGTTTTTGCTCCATTTTGGTAATCTGTTCAATGACAAGATCGGCAGGCAATTTTCAAAGTACATGAACTATCAGGTTGTGGACATTAACGGGCTGCATGTTTTGCGGGTGGTTTGCGAACGTAGTGCGGAGCCTGTTTTTGTTCGGGAAAACGAAAGGCAGGATGAATTCTTTATGCGCCATGGACCATCCAGTGTGGCTTTGTCCATGAGCGAATATACGGCATATGCGAAGGACCATTTCAGGAAGTAGAAGTTTGTACTCCTATGCTTTTAAACGAATCCTCTCTTAAGGAGATAATTCGCAAATTGGTATAAGAGCCTGATACTTCAATATGGTACCTGAGTGGATTGTCATGGATGATTATGGTGTTTGATATATATATACGTTAAAATTATTTTGATTTATAGAGTTAAAGATTAATATAGGTGAGCTTATTTTAAATAACAGAAAACTAAGAATATTTATTTACATAAGGGAACAAGTTGATACAGGCTTTTGCGAATTAAGCTCAAAACAGATTTAAGTTCACTTAAAAATTGAGTAGTCATTTAATGTGGCTAGTTGGTTGGATGCATTAAATCGTCTGTGAAGTAATTGTTCAACTCAATTAAATCTTCGAGTAGAATTACCTAAAGAACTTTTCCAGATGTTAATAATGTAAATTTTCCGGGGAGGAATACATGACTTATTTTTCATACATTACCAAAGAATGTGAAAGAGAAGCAAAAAACCACGGTGTTATTGAAAATGTTAGAAAAATTGCCAAACAGATTGAAGTTCATCAGTCTGTTGATTGGTTTATACCAGTCGGAATATTTCACCAGAAACCTCTAGGTAAGAGTTATCGATTGTTTATTGCACAAAAGGACAATAAACAAGATCATTTAATGATACTCTTTACTGTTCTTGCTAAAAGTTCAGTAGAATGTATCAACATTCAATATAATCACGAAAATCATGATTCATTATTAAGGCATCTTCTTGATAAAGAAAATATAGAGTCTATTTTGGATGAAAAAAGGGCAAGCCCTGAAATTCCTAAGATTCCAGATCTGAATGAAAAGGAAAGGGAGTATTTATATACAAACTATGAGAATCCTGAGAGTTCTCTAATCCTAGAAAGTGACGAATGGGTTAAACGGATTGATAAGAAGAAGGGAAAATTTTCAATTCGAATTGGTGAATTGTTCCCAATAGTTTATGATGCTAGTACTAATAGTAGTGAAGAAACTGAACTTTACAATGACAGCGGTTTGGGTATCATTTTTAGAAGATATTCAAGCAACAAATCTCTATATCTTATAGCCCCTGTCTTAAAGAGTGAATCTGGGGATATTCAAAAAATTCGATCCACATTTAAGAAAGAATTAGAAGATTCTATAACTCAAGAAGGAATCCTTAAGAAAAGTAAAAGGGCTTACCCGGATATCATCTTGGATAAGGAGAATCTATGGATTCACAGTATCGAAGTAGCAGATGAAAATGCTAATCTTGCTCTTTCAGAAGAAGAAGCAAGAATTCTTAAAGACCAAGAGAAGCGGTATCCACTTTTTATAAACGGTAGACCTGGTAGTGGTAAATCGACGATTCTTCAATATTTGTTTGCGGACCATGTTTTTTCTTTATTCTCTAATGATTTTAATTTAGGATTTCCGTTGTATTTGACCTACAATGATGACCTCTTAGACATTGCGAGAAAAAATGTTCACTCAATAATGACTAGTAATGCCAATAAGGCTACTCAGCAGAGAATGTTCTCAGATGACGAAGCAGAAGTATATCTTAAGAATTGCTTTGTTAATTTTCGCGACTTTTTATTTGACCTATTACCTGTAAAAGAAAGATTCAGCCGGGCTAAACGCATCGGATTTTCAGAATATAAAGAGCGACATAAAGAGCATTTTGGAATGGTTCCAACAGAGAAAATCCGCAGGATATCGCCAGAACTTGCCTGGCATATAATCCGCACTTATATCAAGGGCACTTTAGTCGAAGAAGGCCAATATCTTGACCCAGAGTTTTTTACTGAGCTACCAGAAAAACAAAAATCGGTAACACAGGAGACTTTTGATGTCGTTTTTAATAATATATGGTCTCCATGGTACAAAGATCTTTGCGAAAAGGGGGGGTATTGGGATGATCAAGATATTGCACGATCATTATTAACAAACTCAGAAAATAATGAACATCTTTCAAAACACCCAGTCATCTTTTGTGATGAAGCTCAAGATTTCACCAAAAATGAACTTCGATTGATCTTCCGATTATCTCTATTTTCTAATCGTAATTATTACTCTGAAGAGGATCTTAATAGAATTCCATTTGCTTTTGCAGGTGATCCTTTCCAGACAATAAACCCAACTGGTTTTGATTGGGAGTCTACCCAGACTAGTTTCTACCAGACAATCATCGCGCAACTAGATAAAAATCAAAAACCTAAGCTTGCCATGAATTATAAAGAGCTTTCATTCAATTATCGTTCTACGGCGAATATTGTTCAACTCTGCAATTTCATTCACTTAATCAGGGGAAATGTATTCTTTAAGAAAAACTTAATCCCCCAAACTACTTATTTTGACAGAGAAGCAAATATGCCAGGGTATTTCGATATAAAGAGCCCGGTTCTGCGAACCCAGATAGTAGAACAAGAGGAGACGGTCATTATTGTGCCTTGCCAGGAGGGTGAAGAGCTTGAATATGTAAGACGTGATGAGTTTTTAAGTACTTTTGCTCTCAACGATGATAAAACACAGATTACCAGAAATGTTCTGAGCGCAATGCGAGCGAAGGGCCAGGGTTTCAAACGAGTTGTCATTTACAATTTTGGTGATGCATGCATAAAGGAATATCCTAAATTAATCACGCTAATGAACCCTCAAGAAGAGCTACAAGAGGTTCCTCATGAAGAAGCTATTCCACTTGAATATTTCATTAATCGTTTGTATGTTGCTGCCAGTAGAGCAATGAACCGCCTGATTATTGCTGATACGACAGAAGGATTATCAACTTTCTGGAAATTCTTTAGAGATTTTCCGTTGGTGGATTTCGTTGATAGATATAAAAAATTGTCCAAAGTGTCAGCAAACCATGAAGAGTTTGTCTGGACAATTGATAATATTGTAAAAATTCAAGAGGGAGATAAAAGAAATTGGGACGAGGAAGGTCGCGATGATCCGGCTTCTCTTGGGGAGGGATTCTTTAGCAAAAGTGGAAAGACCGACGCTTATCTGCTTCTTTTAGCTGTAAAGAACTTTAAAATTGCTGGTAATCTGCAAAAAGTCACTGAAAGCGAAGCCTATCTGTTTAAAGCCAATGGAGAGTACGAAAAATCAGGTGATCAATTTGAAAAACTAGGGGAGCATGATAAAGCGATTCGTATGTACTGGAAAGCAGAAGCTTATCAGAGCATCATTAAGTTATATGGAAACACACCAGAAAATGAAGCAGCAAATTTTATGGTCTTTCCAGAAAAATTTGACAATAATCAGTCCATGGATTTAATCACTAAACTTGTTGAAGAGGCACGCGAAAACAGAATCCAGCCAGAAGAGATTTGGGCAAAGGTATTTCAGAAAATTCTTTCTCACATCATCACAAAAAGTAAAGAAGCTTCGCTCAAGATCAATGAGTGGCTAAGAATCTATACTCTTTCGCTAGAGGCCATGAAATTTGGTCTGCTATCAAATACAGAGACCAAGATAATTAATGAATTAAAACTGCGATCTACAGTATATCCCAGTCAACTTAATGTGTTGCATGAAATTGGAGCAGAACCAAAATTAATCATTGAGTATTTTAATAAACATAAAGAAGTCCCCATCACTGAAATCCAACAGGATATAGTCCTTGCTTCAATGAGGCGAATAAAGAACCATGATCAAATATTAAGTTTTATAACCGCATATCCATCCATTAAAAGATACTCCGATCAACTTTTGATCTTTATTAAGGAAAAACAGCAAAGTTCTATTATTGATTCCCTTACTTTAAACCTAATCACCTTCCTTGTTGATCAAAAACTTTGGGAGATCGTCCTTGATTTTATAAACAAAAAAGTCCTAAGGTTCGATAATTCGACCTCTCAGGATTTTTCTGACTTTGACTGGAAGCGTGTATTAGATCTTCAATTTATCAAGGTGCTTTCTGTTTCAAAATCACTTTTGAAAGCACCGGTAAATACAAAGAATGATGTATCAAAATACTTGTTTTCAAAATTAATCGAGGATGCAAGTGGATTTTACAACGACCTTACTGTCAAACAAGCTGGCATTGCACTTGAACGGGCGAACATGCTAAAACACTGCCTTGAATTTTATGAAAATGTGTTTGATAAGAAGATCTGGCCTGCAGATGTAGATGAAATCGTGTTTGCCAAAACCCGCTGGTTGGTGTGTAAAACTCGCCAGCTAGATATAACAAAAGATGAAAATACCAGGAAACGCTTCAGTAATGACATCCGACAAAAGCAAAAGTTGTGGGAGATCAATCTGATCCCATCCACCCAGGAATTTCCGGAGGTCGATGTGACTGAAAAGCCAAAACCGCGTCCTGTCAAATTGAGGAGACCTACGCCTGCCCTTCCCGATGTCAAACCGATTCTCAATCTTGATAAAATGCCTTCAATTCCAGCATTGGGTGATACCTTGCTCTCACTACCAAAGACCTCCGTCAGATCAGGTGTTCCTGGGAATATTGCTACCAAAGAAGATCATTTCGAGGTTTCTGTAAAATGCGATAAATGGAATTATTTATGCTCCGTTCATCGAGGACACAAGATGACAATTCGCATCGATTCTGCCCAGGAAATGGTAACCATCCTCACAAAAAAGATTAAATTGAGTGGTTCAGATGATGAATTTCAAGGTGAGATCGAAGAAGGTCAATCCAGAGAAGGTAATTTAAAATATTATGTTGCTCCCTGGGATCTGACCTGTATCATTCGCAAGGTCGAAGAGGCTGTCTTTGTTGACCTATTTCAAGGAAACCAGGACAAAGAACTAATAACTATTCGTATCGCGTAAAGTTTAACTCAAATATTAATGAGCATTACATGATTATTCACAAATAAGCAGAAACTTTTCTATGTCTACATATGAGCATATGCTGTGATTTTTATTTTTCTAAAAATCAATCAGTAATATTATCAGGAAAATGGTCCAAAACGAGTCATGTGATCCATCCTTGATAATCATCGACCGCTGCTGTAAAGAGGATGCCTTCTAAGAACAATTCAAGCGAGGGGAGTTGTTGTAAAGCTAAAAACTATCAAGGCTTAATTCGGTTAATTTTCATATTAAAAAACCTGAATTATCCAATGCGCTACTCTTCGCATTACCTGCAGGTCGGCGTCTCCCATCAACTTATGCTGCCTATCGTTATTCCCGCCCTATTTATTCGACAAGGTGTTTTCCCAATTTAACCTTCCCTTAATGGCTTTTCACAGCATGGCACACTAAAATTATGCTGTGATCTCATCTGTAAGGGTCAAATGCCCTTTTTTTCTGATCTAATGGGATTAAAAAGATCAAGTTGCACCTTAACAACATAACATTTTCACTGTATAACAGTGAAGCGCCAGACCAACCTGAAACTAGTCTTCCACGCCTTGTGCAGGGTTGACCTTTAGCTGAAAGGGTCCGTGTCCTTCCACATAACCATAGATGTAATCCCCTTCGCGCCTGGCGTTCCAGTTTTGCGTTTTGTCCAGGCTGAATTCCGCGCCATCGTAGAGATATGAGCCGATGAGGTCGACCGTGCCGGAGTATAGCTGGCCATTTTTATCAAGCGTGCCGACGAAATAAAGCCTGATCTTCTCCAGGTCGCCCTCGCCGCAGGTGCGTTCGAATTGCCCGCTGCCGGTCACCTCGGAAAGTGCGTTGCCGGTGCCTTGATCGACAGTCCAGCCCAGTTCGATGGAATTCTCAGGGAAGGTGCAGTAGCTGTGCCAGGTCGCTTTATCGAAAGAGCCGCTGGCTGTCATGGTGATCAATTTGGACTTTGTGCTGAGGATCAAATCAAAAATACCACAACCGGCCAGGGCGGAAACCAGGAAGGCGGCGAGGAGGATGAGAATTAGTGTTTGCAGAAATTTCCTGGTGGAGAGAATATGGTTGTGTTTCATGCCTCATTCCTTTCCTGTTTGACCGCGTGGGTTATGGGGTTGGATTAATTTCTATTATGGCACAAATTGAGCGTGATTGCATGATCTGTTTTGGGAAGATTTAACTAAGATCAAGAGGTGAATGGGGAACTCAAAATCATGACACTGAGGAACGAAGTGCTGAAAAGTGAAGGATGATCCGTCCTGGAATATCGCAATGACAAGAAATGGGGTTCAGGCGAAGACCTGGTCGAGGGGGTGGGTGGTGAAGAATTGCTGGAAGGCCTGGTATTCGGCCCAGAGTTGTTCAAGGTCGGGGCTGAGGTGGGAGAGGGCTATAAGGTCGGGGGAGCCGGGCAGTTGGACGACGGCGGTTTCAGGGGACGGGTTCTCGAAGCGATAGATGCCTTTGGCCTGGAGCCAGAGGAGCATCTGGGTGAGCAGTTCGAGCGGGAGGGCGCCGGCGGCGGCAAGCGCCTGGCGGGAAAATGCGCCATTTCGTGTGTTGACGGCGTATTTGAGCATGCCGGCGACCTGCTGGAGGGCTGACTGGAGGGTTTGGGGGCTTGCGGATCTTGCGAACACGTGGACCTGTTGGGGCTTGACGGCAGCGAGGATGTCTTTGAGGACCGCATTGGAGGGCGGGACGGCCCAGAGGGCGAGGGCAGCAGCGGGCTTGAGGTGAAAGCGGTCGACGGCAGGCAATTCAAGCGGGGTATGGCCTTCGGCCCAAATTTCCAGGTCGGAGAGGGAGGCGCGCAGGGATTGGAGATCCTGCAGTGGGGAAGAGGCAGCGCGGTGATCGACGAGATGGGGGCCGGCGATGGAAACCTCTGGCGGTTGGGGAGCGAGGGCATCGACCCAGGTGAGGGAGACGGCCTCTTCGCCGCGCCAGGTGTTGGAGGAGATGGTGTAGGCGAGGTCAAATTTGCCTGCGGGGAGGGGATCGGCGGCGCCATTCCACCAGATGACCTTCTGGAGATTGCCCTGGTCGTCGCTGAGGATGAGCTGGCGGTGTTCCTGTTCGCGGCCGACCTGGCGGTCGGAGGTGACATGGATATCACGGGAGACGAAAACAGGGGCAGGGTTGCCGCTGCCGAAGGGGGCAAGGCGTTCGACCTCGCGGACGAGGGAAAGGGAGAGGTCGGGGAGGGCGAGAGAAGCAGAGATCTCAAGGGTCGGCTGCAGATCCAGAACCTGTGCCTGGCTATTGACCCACTGGTTGAGGTTTTTGCGAAGGAGGGGCAGGTTTTCGAGGGGAAGGGAGAGACCGGCAGCCGCGGCATGGCCGCCGAAGCCGGAGAGGAGCGCCTGTTGGGAAGCGAGGGCGGCGGTGATATCAAGATCTGGGATGGAACGGGCGGAGCCGCGGGCGAGACCATCGGCGCCGGTGAGGAGGATGGTCGGTTTGTGGAAGCGTTCGACGAGGTGACTGGCGACAATGCCGATGATGCCGGAAGGCCAGGCGG
>CAYSZB010000052.1:5665-15568 GCA_964435475.1 uncultured Anaerolineaceae bacterium | reverse complement strand
ACCTACTTTACATTTTACCTTTTCCTCATCGCAGGAAAATGGGGATTATTCGATAAAGGCACCGGTCTTTAATGAACGGTGCCTTTACCATTTTTTTGCGGTACTAAACCTTTCTCAATCAGATAGAGGTTGGTTCTTCTTCCTGACCGACCGTAGTCAGATCCACGCCCTTGGTTTCCTTGACCTTCCAGATCAACAAGATCATGGCGATCACAATACTAGGTATTGCCTGGTACAAAATGGCGTTGCTGATGGATGTGAAGCGAAGCGCAATCGACATATAGATATTTCCAACCATCGCTCCGATCATGAGAATCAAGGCCAAAGCTGCAGCACCGGAACTGCGGATCGATGTGGGCAGTTTTTCGGCAGCGATAATACTTAGGTAATCACCACCCTGCCAGAAGCAGCCCAGGTAAAGGCCATAAAAAGCTCCGACAAGGTAAGGGTTCCAGGCATGTTGAGCTGAGTACACAAATAAAATGAAAAGCCCGATGCTCAAAATGCCAAAAATGGCAGCTGTCGCTTTCCGTCCTATTGCATCTCCCATAAAGCCTGCAATAAGAATGACCGCTGCAAACATAAACCCGTACATAAAGAGCGCATTTGTAATATCCGCAGTGGGCATGTTCGCCGCATACATGATTGGCTCATAGAATGACCCCATTCCAGCAACGCATAAATAGTAGATCAGTATGATAATGATGACCCACTTGAGTTCCTTGTGTTTGAAGATGTATTTAAGCGCCGGGAAGACACCTGTCTTTTCCTTGTTGGCTTTCTTCTGTAATTTGGCTTCCTGATCGCGTGCCAAGCGTTCTTCATAAGGAATCTCCAATTGTTCCAGACGACCTTTAAGGAAAGGTGATGATTCCCTGGCAAAGAACAGGGCGATCAGGGCAATCACCACTGTCAGGATGATCGGTACAAGGTAAACCATACGCCACCTGGTGGGATCATCTCCCATAAATGCCCGGCGCATCAGGGGTAAGAGGACAAAGCCAAGCGTACCTATTGCCTTGGTGATGCCATAGAACCTGGCTCTTTTATTGGGTGGAGCCACTTCAAGAATGTAAACTACCTGCATATCATGAGCAATAAAAAATGAACCGATCAAAGTGCCTATGAAATAAACCGCAAATGATTTTGATAACATGCTGATCAACATGCCAACCGCCATCCCCAGGGTGTTCAAGACCAGGAAGATCTTTCTGCCATACTTGTCCGCCAGGGCTTTATAGAACGGAACGATCAACATGATGACAAAACTAACCAGTCCCAAAGCTGAAAGATAAGATAAACCCTCATTAAAGGTCATTCCACGACCCTGGACGAAGAATTCCGTTACCCAAGATGACTTGATGTTATTGCCCACCAGGGTGGTGATCTCATCCACTGAATGGATCAATATGGCAATGATCATGATCACAATCAGGTAACCCGCATATGGGGCTTTCGCCGCTTTCTTGCGCAAGGATTCCAGTTGTTTGGATTCTCTTGCTTTGATTCTTTCTACTTTTTCCATTTCTTTCTCCTTTATCCAATCTAATGAATTTTTTTACCCTGGTGTTTATTCCACCCGGATCTTAACAACCTGTTCTTTCAGACTTTCGCTAGAAAATGTGACGGTGATCTCACCTTTTTCATACCCGCTGCGCACAATGGCGATCATGCGTCCATGGTAAGTGGTAAAAAAGGTCCCGGTATACTCCTCCGTCGTTCTTGGCGCGCCGCTACCCACCGCCTGGAGTATTCCCGCGCCTTCCACCATGACATGCACAGTCTTTTCCTCGTCCATTTTTACAATACCCGCATCATCCGTAAGCAACACATTAATGTATGCCAGGTCTTCGCCATTGGCTTTGAGGGTGAGAACTTCCGGAACGAGATTCAACCGTGTTTCTTTGGCTGCGGTCAGGAGGAAATCCCGGGCAAGCTCCCTGCCATCGGCATCATAACTCACTGCCTCCAGCCTGCCGGGGGCATAGGCAACTACAAATTTCGCCAGGCACTTACTGAGCTGTTTTCTTCCCAAAGACTTCCCATTAAGCAGCAATTCAACCTGGTGCCCCTGGCTGTAGACCTGCACTTCTGTTTTGTGTCCTTCATATCCATCGAAAGTCCAACTCGGGACCGCATCCGTTTTGCGGTAGCCAATGCCATAAAACGTTTTTCTTGTATAGTTCTTCGGGTGGCGGGAAGCAATATAGGGTTTGTCATATACACCCCAGACCGCTGCAGACTGGTAGGCATGGGTATCCCGGAAACCGGTGATGTCGTGGGTGCCGCAACCTGCAATGATCACGGGATATGGTTTTGAGTAGGATCCTGTGTTTTTATCATAATCCACAACCCCAACACCGCATTCACCCAGGTAATCCCATGACGTCCAGACGAAGTCACCAACCAGGTAAGGGTGCTTTTTGACCAATTCCCAGCGATCAAAGATGGTATCGGGCTGAGTCTCTGTACCTACCATGACCCTCCCCGGGTACCACTCATGATGCTTTTTATAAGAAATATCTCCGTAGTTGTACCCCGCTATGTCCAGCAGCGAGAATATCTCCCGGGTTGCCTTATCAGAGGGTTTCGGCTTGCTGAGCCCCTTCATGAAGCCACCCAAGACTGATACCATGATATTGATCATCACTGACCCACTCATCTTGCCGTCAGGCTCTTCAGATTTGGGGTCAACCACATCATCCTTATGGAATTCCTTGCCCTTGGTAGGCGAAATCTTGATACCCTTGGCTTGAAGAACATTCAACATGAGGTTAACTCCCATGGTGACCGGCCGTGAATCATCAATATCATGGCAGACCCTGACCATTTTTTTACCGTATTCCACACCTTCAGGCGTATTGCATTCTGATATTTCATTACCGATGGAATACATGATGACCGAGGGATGGTTGAGGCATTTTTCGACCATTAACTGCAGATCTTTCTCCCATTC
The DNA here is from genome assembly GCA_964435475.1 of uncultured Anaerolineaceae bacterium. GTDB lineage: Bacteria > Chloroflexota > Anaerolineae > Anaerolineales > Anaerolineaceae > CAYSZB01. Next base: position 12,612 of record CAYSZB010000052.1, on the reverse strand, counting down.
ATCTCGGAAGTAGAGCACATAACCATAAGTTCCATTGTTCTCAAACCAGACATCAAAAGCTTCCTCCATCACGTACATGCCCAGCTCATCACAGGCATCCAGCATGGCCTTGCTTTTGGGGTCATGGGCACCACGGATGGCATTGTAGCCAGATTCCTTGAGGATGCGTACCCGGCGATACTCTGCTGCTTCAAAACTGCAGGCTCCCAGGGGTCCATTGTCGTGATGGACGCACCCGCCACGCAGCTTGATGCTGTTGCCATTGATCAGCAAGCCCTGCTTAGCGTTCCACTCGATCTTGCGGATGCCAAAACGCTGAACATCCTCATCGATCAGCCTGCCCTTCCTGAGCAGGGTAACTTTGGCCTGGTATAGGTACGGATGCTCAGCATCCCACAGATGGGCATCAGGAACAGGGATCTCACATTGCTCTCCCGTTCCAGTAGCCACAATTACGTCATCGTATAGAATATCGGTCCGGATCTCACAATCATCTGACCTGGTTGCCTTCACTGTGATATCCAGGACCGCCGGGAAATAGGACCTGGTTATGACCTTGACCCCATCCAGGTCGATATGTTCTTTTTCAGCCACAATGAGTTTGACCGGGCGGTAAATGCCTGAGCCGGTATACCAGCGCCCATTGGGTACCTGGGAGTTGTGCACAAATACCTTGATGAGGTTATCCTGGCCAATCTTCAGTTTACCAGTCAGGTCCACATAGAAATTGGAGTAACCGTAGACATGGCCGCCCACTTCTTCACCGTTAAGAAACACGTGGCTGTCCATGTAAATGCCCTCAAATTCCAGGATGACTGTCTTGCCACGGTATTCCTCTTTTCCAAAAAGGAGTTTTTCATAGTAATAATCCCCACTGGGAAAGTACCCAAACAAAGCACCATTCTTGAGACGCGGGACACGCTTTTCATAGATCATCGCATCATGAGGCAGGTGGACAGCTTTCTTGTTATGGGGCTCTTCTTTTGAATAGAAAGTCCATCCGGCGTTAAAGTTTTGTCTTTTCATGCTTACTCTCCTTCAGTCATCCTAATAGCAGTGAATCCTCTTAGAAATTAAAAATCAAGTCGTAGAACGAACAACCAGCTCCGGCAGAATCATTTCCACCATTGGCTCAGGGACCTTCCCTTCCTGGTAAATGTTGATAATGTCAACCAGGCGGTTCACACTGCGCGAACCTAAAGCGAACTGGTCCTGGTGGATGGTCGTCAGGGGTGGATAGAAGTAGGCCGACTCAGCCAGATCATCAAACCCAACCACCGCCAGGTCTGTCGGGATGTGCATTCCCCGCCTTTGGGCAACCAGGAGCAGTGAAAGCGCCATTTGATCGTTGGCAGAAAATACTGCATCAACATGATGGTTCTCCATTAACTTGAGAGCCGACTGTTCGCCGCTGCCGGAAGACCAGTTACCCTCCACACAGACTGTGGGGGCAAGACCCGCCTCCCGCAAGGCATCCTGCCAGCCACGCAGGCGTTCACGCGCCTCCCACCATTCCTGGGGACCGGCAAGATGGGCGATCGAGCGGTGTCCTTTTTCCAGGAGGTGCTGCACGGCCATCTTTGCCCCGGCATGGTTATCGATCGCCAGCGATTCTATGCCAGGGCGCGGCTGCATCGTCAGGAAAACAATTGGCACCGGCACCTCGGCAAGCTGACCTTCCAGCCATGCCCGGTTATCGCCAATTTCCGGTACGGCCCACAGGATGCCATCAACACGGTGCGAAAGCAGCCTCTCCATGATCGGTTTTATTTCTGTGGATGTGTAATGGGGAAGTTCTTCAAGCAGCAGGGCATAACCATGGGCTTCTGCTTCGCTGGTGATGCCGTTCAATGTCCGCGAGGGACCAATATATTTCAAACCAGCGGTTACGACACCCAGGGTACAACTGCGCCCCTGGATCAAACCGCGGGCCAGCATGCTGGGATGGTAGCCGAGTTCCTGGATGATGACTTTCACCCGTTCCCGGGTTTCCCTGGCAACATCCGGACGGTCATTGATCACCCGCGAAACGGTCTGAGTCGAAACACCCGCCTGGCGGGCAACATCTTTTATGGTGACTTTGGAATTTCCATTCATGAGACCACTCCGAATGTTATCGTTACCGTTATCGATAACATTTTATATAGACTCACGAATTTTGTCAATGTTTTTTAAGGATCCGTACCAAAAGTCTGCAGATAACAGGCGGAGCCATAAGAACGAAATTCATTGGGCAATTTTGGTAGACTTTTGACCGATCCGCCCATAATTAGAATACACACCAGTTTATCTATTGCAATAAGTTATCATTTATGATAATATGTAGCAATGGAATTTAATGCGCTCCTTGAGCTGGTGGGAAGTGACCCCGTCTTTTCATCATCCCTGCTGCTGGCTGGAAATGTAGACCCAAAACCGATCCGTCTGCAGCTTTCCCGCTGGGTGAAAGCTGGTCGCATATACCAGATCCGCAGGGGACTCTATGCGATCGCCCCCCCATATCAAAAAACGAAGCCCCACCCATTTCTTGTAGCCAATCACCTGCAAAGGGCGTCATATGTCAGCCTGCAATCAGCCCTGGCGTATTATGGCCTGATCCCGGAGACAATGTTCAGCACAACCAGCGTGTCCACCGGCCGCCCTGAGCGGGTGGCAACACCCCTTGGAATATACGAGTTTCGCCACCTCAAGACAGAGTTGCTTTTTGGTTACCTGTTGGTCGACCTGGGGGGTCAAAGTGCCTTCCTGGCTGCTCCTGAAAAAGCCCTGCTCGACCTTGTATATTTACATCCAGGCGGGGATGCCGCTGCTTATCTCAATGAATTGCGTCTGCAGAATACCGAACTTATTGACCTGGACTTGTTGAAAAATTATTCAGAAAAATTTCATACACCTAAGTTAGACAAAGCATATAAGAAAATCATGCAAATAATTGCTGGGAACGATGCTGCATTTGAGGAATTATGAGAGATTATTTGTATACTTTGGTTAAGCAGACCAACTCACCTATGGATGGCAGGAACATGGTGCGTGAATACTTGCAGGCTCGGATTTTGGGGTCCCTGCAGCGCTCAGGGGCAATGATCCCACTTGCCTTCCATGGCGGAACAGCCCTGCGGTTCTTATATGCACACGGTCGCTACTCTGAAGATCTTGATTTCTCTCTTGAAGGAGATCGGGGGTCTTATAACCTGCGTTCCTACTTAAAAGCGATCCGTTCAGACCTGTCATCAGAAGGATACCAGGTCGAAATAAAGCTCAGTGATCAAAGAACAGTGAACAGCGCCATGATCCGCTTCCAGGGTCTGTTTTACGAAATGGGTCTGTCCCCTATGCGCAGTGAAATTTTGGCGGTAAAGATCGATGTAGATACCAACCCTCCCGCGGGCGCCGGCTTGGAAACCACAGTCATCCGCCGCTATGTTGTCCTTCAGCTGCATCATCATGATAAAGCTTCTTTGCTGGCCGGAAAGCTGCACACCATTTTACAAAGGTCATATACCAAGGGGCGGGACATTTATGACCTGCTGTGGTACTTGAGTGACCCGACCTGGCCCGAACCCAACCTTATCCTCCTGAACAACGCCCTGGCTCAGACAAACTGGGCTGGCGATTCCTTGACCAAAGACAACTGGAAAGGGATAGTCTGGGAAAGACTGAAGAAACAGAACTGGACCAACATCATTCATGATGTACAGCCATTTATTGAGCCCGGAGTTGATCTGAATCTGCTTCACCTGGAGAATTTTGAGCAACTTCTGAAAAGGTGAGAATTTTACACCTGCATGATCCAAGGAGTTCCGGTGCCAAATCGTCAAGCAATCCAGGTTAAAAATCCCCAAAAAAGTAGGCAGATTGCACACCTGTGGCTTATGCCAAGCGAAGTAATGCCAACTTAAAAGTGGAAGTCGACCGCCACCTGGCTGCTTCTGTGTGCACTGTTGCCAATGAATGCCGTATACGTGATATCCTCCTCGACAAAGCAGGCTCTCTTCTCATCCCAGTATGCCAGGTCGGACTTCGCAACCACCAGCTCCACCAACCGGCTCTTGCCCGGTTCGAGGTAAACCTTGTTAAAGTCCATCAAGGAGCGCTCCGGGCGGTCTACAGCCGAATCGTTCCAGCCAACATACAGCTGGGCTACCTCCCCACCCTTCACCTTGCCGGTGTTGGTCACCCTGACTTCGAAATGCGCTTTATTATCCTGGTTTTTTATAAATCGGGCATCCGTCAGTTCAAAGGTTGTGTAGCTCAAGCCAAAGCCATATGGCACACGCGCTTCTTTATTCTGCTTGTCCAGCCTGGCATAGCCGTGATAATACTCGTAGAATTGCTCGTCTGCATCCCAGTCCACCTGCGGCAGGTCTTTCTCGTCTTTGACTGTAACAAAGGGGGTCTTGCCAGAGGGATTGTTATCGCCAAAGAGCGTATCGACCACCGCCTTTCCGCCGCGTGCACCGGGGTAATAGGCCATCAGGATCGCCGGCACCCGGTCATACCATGGGTCAAGCAGCAGCATATTGCCACCGATCAGGACCACTGCTGAGTTTGGGTTCAGGCTGCCGTATTGGCTGAGGATCTCCACTTCATTGGCATGCAGTCCAAGTGTTTTCTTGCGATCGCCGCCGGTCTTCACTTTTTCGGAAACGAACTCACCCTCATCACCATGCCCCAAACCCATGACGAAAATAACCGCTGAGGCATCTTTTATGGCTTGCAGACTGGAAGGCACATCTTTGTCGGCAATATGGATCACTTTTTCTGCGCTAAAACGCTCGACCAACTGCTCGAGGATCGTGTCCGGGTTGCCGCGCTTGATCCAGGAGGAGCCGTGATCACCAATATTCTGCACTTTTGCCAGGTCACCCACCACAACAATGCTTTGAGGAGCCCTGTCAAAGGGTAAAACCTGCTCATTTTTAACCAGGGTCAGCGATTTTCGCGCCACTTCCTCCGCCAGATCCAGGTGTTCTTTGCTCTGGCAGAGCGAGAGCGGGTATTCCTGGGGATCTTGTGCTTCGCTGAACGCCAGAAGTGTGCGTACGATGCGCAGAACCGCATCATCGATCTGCTCAAGGGTTATACTGCCCGCTTTGAGCGCTTTTTTGACCTTACCGCGGGTGTATTTCACGGTCTGCGGCATTTCGATATCACAGCCGCCGCGGATCCCACCGACCGCGTCCCGCACGCCCCACATGAAATCCGAAATGACAAAGCCGTCGAAATCCCACTCTTTTTTAAGCACATCCCGCAGCAGGTAGGAATTGTGACAGCAGTGGGTACCTTCATATTTATTGTATGCGCCCATCACCGAAGCCGCACCGGCATCAACACACTGCTTGAAATGGCGCAGGTAGATCTCACGCTCGGTGCGCTTATCAGCGGTCACCGAGACAGAAAAGCGCTTGCACTCCATGGTGTTGAAAGCATAGTGTTTGAGGCAGGCGATCACATTGTGTTTCTGCACACCCCGCACCAGGGCAACTCCCAGTTTGCCCATATGCATACTGTCTTCGCCGTAGACCTCCTGGCTGCGTCCCCAGCCCGGGTTATAGGGCAGGTTGATGCACACACCGCCAAAGTAGTTGCCGCCATTGGCACGCACTTCCTTGCCGATCGCTTCGCCGACCCGTTCTTCGAGCCCAGTGTCAAAAGCCGCCCCGCGGGCCATGGTGACCGGGAAACATGTGGAGTTACCCGAAACAACCCCGCGCGGTCCATCACAGAAGAGCATTTTGGGGATGCCCAGGCGCTTGTTACCGCCGGCACCCCAAGGACGGGCATTGTAGCCCTTCCCGGTGAGCATATCCGCCATTTCTTTTAGTCCAAGTTTGCCGCTCATCAGGTCAATTTTTTCGTCCAGGGTCATTTGCGAAACAATCGCCTGTGCCTTGGTGGTGTATGCCAGCCTTTCCTGTTTGTTGGGCATGGTCAATCTCTCCTTGTCTCGTTAGTCCTTTTGTGCGTCATCCTTATGATGAACCTAAATTAACCCACTTTATCTGAGCTGCTCTTTTTTAGTCCAACTTTGCCAACTCACGGTAGAGCTCGTCGAGGATCGCGCCGGCCTTTACTGCATCGGGCACTGCTCGAATCAGTGCCATGGACAGCACATCGCTCAGCTTGCGGTCACTGAATAGGCGCAGCATTTCCCTGTATTGATCCAGCGCGCCAGGCAAAAAGCGGTCGATCAGCACTACAGCCTGCGGGTTGGCAAGGATCTCAGCAAAATTGGTTTCCGCTCCCAGCGGGTAGGGATTGGGTCCACTGACATGCATCTCCAGCACGGCAAAGATGTCCTGCACCGAGGTGCCCAGGTGCAGGCGGTGTTTGCCGATCGGGGTGACCCATTTGCCCATGCCAGCGTCAAAATAGGCCAGGTCATCCTTTTTCAACACCAGTTCTGCAGTTATGGATGCACCGGGTTCTATGTACACCTTCTTAAACGCCTTTAACTCTTTCACCGGGCGCAGTACCCGAGAGTTGACCTCTTCGACATACAGGCCGATCACCTGGCTGCCGTTTCTTTTGCCGACATTCCTGACCTGCACGGGAATTTTGAGCGCTTCCTGGCGGCGCAGGTCAAATTCAAGCGGCGCCGGGTCAACATTCATCTCAAATTTGGTGTAGCTCAACCCAAATCCGAAGGGGAATTGCACCGGCAGTTGTTTCTTGTCATAACTGCGGTATCCCACAAAAAGCCCCTCCCCATAATAAACATCATCATGCTCGCCAGGGAAATTGGGGAAGGAGGGCGTGTCTTCATAGCGCAGCGGGAAGGTCATCGGCAGCCTGCCGGCGGGAGCCGCCTTGCCGAAGAGAATATCCACCGCCGCTTTGCCGCCCATACAGCCGGGAATGAACATACAGAAGACCGCATCGGCATACGCGATCCAGCGGCGCATATCGACCGGTCCGCCGGTGTTCAGGATGACCACCGTTTTCAT
>CAYSZB010000052.1:0-5565 GCA_964435475.1 uncultured Anaerolineaceae bacterium | reverse complement strand
CAGGCGGCCACACCGGTTTCTTGCATGCCCTTGATAAAGGCTACCGCACTGCGCGAGACCAGGAAGGGATCCTCACTGTACATTTCATAGCTGCGCCCGCCCAGCGGATCGCGCTGGATATCCACATTGGGTCCCAGGCAGACATCAATCCCCGAGTTGCGCATCTCCCAACCCACCGCTTTCCCGATGCGGGCGGCGGTCTCCTCGTTCCATGAGGCGCCTATGTTAACCCCGGAAGGAAAACTGATGAAATCCCTGCCGCCAGGTCGGGCTTTGGCCACCGCCCGCACATAGTTAAGCATCAGTGGATTGTCCTGATAGGTGGTAAAGGAATCATCCAAATCCGCAGAAATAACCTTTGTAAGGTTTAAAAAGGAATCAGGATTGACCATCCCCGCATCCGCACCTGACTTTGGTATTTTAGATGAAAAATCGATCAGGATGTGCATGCCGTTAACCCCGGTCGCACCATCCTGCAGGCAGATGGCCGGGATGCCCAGATCAGGGTAGGCTTTGGAATAACAGGCACTGGCAGCTGTCAGCAGGTTGACCTTTTCTTCAGCTGTCATATCAGCCAGCACCTGGGGAATCGAGTTTTTATCGGTTAATTGGTGTCGCATTGAGTCCCTTTCTTAAAAAAATCAATATTCCATTTATATGGTACCAAACAACAAATGCCCTGGTCGTGAAACCAGGGCAGTGTGAGATATTGATCTTGATCCCAGGTGATCACTTTCCATATAGGAGGTCGATCATATCCTGGATGATGGCTGTCGCCTTGTCGGGATTGTACTTGTTCAGCGCCTTCACAAAAGAGTTCCAGTCCTCATCGTTGAATGGATCCTTTTCACCTTTGATAAAGGGTGGAACGTTCTTTGTAGAGAACTCGTTGATATAGGTCTGGATCTTGTTGTAGGCATTCATATCCTCGATGGATAGTTGACTGAAATTCTCGATCCACCCGGTGTTTGGATACTGGGTCCAGCGGTCAAGATTGCTTACAACGCCCGGTTTGTATGAACCCGAACTCATCATCGTAGATTGAAGATCAAGACCAGGCAGACGGTGAGGGCGTAGAGATGCCAGCATGCCTGTATCTGCCACTTCCGGCCACAGTTCATAAAGGGTTTCGCCATTTTCCTCAACCGGGTAATATACTCCCCGCGTAAACCCGTTATCGGTCATGAATTTGTTTTTGGTTTGTTCATACTGTTCCTGGTTGAGCCCAAAGGAGAATATGACTGCATTACTCCCTGGATCATAGAGCGAATCAAAGAAAGTAAAGAGGGTTTCAAGGTCTTTATCCTGGGCGGCCGTGGTAACCATTGAGGTTCCTGCTGCCTGGCTTATCTGGTAGAAGGTATAAGGGACCTTGTTCTGCTGGGCTTCGCTACCGTAGACATCGTTGATCGGTTGCGGAGCAGAGAAACTCACAAAATCCTTTAGCAGGGGATCATCCGGGTTGGAGAGGCTGCCGCCCAATGTAGCCTGCGTGCCCCACCACAGGCCTACTTTGCCTGAAAAGATCCTGGTGTTGTCGATCGTGTAGAAGATGTCCGAATTGTGCTCGGGGAAGGCTTTATCGATCCAGCCATTCTTGTACCAGGTGTGCATCGCCTGCAGGTAAGTGCGGAAGTCATCCGAGGTCATACCAAATTTGACCTCCAGGTCTGGCGTTTTATACCACATGGGTCCGCCGCCACCGAAAGCCGAAACCAGGTCACCGGTTGCCAGGTATCCAGGGTAGTAAAGGCTCATCCCATAACCATCCGTAATACCCAGGTCTTCCAGTGCCAGGTCGAAGATCCCGAACATCCACTCCCAGTCACTGATGTAGACCGGGTCGGGACCGCCGCTGGGGAAGACCACGTTATCCTGCCAGCTGTCCAGGTCGACCGTGCCATCAGTATTGGTCACTGTAAAGGATCCACTGAATGCAGAACCATCCAGCGGGTTCTTGCCATATTTGACGATCCAATCCCGGCGGTACTGGTAGCCACCCCACATTTCCTGGATACCGGAGCCGTAATTGTATAGCACCAGGAAGCGTTTCTCACCATCGATCAGGTTGGTGGCAGTCGCTTTCAGATCAGGAAACTGCTCAAGAAATTCCAGGTAATGGGGCATGTATTGTTCGACATACTCGGTGATGTCCATGGCGATGCCCTGTTCATAGAGCTCAATCGGCGAAAAAGTGGACGCGGTGAGCGTCATCACATCCATGTAATCGCCTGTAGCGATCAGGGTGTTGAAGTTGTCCTGCTCGGACCCGGTCACCGGGATATAGAAACTCAGGTCCAGGTATTTCGGGTTGCCTTTTTCATCGGTTCCGTAGGGCTGTGACTCCAGGTATTCGATCCCGGGGTTTTCTTCGTAATCATTGTAGTGGGTATCCCCGGTGCGAATCCAGAAGGAATACTGACGTTCTTCAGGAACGGTCTTGTCCGTACCTGGTATGGTTTCACCGCTTTCAGGCTTTTGACCACCGCAAGCAGCAAGGGGGATTAAAATTGCCAAGAGGATGAGCAGGGAAAAGATCTTTTTCATGTTTTCTCCTTTTTTTGTCGCATATCGTAACACAACAAGAATCGTGCATCATGATTATTTATTGGATAGATTTTATATTATTTTACTGCCAAAATATATCAAAAATCCCACAATCCTGGTAGTAATTTCGCATCAAATGGAAGACACAAAGTAACCTCGATGCCTGGTTCAGAATTTTGAGAAAAACCTGTTGACAAAATACCTTGACCACTGCACACTTATTGGGATATTCTTAAGGTCACCAGCTGCCTTTACCAGTTGGCCTAATCGAAATTATAAGTGACTTTCAAAGATAACCGAGGAAAAATGGAAAAATTCAGATGGGCTTACATCGGGTGCGGGATCATCGCACATGGCACGGCCAAAGCGATCCTGCCATCCGGTCGTCATGAGATCGTCGCAGTGTGGAATCGTACCAGATCAAAAGCAGATGCCTTTTCCCAGCTACATGGCGGGAAAGTGTATGACACTGCAGAAAGTGCGATCGCCGATAAAGATGTGCAGGGCGTATATATTGCACTGACAGCCGACAAACATGCTGAGTACATGAAGCTGTGTATCAAACACCATAAACCCGTACTGTGTGAAAAGCCTTTCACTGTCAGTACCAAAGAAGCCCGGGAGGTTTTTGATCTGGCAGCGCAGGAAAAGGTGTATGTCGCTGAAGCCATGTGGACCTGGTTCAATCAGACCGCCCTCAAGGTCAAGCAATGGATCGATACAGGCAGGATTGGTGAAGTAAGATCTGTCCAGGTGAACTATGCCATGCCGGTGATCAAATTCTACAGGTCTGATCGCTTGACCGACCCTGCCAGGGCAGGTGGTGCGATCCTGGACGTCGGGGTATATCCAATTCGCTATTGTTTAGGGCTTTTCGGCATGCCCAAACGCATCACCTGCCAGGGCAAGCTCGAGAATGGTATCGACCTGTCCGAGAGAGTAATGCTCGATTATGGAAGTTACAGCTGTGAGATTATCATTTCCCTGGAAGAGTTTAAAGGCGAAAAGGTCATCATCAAAGGCTCAAAAGGTTCCATCAGGGTACCCTGGTTCCATATCGCCAGGAAGGCCAGGCTGTGCCAGGGTTTAAAGAGAGAGGTCTTCATCGATAAAGGCAGATCGATCAATGACTTGTATCTATCACAGTTTGATACAGTTGCTGCAGAAATAACAGCCGGAAAATTGGAGAGCACCATGGTTTCCGCAAGGTCGACCATTGACACCATGAAAATTATCGATGAGTGCCGCAAACAAATGGGACTGGTTTACCCTTTTGAATAATGAACAACTCTTCTTATTTAGTGCGTGAATTCCCGAATCTGCGCTTGCTCAATTAGCCTGGTCGATCCCTTGTTCCTCTTCGATCATTGCACTCAACCTGGGCAGTATCTCCAGGGCATCCCCCACCACCGCCAGGTCTGCTGTCTTCAAGATCGGTGCTTCGGGGTCCTTGTTGATCGCAATGATCACCCTGGACGAGTTCATCCCTACCAGGTGTTGGATGGCACCGCTGATACCCACCGCAATGTATAGCTGCGGGCTGACCGTCGTGCCGGACTGCCCCACCTGCAGGGTATGGGGGATCCAGCCCTGCTCCACGATCGGCCTTGAACCGGCCATCACCCCACCCAGTTGCTCAGCCAGCCGGGCAAGCAGCGCCAGGTTCTGCGGTTTCTGGCAGCCCCGCCCTCCTGAAACGATCATGTTGGCATCAGCTATGCTCTGCAGTGCACCTTCATCATAATTCCGTTCCACCACCCGCGTGCGGATGGCAGAGCGGCTGAGTACGACCGGGAAATCCTCAATTTCGGCCGTCCTCTCGGGGTACCGGGCAGGGACGGCAAAGACGTTGGGGCGCACGGTGGCTGTTTGAGGTCGGGTGTAAGGGGTAATGATCGAAGCCATGATGTTGCCGCCAAAAGCCGGGCGGGTCTGCACCAGTTGCTGCTGGTCATCGATCGCCAGCCCGGTGCAGTCAGCGGTCAGCCCCAACTTCAAACGGGCTGCCACCCGCGGTGCCAGGTCCCGTCCATGTGGTGTGGCGCCATACAGCACGATCGCCGGCTTGTGGCCGCTAATCAAGGCGCTCAAGACCTGGGTATAGCCGTCGGTGGAATAGGCCTGCAGCAGCTCATGGCAGCAGCGGATCACCCGGTCTGCCCCATAGCTCGCCAGGTACGCCATATCCGGCAGATCTGCACCGCCCAGTACCACGGCCACCAGAGGCTGCCCCAGCTGATCAGCCAACAGGCGCCCTTTGCCCAGCAGTTCCAGGGATACCTTGCGGGGCAGTGCCTGCCCACCCGCGTCATCCAGCTCGATCCAGATGTATACCCCGCGGTAGGCAGCCAGTTCTTCAGGGGAAGCCTGGCGGCGTTCAATACTCAAGGCATCGAAGCGGCAGACATTAACACAGGCACCGCACAGGGTGCAGGCTTCGCTGACCTGCAGCCTGCCATCCTCGATCGCCAGCGCGCCAAAGGGGCAGTTTTTAATGCATGCCTTGCACAAGGTGCATTTTTCATGGTCGATGATCAGCATGGTTTAATTGTCTCCCTTATCCAGGAAATGCTGTTCTGTGAGGTAATCATAGATCTCCCGGGCTGCATCTCCAGCCTCCAGGCCGCTCACCAGGCGGCTCGCCTGGCGTGTGGCTGGCGGGAATATCTTTACCACCTGGGTATAAGAGCCCTGCAATCCCAGGCTGCTTTCCGGCAGTCCCAGGTCGCTAGCTTTAACCACTTCGATCGGCTTCTTGCGTCCTGCAAGCAGGCTTTCCAGTGACGGGGCACGCCTGACCATGTCTCCCCTGGATACAGTGACCAGGGCTGGCAGGTTGCACTCCAGCACCTCGTAACCCCGTTCCACTTCCTGCCTGACACGCACCTGGCGCATGGAACTGCTGAGGGTTACTGCTGTGGCATAGGTGATCTGCGGCAGGTTGAGAATCTCTGCGATCTCCGGCCCCACCTGGGCAGTATCCCCATCGATGGCCTGCTTGCCGGTCAGGATCAACTT
>CAYSZB010000051.1:1404-17112 GCA_964435475.1 uncultured Anaerolineaceae bacterium | reverse complement strand
TTACTCAACAAACTGATACTAACATAAGTCTAATGGAGGCACGAAGCGATCTCAGACATGTAATAGCATGACCCAAAGCGTCTCGCCCATCCATCCTCTCGATTTGTCCAAGCCCTCCCCAGTGATTTGGAGACAGAGTGGCTGTTGCCAGGGTTGGGGTGAGGTTAGCCTGTTTAACCACAGACGCTTCCGTTTCAGACGATTGTCAATCTAGCTTTAACATAACAAATTTCCGGCGGATGGGACATTAAAGATTAGTTCGCAACCAGGGTACACGTGCAGCGAACGTGCGAACCATGCGAACTTTACTTTTGAAACAAAGTCAGTTTCGCAACAGGGCTATGTGTGCTGCGAAGCTGCGAAACTGCGAAACTGCGATAACCTGGAGCATCATCCCGCAGGTACCAGCCGCATTTGTGGCAAAAGCACCCCAGGTGTACATTGATCACGTCGGTGATCAATGGTGTCTTTGCGAAAACCTTTTTCCTACACCCCTGCGTTTCGCCTGAACTCCTCCATGTCCACCACCCTGTTCTCCAACCGGGCTTCCTCGGCGGCAAAGGCCATCAGGTGACTCTCCAGGGCATGGCGGGCATCGGTCAGGGCATCCGCATTACCGCGCCTGGTCTGTACGTACTGGCGCATCAGGCCAAAATCCCCGCCGCCATGCCCGGCATTGCCTTCAATTTCAACCGGGAATTCGATGTGCTCGACCAGGAACCCGCGGTGATCCATGATCTTTAGCCATGCCTCGCTGAAGGTGAATTTCCCCAGCAGGGTGGACTGTGACCCATCAATGCGGATGGTGCGGCCTTCTTCATATGAATGACCGTGCATGGTCAGGGTGGCGGTGATGCCACTCTTTGTGGTCATGCTCACCACCTGGTGATCGACCACATCATTGTCACAGTGATAGACACAGCGCCCGTAGGGGCCGTTGCGCAGCGCCTCTACAACGGCTTCATCCGAGCCCGGGTTGTCGGTGATGATCGAGCGCGGCCAACCCGAATACTCGGTCAGGCTGCGCAGCGCAGGGATCAGCTTGCCAAGACCATGCAGGAAATCGGGGTGGTTTAGCGCCAGTCTCCCGATAGTGCGGTAGAGTTTACTGTGGCTGTGACTGAGGGCACGCTTGAAGGGCAAAAGGTCCAGGTAGATCGCCGGCGCATAAAAGGGGCACTTGCCAGCCACCGGGCAGCCATCCGTGCAGCGTAAAGGCGCACCTTCCGGGGCATTTTCCGGGCGGTAGTGGCGCAGGTTGCCGGTTGAACCCAGGCTGGCGACCGGTTCCCCCAGCAGCCAGTAGAGCATGTCAAGGTCGTGGCAGCACTTGGCGAGGATCATGGGAGCTGACTCCGCCAGGTTGCGCCAGTTGCCGCGCACATAGGAATGTGCCATATGCCAGGAGGAGACGTTTTCGCGGTGCGAGACGGTGATGATCTGTCCCAATTCCCCGCTGTGTACGATCTCATAGACCTTGTTCCAGTAATCAGTGTAGCGCATGACGTGGCAGATCTGCAATTGCCTGCCCAGGTGCTCCGCGGTTTTTACCAGGGTGACCGTATCCGCCAGGGTGTTGCAGATGGGCTTTTCGAGCAGCATGTCATACCCGGCTTGCAAGGCAGCCAAACCCGAGGCGAAATGCATCTGGTCCTGGGTGCAGTTGAAGACCACTTCGGCGATTTTGCCAGCCTGCAGGGCATCTTCCCAGGTCTCAAAGCAACGCTCGGGGGGGATGTTGTGCGCCTGGGCAAACCGTTCACGGCGCACGGTGAGCGGCTCGGCCACCGCCACGAACTGCAGTTCATCCGGATGTTGCAGGGCATAGGGGCCATAAGAATCAGCCCCGCGGGCACCAGCGCCAAACAAAAGGACCTTTATCGGTTCAGTCATGGGATTCTCCTGTTAATCAGCTTACTTTGTGTCTCTCTTGACAATCCATATTGTAATGCAATAAGCCCGCGGCAGACCATTTCGACTGACAGAAGCGTTCGCGCGTGCTAAAATTATCGTAGTGGCCAAAATGGAAGAATCTGGAAATCTGAAAATCATCTGCATTGGGGCGGTCAACATTGACCTGATCGCAATGGGTCTGGCAAGTATCCCCAAAGCCGGCGGGCAGGAGGTAGGCCAGCACCTGGAACTGCGGGCAGGCGGTAAAGCCTGCAACATGGCACGCATGTGCGGCAAGCTGGTGGGCGTCGGAAAGGTTGCCATGCTGGCGAAGACCGTAAAGGATGCCAGCGGCTTATGGCAGGTGCCGGTTGAAAGCCTGCATGATTACGGCGTGCTCACTGATGGCATCATCCTGGCAGAGCCTGCAAAGGGCGAACTGCCGACAATGGCCCTGGTGCTGCAGGTCAAGCAGGATGCCAACCGAGTACTGTACTTCATGGGCAGGAATGAGACCCTGAGCATGGAAGACATCGATCGCTCAACGCCAATGTTCGAAAGGTTGGCAGAACAAAACGGATTACTGGTAATGAGCGGCGAGATGCCTGTCGACACGGTGGTGCATGCGCTTGAGTTGGCAGCCGGGCTGGGGATCAGAGCTTTAGTCGACCCCGGGGGATGCCATGACATGGGCAACTACTGGCGTGTGCTGGAACAACCGGTCTTCTTTCTGAAGCCCAACGCGGCGGAAGTTGAGGAGATATGCGGCGTGTGGGTCTTTGACCTGGCGACTGCCGGGAAGGCAGCATCGAGGTTAATGCAGGGTGGCGTTCAAAACCTGTTGATCACGCACGGTGGGCAGGGGGCTTATTTGTTCACTGATGGTGGAGCAGAACATATCCAGGCAGAAGGATTGACAGCGGGGCAATTGGTGGACACGACCGGCAGCGGGGACCAGGTGATCGCCGTGGTGGCAGCATGCTTGCTGCGCGGCTTAAGCATTGTGGAGGCTGTGCGGTTGGGGGTACGGGCGGGCACCCGTCAGTGCACGCGCCTGGGGGCGATACCTCTGTCCTGGCAAGATCTATGAGAGAGACCCTCCATAAATTTTCATACAAAAATAGGCTGCCTGAATAGCAGCCTATTTATTACTCATTTTGGATCTACAACGCTGCCCTGACGATCGCCGTGAAGGCGTCCACCTTCAAACTCGCTCCACCCACCAGTCCGCCGTCAATATCCGACTGGCTAAACAACTCCGCTGCGTTTGCTGCCGTGACCGAGCCGCCATAGAGGATGCGCATGCCATTGCCCACCGTCTCACCGAACATCTTGCGCAAAATCGGGCGGATCACGTCACGGTGCACTTCGTTTGCGCCCTCAGGTGTGGCTGCCAGGCCGGTACCGATCGCCCAAACGGGTTCATAAGCGATCACCAGCGCTGCACCCTGTTCGGGTGTAAGTTCCTTCAAGCCTTCGCGTACCTGCCTTGAAACCACCTCTCCGGTCAATCCGGCCTGGTTCTCACTAAGCGTCTCCCCGACACACACGATCGGCGCCAGGCCTACGGCCAGGGCTGCTTTAACCTTCTGGTTGACACCCTCATCTGTCTCACCAAACAGCGTGCGCCGCTCGGAGTGCCCGATGATCACGAAATCGCAGACATCTCTTACCATCATGGGTGAAACTTCACCGGTAAATGCCCCGGCATCCTTCCAGTAAAGGTTCTGTGCCCCCACCCGGATCATGCTACCCTCACTTTGGCGTTTTGCCACCGCCAGGGAGATGAAAGATGGGCATACCACCACATCCACATCAGCGATCTGCCCGATGTCCAATACCAGCGCATCAATGAGTTTTTTTGTATCACTGATCGTATTGTTCATTTTCCAGTTCCCTGCAACCATTGGTTTTCTCATAAAAATTCTCCTTAAGTATGAATTTTCCCCAATTTTACCCGAAATAAAACACTCCTACCGGTTGATGACTATCATCGCATGATAAATGGCAGGTATACCTGCAGGCACAACTCATCCGCCCCGATGTCAAAATTGGCAAAGGTCGGTCGCGGATCTCCCTCAAAATCAATGGGAACAGGGAGATTACCCCCAACATCGATCGCTGCCGACCCCGCACTGATGTGGTAATCCGAGTTCGCCGGGGCAACAAACTTCGGATCACCAACCACAGCTGCGTTTCCTGGGTAGGGATTTAAAGTATTTCCATAAAACAGGTTGTAGCTTATGGTGAGATTGGTGCTGCTGCATCCGATACTGGTACCATTATTGGCGAATATGTTGTTAATAACATAAAAACTTGGATCACCGAAATCACAGGCGAGCGCACTTGCATGACCCACAAAGGTATTGTAGAAAATTGAGCCATAGGAGGTATTTTCATAGTAGAAACTCAAACCGATCGCTGGTGTGGATGACCCAGGTTGCCTGCTGTTTGAGATCATGTTGTTGACGAAGAGAAAATATCCTGTACCCAGGTTGGCATGCACGGTCTGGTAACCGAAATTCAGGTCAAAAACATTTTCACGAATATTTACTGAGCCGAGATCAATATTGATCGCTCCACCATTAGGCGCTGTATTACCTGTGAATTTAGTTTTACTGACTTCAAGTGCACTTCCAGAGCTTATGGCAATTGCTCCACCGACATTAACTGCCTGGTTATCCTCAAATATGCTGTTGCTGAGTGTCATTCCGCCATTATTTGCCAGGAAAATACCTCCACCCATGCTGCCTGAGATGTTGTCGCGAAATTTGATCCTGGTGATGGTGAGCGACGAAGCACTGCTGTAAATGCCACCGCCATAAGGATCCGCAAAACCATTGGTAAGGGTCAGCCCACTCAATTTTGACCCGGCACCTCCAGCAATCACCTTAATGCAGCGTCTTGCATCCTGCCCATCAATGACCGATATGTAAAGATCCGGGTCAACGATCAAAGCCCCGGCTTGACCATTCCAACCGCCATATAGCTGGATGCTTTTATCCACCAGGATCACCTCGGTTGCCGGGTCGGCTTTTTGGTAAGTGCCGCTGGCAAGGTAGACAATATCACCACCATTGAGATTATCAAGGGCTTTCTGTAAAGGACAAGGCGTGGCCATGGAACATGCACTGCCTGACCCGCCGGGTGAGACGAAGAAACTGGCCTGTACACGGGATTGTTGGTTAACCTGGCTTTTTCCAACTGATATGGATGCCAAACCTGCCAAACTAAAAAGAATGATCAGCCAATACCACCATTTTTGCGTTTTCATATGAACCTCCTGTTGTAAACAACTCTTGGGGGCTGCGATGAAGAATGCATGAATTTACAACTTCCAGTATGACATATTTGCTGGCTGATTTCAAGCCTGAAATGAATTCTCCTGCAAAAAAACTCCTCCCGGGAAGCGGAAGGAGTTTTATATGAAATATGCTTTTAGTTTAGCGCACGATGCCTGGCGCGATCCACAACGCCCTGTTGTCCGTTGAGGTACTGTTGTTCATGACAAACAGGATGAACTTTACATTTTGCCCCGCCAGCGGGCTCAGGTCAACCGTCACATTCCTGAAATTACCTTCATAAATTTCATGCCAACTGCCCAATTCATGGACCACACCATCACCAATTTGATAGAGCAGCTTGAATGTAACATCACATGCCGGGCTGTTATATTCACAGTTGACGGTCGCCTTGAATTCATCCCCTGCTTTGACAAGGATGGCTGGGAATTTACCGGAGATCTTGCCATCGCTTGCGGAATTTGGCCTTGTTACCAGGCTTAATTCGTTTTCTGTGCCGCCATCTTCACGGATTGCGTTTGCTTTTATGACCACATAACCATTTGTTATACTGGTTTCATTTCCAGGGCATGGTATCGGTCCCAGGTGTGAATTCCATAGTGCATCGCATGCCCTGGCGGCGAAATCATAGAACATGCTGCTGGAGACGACTTTGATCTTGACCCACAGGCTGACCTTGGCATCCTTGCCCACACCAAAACGGGCATCATACTGGTTGCGCAGCATCCAATAGCCGGTGTAATCCCCCGGTGTGCTCGGCGCTTTCATATTAACAGACAGGTCAACCGTCTGTCCGGGAACCACATTGGCGGTCAGGGGGATGACCGTTTGTGCGCTCATTGAATTGCCGCTCACAAACACCAGGTCATATTCAGTCGTCCAGGTACAGGTGCCAACATTTTGTACCCGCCAGGTTTTGGTAAATGGCTCTCCGGCAACCAGGGTTGTCCAATCAGGAATGGATACGTCCTTGACGAACTTGGCTATGTTGCAGGGTACCGGGATAGGAGTCGCGGTGGGGGTTGGCGTAATGGGCGTACTGGTTGGTGTTACGATGCCTGAGTTGCGCCAGATGCTGGGCATGATCCACAAGCCCTTGTTGTTGGTTGCCGTGTTGTTCTTGACCATCAGGATGAACTTGACATCCTTACCAGCTAACGCGCTCAGGTCAACCACCACGTCACGGAATTTACCATCATAGATCTCATGCCAGCTGCCCAACTCAACCTGGTCAGCACTCCCGATCTGGTATCTGAGCACAAATGTGATGTCACAGCCGACGCTGTCATACTCACAGTTGATTGCTGCACGGAACTGGTCGCCATTTTTTACCGTAAAAGCGGGATAGACACCAATGATCCAGCCATTATTTGCATTGTTCGGTCGTGTCACCAGGCTGAGGTCATTTTCAACCCCGCCATCTTCACGTTTTGCATTGGTTTTCTTGACCACATAGCCGTTGGTAATGCTAGTCTCATTTCCGGGGCAAGCCAGTGAGCCATTGGGTGTTGACCAGGCAGCATCACATGCTTTTTGGGCAAAATCATATACCAGCCCGGTGGTTGCTTTGACCTTGACCTTCACCCATATGCTGGTCATGCCATCGCTGCCGACCCCAAACAGGGCATCGTTTTGATCGCGCAACATCCAGTACCCGGTGTATGTGCCAGGGGTGTCGGACGCTTTCAAGTTGACAGACAGGTCGATCGTCTGCCCGGGTGCCACACTGGCAGGCAAAGCCAGCACGGATGGCCCGTTCATGCCGCTGCCGCTGTAAAAAACGAGATCGTATGCTGTCGTCCAGGTGCATGAACCCACATTCTTGATACGCCATGTCTTTACAAACGATTGCCCTGGATTGACTTCTGTCCCATCCGGGATGGTCATATCTGTGAAAAAGCTGCCGATGTTGCAGGGGATCGGTTTGGGGGTTGGGGTTTGTGTGGGCGGGTTGGGGGTTGCGGTCACTACCTGCACGTATGGAGTTTGTGTAGGTGGAATGGGTGTGGCAGTGACCACCTGGATAATGGGTGTCTGGGTGGGCAATTCTTCAGTGACCGCAGCCTCCTGTGATACCTCGGTCAACTGAGCCGCCATGGTGCCCACTGCCTGTTGTGTCGACTGCCATTGCAAGGTTTGCAAAGCTTTCTCGACCAGTTCATCCGGGTTCGCCACCTGTTCGGTTGGAATATTACATGCACTGACCAATAGAACAATGGCCAGGGCAATTCCAGTCAAAATTCCTGTCTTCTTCAACACTGGTTTTAACATTTCTTACTCCTTTACTGCACTTGATACTCAATACCAGTATGACGATAAGAAACTTGTTTTTGTTCCCTGGGGAACTACCAGTAAGTATTGTTATTATTTATAACTTAGATTATAGATAAAAACACTGCCCGATTCAAGCAGAATCGGGCAGTGTAAAGTGTTAATAAGAAAGGTTATTTTTCGTTAAGGACTTTCAAACCGGGCAGTTCGATCCCTTCGAGCATCTCGAGGGAAGCACCGCCGCCAGTCGAGATATGAGTGATCTTGTCATCCAGGCCTGATTGATTGATCGCTGCCACCGAGTCACCCCCGCCAATGATACTGACAGCGTCGCTATTCGCCACAGCTTTGGCTACCTCAAAGGTACCTACGGCAAACCGGGGAAACTCAAAAACACCCATTGGACCGTTCCAGACGACGGTACCAGCCTTCTTGACCACTTTGCTGAAGGCTTTGACTGTCTTTGGGCCGATATCCAGCACCCGCCAACCCGCCGGGATATCTGCGAGGTCCTGGGTTTTCATTTCTGCTTCGGCGTCGAAAGCGTTTGCCATCACCACATCCACAGGCAGGAGCAATTTCTCAGATCCTTTGGCGAGCAATGACTTAGCGGTTTCAAGGGCTTCGGCTTCTACAAGTGAATCAGCCATCGCAAATCCCTGGGCGGACAGGAAAGTGTTAGCCATGCCACCGCCAATAAGGATATTATCGGCTTTGGTTAAGAGATTTTCGATCACACCGATCTTGTCACTGATCTTTGCCCCACCCAGGATCGCCACAAAGGGGCGCTTTGGTTCGGCAATAGCATTGCCTAGATACTGGATCTCTTTTTCCATCAGGAAACCAGCGGCCGCAGGCAGGAAATCCGCCACCCCGGCGGTTGAGGCATGAGCACGGTGTGCGGAGCCAAAAGCATCATTGACGTAGAGGTCCGCCAGGGAGGCCAACTGGCGTGACATTTCGGGGTCATTCTTGCCTTCACCCTTGTGGAAACGGGTATTCTCCAGCACCAGGATCTCGCCAGCCTTTAATGCTTTGGCGGCTTCCTCTGCTTTTGGACCGATGCAGTCCTCGGCAAATTTGACCGGAACCGTGACCAGTTTTGCCAGGTAATCAGCTACAGGTTGCATCGAATAGGCAGGATCGGGTTCGTCTTTTGGGCGGCCGAGATGCGAGCAGAGGATAACGGCAGCACCGTGATCGACCAGGTAATTGATCGTCGGCAGGGCAGCCACGATGCGGGTGTCATCCTTGACTTTGCCCTCTTTTATCGGCACGTTGAAGTCCACCCTTACCAGGACCTTTTTGCCTTTGACATCCAGATCGGAAACAAGTTTTTTATTGAACATCATGATCTCCTTTTAAGAAATAATGCGCACTGCATATCTGTTCAACATGCAATGCGCACTTGTTTAATTTGTTCTACCCCAATTTTGTTTAGAGTGCTTTTGCCATCATGAGTGCCAGGTCGGCCGTGCGGCAGGAGTAGCCCCATTCATTATCATACCAGGTCACAACTTTGACCATTGTGCCATCCATGACCGTGGTCAATTCGGCGTCGATGGTTGAAGAGACATCGGAACCCTTGAAATCCATGGATACGAGGGGTTCTTCACTGAATGCCAGGATGCCTTTGAGGGGTCCTTCGGCAGCAGCTTTGAAGGCGGCGTTCAGTTCTTCCTTGGTGGTGGGCTTTTCCACATCAGCCACAAAGTCCACGATGGACACGGTGGGGGTTGGGACGCGGATGGCATAGCCATCGAATTTGCCCTTCAGTTCGGGGATGACCAGGGCAACTGCCTTGGCAGCACCGGTCGTGGTCGGGATCATGCTCAGGGCAGCGGCTCGTGCACGACGCAGATCTTTATGGGCCATGTCGAGGATCTTCTGGTCATTGGTGTAGGAGTGAATGGTGGTCATCAAAGCGCGTTTGATGGTCAGCATGTCATTGACGATCTTGGCTGCCGGTGCGAGGCAGTTGGTGGTGCAGGAGGCATTGGACACAATGTGATGCTTCGTTGTATCATACATACCCTCGTTCACACCAAGGACAATAGTCAGGTCCTCACCTTTGGCAGGTGCCGAGATGATCACTTTCTTGGCGCCACCTTTGACGATATGAACATCAGCGCCAGCTTTACCCTTCTCGGGATCAGACTTGGCATTGGTGAATATACCGGTCGATTCGATCACGATATCCACACCCTCATCGCCCCAGCGCAACATGCCGGGATCTTTCTGGGCAAAGACTTTGATCAGCTTGCCATCCACCACGATATCATTACCCACAGCTTCAACAGTGCCGGGATACTTACCATAGTTCGTGTCATATTTGAAAAGGTGTGCGTTTGTCTTTGCATCAAACAGGTCGTTGACCGCTACTACCTCAAGCTCACCGCCTGATCGTTCAATTATGGCTTTTAATACCTGGCGGCCAATCCGCCCAAAACCATTGATACCAACTTTTACAGTCATTTAATAGTCTCCTTGATATTTTTGAATCAAATTATTTTACCATTATTTATTTTAATTTCTGAATGGTAAAAGGTTTAAAAATTTAGTGGTCCCGTCCGTTCCTCGTAAAGATCCATGATCGTCCTTGCCAGGCTTTTTGAATCATGACGCCAGGGGTTTGCCTGATCGACCAGTTTTGCCTCGTAAACCTTGTAACGTTTTCTCAATTCATTACCGGGCTTGACCCAATCGGAGTTGCTGCCCAGGTTCCCTTCGAAAAAGTTATTGGCGATCACCAGGTCAAACAGATCTTTGCCGGCATGTTTCTTGACAACTTCCAGGTGGTCGAGGCAGTCATACCCATCTGTCTCACCCGGTTGGGTGGCTACATTGCACACGAAAAGTTTTAATGCCCGACTGGCGCTCACTGCTGCCATGATCTCCTTGACCAGCAGGTTGGGTAAAATGCTGGTAAAGAGACTGCCGGGGCCTACGATGATGAGGTCGGCATCCAGGATGGCACGGATGGCAGGTGGGAATGCGGGAGTGTCTGCCGGGTTGAGCCAGACACGCTTGATCGCCCCGGGAAAGTCCGTGATCTCATGTTCACCCAGGACAAGCACGGTCCGTTTTGAGCCGGGTTCTTCCACGTCACCCAATAATTGCACATCACTGAGCGTTGATGGTAAAACCTGGCCGACGATCGCCAGGACCCTGCCGGACTCGGCAACCGCTTCTTCAAAACTGCCGGTAATCTCGCTCATCGCCGTGATAAGCAGGTTGCCCAGGGAATGGCCTTCGAGGCTGGAACCTGAGGTAAAACGGTATTGGAAGACCTGCGAGAGCAGCGCTTCATCACTGCTTAAGGCTGCCAGACAGTTGCGGATATCTCCCGGAGGCAGCACGCCAAAGTTCTTGCGCAGCTCACCGGATGAGCCGCCGTTATCCGTCACGGTGACGATTGCGGTGATGTTGTGTGAATATTCCTTGATACCCCTTAAAAGAGAAGCCAGCCCATGCCCGCCACCCAAAACAACGATCTTCGGACCGCGTTCTTTGCGCCGGTAATTCTGCAATGCCTCAACCACCGGCCTTCCCGGGGGCACAAAAGGCCGCAACAGGGAGCGGTTGGCACCCCAAATGCCCAACAGGATGACGATCAGCCCGATCCCACCAAACAATAAGAACCGGATAGGCCGGTCAAGGAAACGCAGTGAGAGAACGGCGAGGATGGGCACAACCCAGCTGTCGGGTACATTGCGGTAAACATCGATCAGCACAACCGCCAGGCCAAGCCCCAGGAATATGGCACCCACAATTGCCAATACCAGCCAGCGCTTGAATCCCAAACCAGGCCGCAGCCATTGAATTTCTCGTTTTATGACCTGGAAAAAGCGTTTATACCATGGGTGTCGTTTACCGTTAATGTCCATACGCTATCGAATATAGCAGGAATCGGGTATCTCGTCAATAAAGCCGGATGCGCGGAAACGGTAGTTTTTGAGAGACCAGCAGGGCATGGAAAAAGTTTGACATTAAGCTTAAAAGTCAGTAAACTATAATCATCGATTGGAATTTTCAACTGTTACCAAGGAGGTAATATGACAATTCAAACATATCGGATAACAATGCGTTCTGGTCCAACTCCCGGAAAATCATATCCCCTTGAAAGCGAAGATGTATCTGTGGGTAGAGACCTGGTTAATACCATTGCCATTCCTGACCCCGAAGTTTCCCGAAAACATGCCCATTTTCTTGTGCGCCCCGAAGGCGTGATGATCGAAGACCTCGGTTCGACCAATGGGACTTTTATCAACGGTGTCCGTGCATCATCTCCCCAGGCATTAAAGCACGGGGATGTGATCACCTTTGGCGAAAGCATCGTGGTAGTTTTTGAAGCCATGAGCTACGACCCGGATGCCACGGTTGTTGCAGGGAAAACGCAGTTATCATCCGAGCCGGTCCAGGCGTTTGTGCCACTGCCGCCAGTTCAGCCGGTTCAGCCTGCTGCACCACCACCTTATGTCCCGCCAGTGCAACCAGCACCCCCGGCGCAGCCTGTTGTACGCCCGGTTGCGCCCCAACCTGCCCAGTGGGTTGCGCCTGTCCCTCAGCCACAGCCGGTGATGACTCCACCGCCATATGTTCAACAGGCACCCGTTGAACAGAAAAAGAAGAAGAAATTCCCGACCTGGCTGTTGATCCTGCTCATCATGGCAATCGTGGCTTGTGTGGTGGTCGGCCTTGTGCTGACCTTCATGCCCGCCACATGGTGGTGTGCATTAACCTTTAATTCCCTGCCGGGCTGCCCGATCTATTAACCTGCGGCATCCTTTATTGATCGACCTGTCATTCCATCCAGGCAGCCAGAATCGGCTGCCTGGATCTTTCTTCCCTGGTTGCTGGCTCTCCATCAGATTTTTATTAATCATGGCTTCTCGCAAAGGATAGAAATCCCCCTATGCTATAATCAAAAGTTGTTAATTTAGCAACTGAAAAGGCCATAATAGTATGTTTAAGAAGCTTGCCCAGGTTTTTACCGGGGATCCATTCAAAAAGAAGCTCGAAGAATATTCAAAGATCGTCGAGCAGATCAATCACCTGGAAACAGGGTATGAAACCCTGAGCCAGGAAGCTTTGCATGCCAAGACAGCTGAATTTAAAACACGTCTTGCAAAGGGAGAAGCGCTGGATGGTATTTTACCTGAGGCGTTTGCCGCTGTGCGTGAAGCCAGCAAGCGCGTCCTGGGGCAGCGCCATTACGACGTGCAGATGATCTGCGCCATTAACCTGCACCGCGGCGGCATTTCTGAAATGCGCACCGGTGAGGGGAAAACCCTTGCCGCCACCCTGCCGCTTTACCTGAATTCACTGGAAGGCAAGGGCGTGCACCTGGT
This sequence comes from uncultured Anaerolineaceae bacterium, assembly GCA_964435475.1. Lineage (GTDB taxonomy): Bacteria > Chloroflexota > Anaerolineae > Anaerolineales > Anaerolineaceae > CAYSZB01. The sequence goes on along the minus strand of CAYSZB010000051.1, from coordinate 4,295 downwards.
GACGGTCAATGACTACCTGGCACGCCGCGATGGACGCTGGATGGGGGCGATCTTTAACCTTTTAGGGCTGAGCGTCGGCATTTTACAGATGGCATCGCTGACCGAGAATGGCCAACTGGCATACATATTTGACCCCAATGAAAATTCGCTTTTTGAAGAAAAGAACCAGTTGCGACCTGTCCAGCGCAGGCAAGCCTACCTCGCAGACATAACATACGGCACCAACAGCGAATTTGGTTTTGACTATTTGCGCGACAACATCACGATGAGCCTTGAGCAGCGTGTGCAGCGTGGTCACCATTACGCCATCATCGATGAGGTCGACAATATCCTTATAGATGAAGCGCGCACCCCACTGATCATTTCCGGTCCCGCCCAGGATGATTCGGAAAACTACCGCCGCATGACCCTGGTGGTGAAAGCACTGGTGCCTGAGGATTATGAAGTGATGGAAAAGGACCGCACGGTATCCCTGACCGAGATCGGACTGGTGCATGTGGAAGAACTGCTGGGTACGCCTCTGCGTGACCCGGACCGCCCCGAGGATATCACACCTGAGCAGGCGCGCATGCTGGGATACCTGGAACAGGCACTGCGGGCGCAATTCCTTTTCCGCCGCAACAAGGACTACATCGTTCAAGCAGATAACGTGATCATTGTGGATGAGTTCACCGGGCGGCTGATGCCCGGCAGGCGCTGGTCGGATGGTCTCCACCAGGCGGTGGAAGCCAAAGAAGGCGTGAAGGTGCAGGCGGAGAACATTACCCACGCCACCATCACCATCCAGAACTACTTCAGGATGTACAAAAAACTGGCGGGTATGACCGGTACCGCCCTGACAGAAGCGGAGGAGTTCTACCGGATCTACAAGCTGGACGTGTTGCCCATTCCCACCAACCTGGAATACATCGCCTCAATGCCGGAAACCGACCTCAAAGCGGTCGATTCCAAGGATGAGAACGGCTATAAGGTGACATTTTATACCAACCCGGGTGACACAGTACAAAAACCGCTCTACTGGAAGCGCCAGGACTACCCGGATGTCATCTTCCGCAGTGAGGAAGGTAAATTGCGAGCCATTGTGCGTGAGATCATCCAGTTTCATGTCACAGGCCGGCCCCAACTGGTCGGTACAACCTCGGTTGAGAATTCGGAACGCCTTTCTGAGCGCCTCTCCACCGAAGCGGTGCGCACCCTGTTGCAGACTTTGCTTATCCGGCATGCCTGGTACTTGAAGCACAACACCAGGGAGGGCGAAACCGTCTCCATACCTGAGTTAAATGAATTAAATGCCCCTTTGAACCAGTTGCGCTCGAATGACCTGCGTAAACTGGCATCTGGCCTTGGCTTGAACAGCATCAACCTTTCAGACCCGCAAAACTTGCAGTCTCTACTTGAAATCCTCGATTTGAGCGAAAACGATATGCCACGCTTGTTGCCGATCCTGGATGCCGGCATCCCGCACAAGGTGCTGAATGCCCGCAAGCATACCGAAGAGTCACTGATCATCGCCGGGGCGGGTGCCTTTGGTGCGGTGACCATTGCCACCAACATGGCAGGCCGCGGGGTGGACATCAAACTGGGCGGCGAGCTGCCCGAGAAGACCCTGTCGCAGGTCAACCGCATCCTCTCGGACGCCGGTGTGCCTGACCCTTACAACATGCGCATGGAAGAACGTTTTACGGCACTGAAATCGATCGCTGCGGAAAACTATGCCCTCAACACTGAGGATGTGGAGAACTTTTACAAGTATATGGAAGACATGGCACGCGTGCGCGAACTGGGTGGATTGCACATTGTCGGTTCCGAGCGCCATGAAGCACGGCGCATCGACAACCAGCTGCGCGGCCGTGCCGCCCGCCAGGGTGACCCCGGCTCTTCCCGCTTCTACCTGTCGCTTGAGGACGACCTGATGCGCCTGTTTGGCGGTGCGCAGGTGGAAATGGTCATGAGCCGCCTGAAATTTGACGAAACCCTGCCCATTGAAAGCGGGCTGGTGGGCAAGATGGTCGAATCCTCGCAGACACGGGTGGAAGGGGCAAACTTTGATGTGCGCAAGCACCTGCTGGAGTATGACGATGTGCTCAATGAACAGCGTCAACGCATCTACACCCAGCGCGACCGCATTTTCACCAAGCCCGACTTGCGCGAAGATGTCACCGAGATGCTGCGCACCGAACTGGGTAACCGCATCGACAGCGCTTTGAATGACCCCGAAGGTCCATGGAAGCTGCTGGCATACCTGGATGAGATCCAGCCACCGCTTAACTTTACCTGGCTGACCTTTCCATCCTACTCCCAGAAGCTGCTGATCGATCATATCGGGCAGGCACAGGATGAAGATGAATTAAAAAACCGGCTGCTTGAGATTGCCGGCGAAAGCGTGGGCGCGGAGAATGAGCACCTGTTGGCAAACGTGGACAGCCTGCTGGAGCGTTCTACGGACAGCCTGAAGAGCCAGCTGGATGAGCGCTATGATGCGCTGGATACCTTTATTGAAGGTTTGCAGGATGCCGAGCCGGGGGAAAAGCGCGACCTGGCAAATGAACTGGCAGCAATTCTACATCTGCCGATCCGCTTGACTGCCAGCCAGCTAAAAACGCTCAACGAAGACCCGTTGGAGTTGAAAAAGCCCTTGCGGGATACCGTGCGCCAGGCTTTGACCCAGGTGTTGGTCAACAGGCTTGTTCTGACCTTTGAACGCCGGCTGGGTGAAAGCTGGTCGCTCAACCCGGTGGAATTGGCTGCCAGGCCTATCAAAGAGATCCATAAGACCATCCGCCAGCAGGTGGAGACCAGCCTGGCACGCCGTACTGAGCGTTTATTGGGTGAGAACGGCGAGGTCAAGCGTGATCTCGAAGCGAATTATGACCATTTGTCGGCTGCCCTGA
>CAYSZB010000051.1:0-1304 GCA_964435475.1 uncultured Anaerolineaceae bacterium | reverse complement strand
GATGTGCTGCAGCACCTGGAGCAGGCTGAACAGGAGTTTGTGCAGGTCTTTGGTAACGCCGAGTGGGAGCATGTGGTCAATAATGTCGTCCCACTCAAAAACATGGCACCTGCCAACCGCAATTTCCTGAAGGAACTGCTTGGCGGGCAGGCATATGACAGTCTACAGGAACAAACGCTGTCAGCCCTGGATGAACGACTCAAACCCGACGTGGTCACCTTCCTGGGCAAGCAGATGCAGAATTCCATCTACCGCCGCCTGCTTCTGGGCACCATCTCGGAGGCCTGGGTGGAGTACCTGACGCGGATGGAAGCTTTACGTGTCTCAATCGGTATGGAAGCTTATGCCCAGCGTGACCCGCTGGTGGAGTATAAAGGCAAAGCCAGCATGATGTTCAAGGAACTGCTCTCCGAGGTGCGGGCCGGGGTGATCAGCAAGATGTTCCGCTACCGCCCGGCCCAGGCTGCCGAGTCGCAGACCACCCTGCGCAATGCACAGGCTTCAACGCCATCCGGCGATAAGAGTGATGCGGTTAAGTCAGCAGGACAGCCAGGCAAAAAGAAACGTAAAAGACACTAAGCTGAGGAAAAAATGCATATACTCGTTACGAATGATGATGGAGTGACCGCCCCCGGGCTGTTGGCCCTGGTGCAGGAGATTCGCAAGCTGGACGCCGAGGTGACCGTTCTGGCACCGGACCACAACTGGTCCGCTTCGGGGCATGTCAAGACGATGCACCGCCCGATGCGGGTTTCGGAGACCGTCCTGGCGGATGGCAGCCAGGCCTGGAAGAGCGATGGTGCGCCTTCGGACTGTGTTGCCCTGGCGTTAATGGGCGTTTTGCCGGTGAAGTATGACCTGGTGGTCTCGGGGATCAACCCCAATGCCAATATCGGGCATGATGTGACCTACTCCGGCACGGTGACTGCCGCCATGGAAGCAGCGATCGGCGGGGTGCCGGGGGTGGCTGTGTCGCTGGATGCGCCGGAGCACCATGTGGGTTTCCTGGATTTCAGAGCGGCTGCCAGCATTGCCCGCCGGATCATCGCCAGGCTGCTTGAGATCGATTATTTTGGGGAAAAGGCTTCTGTTTTGAATATCAATGTACCCTATATGCTTGAGAATGAGTTCAAAGGTATCCGCATCACCCGCCAGGGACTGCGCATTTACCGGGATGAGCTGGTCAAGCGGCTGGACCCGCGGGGCAGGCCGTATTACTGGATCGGGGGTGAGGCACCTACCGGCATGCACGAGGATGGGACGGATTTTGGTGCGCTGAAGGACGGGTATGTCTCGATCACCCC
>CAYSZB010000050.1:5605-17215 GCA_964435475.1 uncultured Anaerolineaceae bacterium | reverse complement strand
GTGATCATTGTCTGTCACCCATATAAGCGTGATGTTTACCCTCAACCCAACCTACACGGGTTGCCTGGGCACCAACTTCGCAGAAGGAGTATTTGTGCAGCGAACGTGCGATCTTTGCGAACTTTCTCGCCTATCTACACATCGATCCCGAAGACACTGCGTACGATCAGGCCGACCAGGAACGAGAATGCTGCCACGCCCATGCTGATGGCAAACATCTCCAAAAAGCGTTTCTTGAAATTCAGCTCCTTGGCGACCGAGAGGTAATAATTAAACCCGAAAATGATCAGCACGGCGATCAGCAGGGTGATCCCCAGGCTGATATAGATGCCGTTGCCGCCCTGGGGGATCAAAAGATACGGCAATATCAGCAGCGCGACTGTGAACAAGTAGGCAATGCCGGTATACAGGGCCGAGCGGGCGGCTTTGGGGTTGTTCTCCGCCCGCGATGAAAGGTACTCGGACGCCGCCATCGAAAAAGCCGCCGCAATGCCGGTGATCAAGCCGCTGATCGCCACCAGTTGACTGCTTTGCAACGCCAGGGTCAAACCCGCCAGCGTGCCGGTCAGTTCCACCAGGGCATCGTTCAGCCCCAAAACGATCGACCCGACATACGACAGGAATTCCTCATCCAGCATGTTCACCAGGGTCTCTTCATGCGCCTCTTCATCGCGCCCGATCTGGGCTGCCCCGGGGACGACACTCTCAAATTCTGCATACTCCAAAGCACCCACTTTTTCACCCTTTTCGCTCATCTTGATCGAAAAGGTCAGGCCCAATAGCTTTGCCATCAGCGTGTAGAAAAAGACCTTCCAGCGGTTTGGCTTGACCTCGACCTGGCTGATATTGCGCCAGAAATGGTAATGTGCCAGTTCGGCATCCGCCATCCTGCCCACTGCCTGGGCATTATTCTCGTTCTTGATCCGGCTGGCGACCTTTTTATAGATCAGGTGCCCGGTGATCTCATTTTTCTGGAAAGCCAGCACCTTTTTCAACTGCATTGCATCAAGCATCTTATCCTCCGATGGGGTTTCGGCCTTTGGTTTGTTTCCCCGATATGGTATCTTACCGCAAAACATCCAAAAGAGGGTATGATAATGCAAACTGAGCCACTACTGACAACCAGCCAAATCGTTATATGAGAGATCCACGCTTTATTGCCGAACACAGGGGAGGTTTGCTATCCCGCAAATCCCAAATGTCCCTGGCACAGTGGGGGGCGGATTGTGCTGAACATGTTGCACATTTATTGGATCAAGCGGGTACCCGGGATGAAAGACCCGGGCAAGCCATCCAGGCAGCCCGGGAATGGGCATCCGGCAGGATACGGGCTGGTGAGGCGCGCAAAGCTGCCATCGCTGCCCATGCCGCCGCCCGGGAGTGCCCTGATAAAGCCGCCAGGTCAGCCGCCCGCTCGGCAGCCCATGCCGCTGCCACCGCCCACATGGGGGATCATGCCCTGGGTGCGGCAGCCTATGCCCGGCTGGCAGTGAGGCTTGCCTGTGATGCTCCTGCCCGCAGCAAAGCACACGCAGATGAGCGCAGTTGGCAGATCGCCTGCCTGCCTGATGAAATCCGCGAGCTGGTTCTCTCCGTTATCGACAGGTACGAGTTCAAGGTTTGATAGCGGGAACCAGGTCGTGCATCCCTTCCGACCTTGTGGCATAATTACATGCATCCCTTGGGGATGATAAAACTGGAAAAGGTAAAAAATGCGACCCAAACGAATAATCCTCATCCGCCATGGCAACTCGGAAGGCAATGCCGACCGTGAACGCTATGCCACCACCCCCGACCACGCCCTCAACCTGACCCCCGAAGGCGAAAAACAGGCATTTACAGCCGGCTTACAGCTCAAAGAGCTGATCGGTGGGGAGAGCGTGCGCGTCTACCTCTCGCCCTATGCCCGCACCCGCCAGACCTACCAGCAGATCAGCCTGAGCCTGGGCGGGAATGTGGACAAGGTCTTTGAAGACCCGCGCCTCAGGGAACAGGACTGGGGACACCTGCGGCCGACAGACCAGAACGAGGAAATCTCCCAGCAGCGCGACAATTTCAGCACTTTTTACTACCGCATCCCGGATGGCGAATCGGGCGCGGATGTCTATGACCGCATCAGCACCTTCCTGGAGACAATGCACCGCGACTTCCAGGAGCCGGATTACCCGCAGAATGCGCTGATCGTCACGCACGGCTTTGCCATGCGCCTTTTCCTGATGCGCTGGTTCCACTGGAGCGTGGAGGAGTTCGAGAACCTGCGCAACCCCAGGAACTGCCAGTTCGTGGTCATCGAACTACAGAGTGACAACCACTACAAACTGATCGATAACCTTAAGCGCAGGCAATAAGCAATGATCACCCACCGGGCATTTGACGATAATTTGCATGATTTTGAGAGGATGTACCATTTCCTGCAACAGGAATACCTGGTCAGGCGGGATCATTTTGTCTGGCTGTTCAGCCGGCTGGGTGATTGGAAATTCAGCATGTGGAACGGGAGAAAAGCCAACCCGGAATATTTCAGCAATAACGCCCACCTCTGGTTGGATGCTGCCGGGGAACTGCTGGGGTTCGTGATCGACGAGGATGGTGATGAAATCTTCTTCATCATCACCCGCCACGATCAAATCCATCTTTACCCCGAGATGTTGGAATGGGCGATCGACCATTGGCGACCCCTTTACCAGGGCTTGAAAACCGAGGTGCACGAGTTCCAGGCCGAGGAACTGGCATGGCTCAAACAACGGGGGTTCACCACCCCGGGGGTTGCAGCAACAACACGCGCCTATGACCTGACCTCTATGGATGAAAACAAAGCCGTATTACCTGCCGGTTTCAAGATCGTTAACATGCTTGAAAACACCGACCTTCACGCAAGGGCTCTGCTTTCACTCGAAGGATATGTGGAACCCGAAAAACTTACCGATGCGCTCATTGCCAGGCTGAATTCATCACGCATGAGCCCGGCATATGATCCACAGTTTGACCTTTCAGTCGTCACACCGGAGGGGGCGCATGTGGCTACCTGTGTTGGGTATGGTGACCCGGGCAGTCGTGTCGCTGAAATTGAAAAGGTCCGCACATACTCACAGTATCGCAGGCAGGGGCTGGCTGAGGCCGTGATCCGTGAATGTTTCCAGAGATTGAAAGAAAGTGGTATCGATCGGGCTTACATTACCGGGTATAGTGATGGACCCAATGCGCTCTATGAAAAACTGGGGCCGTGTTGGCATAAGCAGTGGTTTCATTACCAGATTTAGGTGATCCATATGATGAAGGAAAAATTTTTATCCAACCAGGAAATGATCGAAAAAGCCCGCACGGTGTTGAAACCCAGGGATTTGGGGCACGGCAACAGCGCCGGTGATGTGGCCTGCGCGCTGCTCACCACCAGCGGCAACCTGTATTACGGCGTGTGCATGGACATCAGCAGCGGGATCGGTTTTTGCGCTGAACATGCCGCCATCGCCGCCATGATCACCGCCGGGGAGAGCAAAATCGCCAGAATAGTCGCCGTGTGGGGTGAGGACACGGTTCTGCCGCCCTGCGGGAGGTGCCGTGAGTTCATCTACCAGGTGGACGAGGCAAACTACGAACACACCGAGGTCATTTTAGGCGCAGACCAGGCCGTCAAACTGAAAGACCTGCTGCCCCATCCCTGGCATGAGGTGTGGCAGGAGAAAAAATCATAATTCGGAGAGAAAAAAATGAAGTCAAAAGCGCTCAGGTTTCCAATCGCCAAAGACCCGGCAAAATTTGCCCTGCTGGTCATTGATGTGCAAAGCGGACTGTTTCAAAAAGCCCATCCCGTCTTCCATGCCGAGGAGTTCCTGCATAACATCCTGGCGCTGGTTGAGAAAGCTCATCATAGCAGCGTACCGGTCATCTACATACAGCATTCCAGCCCCTCAGCGCTGGTCATGGGCTCCCCGGAATGGCAGCTGCACCCCAGGCTCCATCCGCTGCATGATGAAAAGATCATCCAAAAGCAGCATCCCAATGCATTTGAGGATACCAAACTGGGAGAGACACTGCAGGCAATGGACATCGGCAGCCTGGTGATCTGCGGGATGGTCACACACGGCTGTGTCAAAGCCACATGCATTGGCGCCCTAGAATTGGGTTACCACGTGGTTGTTGCCAAAGATGCTCATAGCAACTTTAATGAGCAAGCCCCGGTACTGATCGATAAGTGGAATCAGGAATTTGAAGTGCTGAAAGCCGATGTCAAACCCACAACCTCTATCGCTTTCAGCCAGGGAGGATGAAATAAATACAGAAACGAAGACAAACATACCATACGAGTGGAAGAAAGCTATTGAAAGTCAACTTGGCGCTGCCATTGTAACCCTTGAAAATGCCCTGAAAGCCTGCCCGGATGAACTGTGGCGCGGAAAGATGTGGCAGGAACCGGCTGATTTCCCCGGTTGCTCTGAATTCTGGTATGTAGCCTACCATGCCCTGTTTTTTCTTGATTATTACCTGACCCCCGACAACAGGGATTTCATGCCGCCAGTTCCCTTTACCCTGAGCGAATTTGACCCCCGGGGTCTGCTGCCGGATCGCTGCTACAGCAAGGATGAGTTGCTGGCTTACCTCGAATTGAACCGGTTGAAATGCCAGTCTGTTTGCAGCACCCTGAGCGATGCACAGGCTCAACAACAGATGCACTTCCCCTGGGGAGAGCTCAGTTTTGGCGAGCTGCTGCTGGATAACATGCGCCACACCCAGGAACATGCCGCCCAGCTGCACATGTTCCTTGGTCAGCATAGCGGCTTGCAAGCGCGCTGGGTCCCCCGCACCTGAGAGACACCCGGCACAGCCTGAACTGCCAGATCTGCGGCGATCCCACAATTTTTAAACGTAACTGGATTACAATAACCGAGGCGCTTTGACCTGGAACGGTCAACCCACCTAAAAACCTGCCAGGAGAACAGATTTGCACAATCCAGGTCCACCACCCATCAAGGTTAAACGGGAAGGTCCACTGCACAAACGCATGCGCGATGGCCTGCACGACTTCTTTGACGCACTGCGCAACACACCCCAGGCATTCAAGCTGGTGTGGGCTGCCAGCCGCGTGTCTGCCATCATCGGCATCCTGCTGACACTGATCGCGGCGGCGCTGCCCGCCGCCCAGGCCTGGGCAGGCAAGCTGATCATCGATGCCATTGTCGACGCCTCAAAGCAGAACCTGCCCATGCTGGAAGGCACACGCCTGGTCTTGCCCTACCTGCTTTTGGAATTCGGGCTGGTGCTGGTCAGTTCGGTGAGCGGGCAGATGCGTGCACTCTCGGACAGCGTTCTGCGGGCCCAACTGGCAAACCACATCAACAGCATGGTGATCAATAAAGCGATCAAACTTGACCTGCAGTTCTTTGAGAACCCGGTCTTCTATGACATGCTGCAGAACGCCCGCCGCCAGGCAGACAGCAGCGCGCTGACGATCGTCAATGCCATTTTGCAGGTCCTGCAGCAGGTGATCACCCTGGTCTCGCTGGTCGTTTTGCTGGTGCGCTTCAGCCCATGGATCGCAGTGATCGTCTTCGTCGCCGCCATCCCGTCCTTCCTCTCCCAATCGCAATTTGCCGAGCGGGCTTTCCGCACGGTCACCCACCGTGCACCCGAGAGCCGCCTGTTGAACTACCTTGAATCACTGTTGACTGGCAGTGAAACGGTCAAGGAGATCAAGCTGTTCGGCCTGGGCGAACCCCTGCTCAAGCGCTACAAGACGCTCTACACCAAGTTCTACCAGGAAGACAAAGCCCTCGCCGTCAAGCGCACCTTTGCCGGGCTGGGCTGGGGGCTGCTCTCGAACGTGGCGTATTACGGCAGCTATGTGTGGATCATCCAGCAGGCGGTGATCAGCGCGATCACCCTCGGTGACATGACCATGTTTTTGGGTCTTTTCAGGCAGTCTCAAAGCTCGATCCGCGGGCTTTTGGATAGCTTCAACCGCCTGTATGAAAGCAACCTTTACCTCGACAATTTGATGACCTACCTGGAACTGGAACCGCAACTGGTCGCCCCGGTCAATGGAGTCATTGCCCCCGCACCCATCCGCCAGGGCATCGAGTTCAGGGATGTCTCATTCTGCTACCCGGGTTCGGAAGTGTTCGTCCTGCGCAACATCAACCTGACCATTCAACCCGGCGAGCGCATCGCGCTGGTGGGGTTGAACGGGGCTGGCAAGACCACGCTGATCAAGCTGCTCACCCGCCTGTATGACCCAACCGATGGGCAGATCCTGCTGGACGGGGTGGACCTGAGGGAGTATGACCTGAAAAGCCTGCACCAGCGCTTCGGGGTCATCTTCCAGGACTATGTACGCTACATGTTCACCGTGCGCGAGAACATTGCCTTCGGGCAGGTGGATGCGCTGGACGACATGGCGCGCATCCAGTCGGCGGCGGAGCGCGGCGGGGCGGCGCCGGTGATCGAAGCGCTGCCCAACGGCTACGATACCATGCTGGGCAGGCGCTGGGAACGCGGGGCGGAACTTTCAGGCGGGCAGTGGCAGAAGATCGCCCTGGCACGGGCTTTCATGCGCGACGCCGAGGTGCTGGTGTTGGACGAACCGACCTCCGCCCTGGACGCCGAAGCGGAGTACGAGGTCTTCCAGCGTTTTGGCGAGCTGATCGGGGAGCGCATCGCCGTGTTGATCTCGCACCGTTTCTCGACCGTGCGCATGGCTGACCGCATCGTGGTGCTTTCGGCTGGCAGGATCATCGAGCTGGGCAGTCACAAGGAACTGATCACCCTGGATGGGGCGTATGCCAGGCTGTTCAATTTGCAGGCGGAGGGGTATCGGTAGGGGATATTGGTTTCGTGTTGGAAAAGAATTTATCAACCAGGGGACAGGTAAGGGCGAAGCATCCTTGATCAACTTACCTGGCTAGCAAGAGAGGCCTTGCATGGATGCTTCGCCCCTACAACTGGATTGCATATTAATTGGCTCTGCCGCAGCTGCATAAAATCAATCATTACCCGAGATCTTCGCCCAGAAGGACCTTACCGATGGTTCAATCGCCTGGTCATAGCCCAAAATGATCGTTCTGGAAATATTAAGTGTCTGGCGGGCAAAACCCTCGAGCTCGGGGCGCACCACGACCAGGGCTGCCCTGAATTCTTTACGGGACAAAACGTCCACCGAAGCCCACCAGCCCTCGTGGTGCAACAACTCCAGCGGGCCGTACTCATCGATGATCAACAGGTCACATGGCAGGCTGTCGCGGAGCACCCGGTTGCCCCAGGCAATGACAGATCGATCGAAATACCACTTGCCCAACGGCAGGTCGAACGGTGCGCTTTGAACCAGGGACGCCAGCGGGTGCGTCTCGCCGGTTTTCAGGTTTTCAGCCAGGATGCCGGTTTTCGCACCGCCAGTAAATATCGCCGGGGTGAGCAACCCGCCCACCTGCCAGCCCTCAAGCTGCGCAAGCCGGGCAAATTTTTGACAGAAAGCTGTCTTGCCCACTCCGCGCTGCCCGCTCAATATGTAAAGCTGGGAATTTACCGTTTCCATGGGTGCTAATCATAGCATATCGGTGTAAATAGGTGCGATCACAAGAGGATCGCACCCTACTCATGCACCATATCTTACCTTATCACCAGCGGCAGGAAGATCAATGCCTTATCCACCGTCACCGAAAGATCAAGTATCGAAGTGGCATCAAACAGGTCTCCTTTGATATCAGCAAAATCGATCGACCCGGTCAGGTTCAGGGTGGTGGATGAGACATTCTTGACCGGCATAAACACCAGGTGCAATACTCTCCCATCTGCCAGTCCGGTTGGTGCCGCCAGGCGAACCACTGCCATCTTACTGAGAATGCCAGCCGAATTAACCGCCTGCAGGTCCATAACGCGGTGCCAGCTGCCATAGAGACCGGCAAAATCACTCATCTCCTGTACATCCACCAGGCGCAGATAGGTTTGGTTAAAATCCAAATCGAACTGCAGGGCATACACCGGACGGGTTTCAAACCCACTGATGACGATATCCACGGCATAGGGTACACCGACCCGTGCCACGCCCGGCGTGACAGCGACCACTGATAAAGTACCAACAGCACGCTCCACAGAAGAAACAGCATCCTGGGGTAAAACCAGCGGAGATGGGCTAAATGCATCTGGCGGGTAGAGCGCTGAGCGGTAATCCGCCAGGCTGTAGCGCATGCTTGAATCGTTGCTGCTCAACATCCAGGTGATCACCTGGCGATCCGCCCCGGAGGGCGAGCCTGAGCCCTGCAGACCGAGGTCTGCCGGGGGGTTCCAATCCTTGAAATTCTGTTCTTCCATCTCGTCGTACTGCCCAATGGTGTAATAGATGCGGATGGCTGCCTGGGACCAGGTAGGCGCCAGCGTGTTGAGCGACAGCCGCCAAACCGGGTGGACGGGGTCGGTTTGGGTGCTGGAATAAAAGACGCGCTCATCATGCCAGGTATAGGTGCCGACCGGGTTGCCATTGCTGTCGATGGCGATCAGTTCCACCCAGTCGATACGCTGGGCGGTAACCGAATAGGTTTCACCCCCCGAATGCCAGCGTCCGCTGCTGACGTCGTAGGAAATGAATTCCTCATTGCTGAAACTGATCAGCAATTCGGATACCGTCTTCCCGGAAACATCTTCGGTGAAGTTTAAGCCCAGTTCATAGTCAAAAGCGCCCCAATTGACCACGGTCTGGAAGCTCGGGCACCATTTTGAACCAATGGCCTGCAGAATGCGCACCCTGAGGGGCAGGTCTTCATCTTCCCCATATGCCTTGCACCAGCGCTCATCCTGCACCCAGGACTTGATGTTACCACTGGTGTTCAGGTCACCACCCGTATCGATGTACACCAGGACAATGTTTTCTTCAAGCGGTATACCCGGCATCAGGTCAACCAGGTTGATGGATGATGGTTCATAGTGCTCGCAGGTGATATCCAGGCGGTAAGTGGCAGTATCTACAAAAGGATCAACGCTGAAAGAATAGCTGCCATCACCACCGGTGGTCGATGAGCCTATTTGACTGCCATTTTCAAAGAACTGAACCAATGCACCCATCAGGGGCAGACCCAGGTCGTTGCGCACAACGCCAAAAACATCCGCCCGCTCAGTATCCTGCATGCCCAGTTCCAGGGTGGTCGTTTTGCCCTGTGTGACCGCCACCGGTACCGCATCGATTGGCTGCTGTTTTGCTGCCCAGATGCGCAGGGTGTAATTTCCGGCAGGGATCTTTTGCAGCACAAAATTACCATGTGCATCTGTGCGGGTTTCCTGCCCGGTGTTCAATTTGACGAGGGCGTTTTCGATGCCAGAGCTGCCCATATCCATGATGGTTCCCCGGATCTCACCCCAGGTGTTGATGTACAGGTTGAGCGGACGCGGGGCAAGCAATATGGCATAGGGGTTTTCAACTGAAAAACGTTGGGCAGTGACGGAGGAGGATGCAGTGGAGTAGCCTTCTTTGGTGAGGGTCACTTCGCAAGCCGTGGGATAGAGCGGGGCATTGGCTGGGTTCGTATTGAGTGGGACATCCCAGAACACATTGAAAAGTTGCCCAGGCTCGATCTGTTGTTTGTAGCTGGTCATGGTGCACTCCAGTGTCAGGGTAGCCCCAGGCAGAGGTTCGGCATATGCCCGGTCATCCGGTGCGTAGGTCTCATCAAACGGTTGCATCTCAATGTTGAACATACGCGGAGGGGGCACAATGCCAAAAGGAGCTATCACCCTGTTGTTATCCATTGAGGTCTCAGCTGTGCTGGTACGGACGTTGATGCTGATCTCCCAGGCATCCACCTCGTCAAAATCCGGCACCGGGATGAGTTGATGCACATTAACGCTGGTGAACGCCGCAAGGGTGCCCACCGGTATAGTGAGAAGCCCGCTCCCTTCAACATCCAGGAAGCTGAAGTCCAGTTCCACATTAGAGGCGGGGGCTGGTCCGCCATTGGTGATGGTCACGGTGATGTCCGCCAACTCGTTGATCTTGAGCAGCTGGTCTGCGATGACCAGGTGGGCTTTATCCAAAACCAGGTCCGCCCGGTTGGGATCGTAAGAGGCCGGGTCAGGCATGGTGGAGACCACAAAAAGCGGGCTTATCGTTCCCGAAGAGGTGGGGGCTACGATCATCGCCTGCCCGGAGGAATCAACTGTGATCACCGCCTTGTTGGTTTCCGCCTCGAATGCCACCCGCTGGAAGGGCATGAGGGCGTTGCCATTGCGATCAAGGCGGGCGTAACCCACCTGCCCATTTGCTCCGCTCCAGGGCGCCACCAGGTGAATGTTATCGGCGGTGTCGATGGCGTATTGTACACTGACATTGGACGCATTGTAGACATCGTTGGATACCAGGCGCTCCGCTGTTTTTGAACCATCCGGGTCGATGCGTGCCCAGTAGATGCCCGGGGTGCTGGCGCGGAAATCATAGTAAAGCAGGTGCACCGCGTTCTGGGAATCAGATGTCAGGTAATAGAAACGGTCGGTGTAAGAGCCTACCAGGGTGGCAACCGTGCGATTGTTGGCAGTGACTTCGCCCTTGCTGCTGATGCGTGTATAACGCAGCTCACCTCCGCCCACACCGGTTGCCTGTCGCCAGAGGATGTGTCGCGCGCCATCCTTGCTGACCGCCACGGTAAAAGCGGTGGCATTGGTGGTAGACCCGGGATTCAGTTGGGCGGCAGGCAGCAGTTGACCGTTTTCACCCACAATGGTGTAAAGGGCTTTATAGTTTGGTTTGGAATAGGCGATATGGGCATGGTTATAGGCATCCACCGCGATGGCAGCATTATCACAGGTTGCACAATTTGGCAATTGGGTGTGATTGCCCCAAAAACTGCCGTCCGGACCCAGGCTGATATAGTAGAGACCGCTGTCGGAATAGTGGCGTCGATAGACGATATGAGCCGAGCCATCCGGTCCGACTGCCAGGCGGGCATTCAGGCTGTCATTGGAGATCAACACATCCTCGATCAGGGCATTGCCCGCTGCATCCAACTGGGTGTAATAGAGATAGGCGTTTGATGAACCCGTGCCATCCTCCCAGATGACATGGATGCGCCCAAACTGGTCCGCCACGGCATCACACCAATAGGGGTTGGTCAGGGCGGGGTTGTTGTCGCGTCCATTAGAAATGCGGCGATGGGTCAGGAAGTTGAACGTGGAGGCAAAGCTGCGCCCGGCTAAAGCCAGGTCTTTGAGGCTGACAAGGTCATCGAGATTGATATCAGCGCGAACATCCCAATTTGGAGAAGCGGTGTTTGCAGCATAGGCAGCATCGATGATCGCCATGTCGGCAAGATCCACCAAACCGGAAATATCCACATCGCCAAGAAGCGCCCGGACATCTTTCACCTGTGCGGCTGAGATAAAAAGGCAAATGAAGAGAAGGATTGCCAAAAAACGGAAGACAGCATGAATTTTCATGGCTACCTCGCATTCCCAATCGTATGTTGTTTGAAGGACCTGAAAAGATTATAGCACTTTCCCGGGTTTTTAAATTGGAGGAACACCTGGCCGTCATTCATCAGGCACGGTCATAGACCGGCGCGATCAGGCTTCGCAGGATCAAAAGACCGGCGCGATCAAGGTCACAGCGCATATATACCATGCACGGGTTGGCTCAGT
>CAYSZB010000050.1:0-5505 GCA_964435475.1 uncultured Anaerolineaceae bacterium | reverse complement strand
AGACCGGCGCGATCAAGGTCACAGCGCATATATACCATGCACGGGTTGGCTCAGTCGAGATAGGCTTCTTTCAGCTCATGCAGCCAGCCGTGGTATTCTTCGTGCTTGCCTTCGCCAATAACATCGCGCTCGAGGGCTTCAAAACGCTCAACCAATTCCTCCTGCAGCGCAGGCGGCAGGCTGCGGTCAGCAATGGGGAACAACTGATTGTTCTCTTTTTCAATGTGGCTGGTCAAGAGGGCTATATAGCCACGCATGTTAAGTGCAATGTGAGTGGACTCGGGGCTGCCTGGGGAATAGGATGGCAGCGAGTCATGGATCCCGCGGATATAATCCCTGCCGGTCTTATGCTCACCCAACAGCTCGTTGAGTAACTGGTGATTGGCCGGGTCTTTCATCAACTCCGGGAAAAGGATGCCTTCCTCCTTGCCATGGTGACATTGATCTGCAAAGTTTTTCAGGAATTCAGCGATCTTTTCCAGGTGATCCTTTGAGATCTCTTTGCCATGACGCAGCTTCTCTGAAACCCTGTCCATGATCTTCAGCATTAACAGGATGCCGGAATGCTCATCAGAAAGATCTTTCGTAGGTTGAAACATGGTCGACCTCCTTATTGAACGGTTAATTGATTTTACAATACAAAACCTGTTTTGCACCCATAAACATTAATCAAAGCAAGCCATTTCCGACCAGGCAGCATGTAATGCTGATGGGGGCGATCCCCGGGCGGTACCTGCCAGCATATATTCAAGCCTGGAATGGCAGCAAGCAATAAAATCCATTACAATTCCCCCAACACCACATAACGGAGCAAAAACCATGCAAAAACACACCCTCACCACTCACGCCCGGTCACTGATCGACCAGTTTTGCGTTCAAATCGACTCGCGCCGCCTGGGGAGCGATGGCAACCGCCGGGCAAGCGCCATTTTTGACGAGTGGATGGCAGAACAGGGCTTCGCGGTCGAAAAACAGGCCTTTGACTGCCAGGATTGGCAGGGTGAAGGCGCCAGTTTGACCATTGACGCTCAGCCCTTTGAGGTCTTCCCCAGCCCGCACTCGCTTGGATGCCAGGTGGAGGCGGAACTGGTGGTTGCCACTACCCTCGACGAGCTGAAGCAAACCTATGCGCAAGGCAAACTGCTGCTGCTGCGCGGTGAGATCGCCCAGACCCAGCTCTTCCCCACCAACTACCCCTACTACTACCCCGATGAGCACCGCGCGATCTACGAGGCACTGTCTGCCGCCCAACCCGCCGCCATCCTGACCGCCACCGCCTTCAGCCCGGATGTGGCCGGCGCACAGTACCCGCTGCAGATGATCGAGGATGGCAATTTCGACATCCCCTCAGTCTATTTAAGCGAGGAGGAGGGCTTGCGGCTGGCAGGGTTTGCCGGGAAAACCGCCTGCCTGGACTCGCGCTGCCGGCGCATTTTCACGCACGCCTGGAACAGCCTGGCTCGCCTCAACCCCCGGGCAGAGGGAAAACTGGTGCTGTGCGCGCATATCGACGCCAAACCCGATGCGCCCGGGGCACTGGACAACGCCGCCGGCATCGTCACCCTGATGCTGCTGGCAGAACTGCTCAAAGACCACCAGCCGGGCACTTGTGTGGAGATCGTCTCGTTGAATGGTGAAGATCACTATGCCGCCGCCGGGGAAATGGCATACCTGGCATCGCTGCAGGGAGCGCTGGACAGCATGAAGCTGGTGGTCAACCTGGACGGGTTGGGTTTTGTCGGCAGTGATACCGCCTGGTCACTGTATGAATGCCCGGATGAACTGGCAGACCTGGTCAGGTCAAGCCTCCAGGCGCAGCCCGGCCTGGTGGAGGGTGATCCCTGGTTCCAGGGTGACCACATGGTATTCACCCAGCAGGGCATCCCGGCGGTGGCGCTGACCTCGGCTGACCTGGGGCAGATGATGCAGCACATCACCCACACCCCCAACGACAGCCCCGACAAGGTGGACCCGCAGAAACTGGCAGAGGCTGCCCTGGCACTGAGAGACCTAATGATGGTATTAACTGCATGACATATGAGGTGAAATAAGGTCGGCTCAGCCCTCAACCAGTTTCCTGTGCACCTCGGGGTAACGGTCCCCGATAACCTCGACCTGTGATATGGCAGCATCAATCTCACGCAAGTTATCAGGGCTCAGCTCGATCAAAGTTGCCGCGATGTTTTCATCAAGGCGCTCGATCTTGCGGCTGCCCGGGATCGGAACGATCCAGGGTTTTTGAGCCAATAACCAGGCAAGCGCGATCTGGGCCGGGGTGCACCCTTTCTGGCGTGCAAACCCGTCAAGCTGATCAACAAATGCCCGGTTGGCAATGCGCGCCTCCCGGGTATAACGGGGACTGCTGCTGCGAATATCCGAGCGGTCAAAGGTGGTGTTTTCGTCCACCTTACCCGTCAGAAATCCCTTTCCCAGCGGGCTGAATGGCACAAAGCCAATGCCCAGTTCCTCGCATAACGGCAGAATCTGCTCTTCGGGGTTTTTCCACCACAGTGAATATTCACTCTGGATGGCTGTGACCGGCTGGACCGCATGAGCCCGGCGGATGGTCTGTGCGCCTGCCTCCGAGAGACCGAAATGCCTGACCTTGCCCTCCACGATCAGGTCATGCACTGCTCCAGCCACATCTTCGATGGGCACTTTGGGATCGACCCGGTGCTGGTAAAACAGATCAATTGCTTCCACTCTTAATCGCTTAAGCGAAGATTCGGCAACCTCTTTGATGTGCTGCGGTTGACTGTTCAGTGATGTCCACCCCGCTCCGCCATTGGAATCTGGCGCAAAGCCAAATTTTGTCGCTATCACCACCTGGTCACGGAAGGGATGGAGCGCTTCGCCCAGCAGTTCTTCGTTGGTGAATGGCCCATAAACCTCGGCTGTATCAAAGAAGGTAATACCCCTCTCAACCGCGGCATGCAGGAAGGAGATCATCTCCTGCCTGTCACCCACCGGGCTGTCACCGGATGACATTCTCATGCACCCAAGGCCCAGCGCGGACACTTCAAGGTTGCTTTTGCCAAGCATGCGTTTCTTCATTTTATGGATCTCCCGTAAAAATAGAGCGGATGACTTTATAGTCTTTGCTTGTGTTCATTATAACCTTCCGTTCTCAATAGGAGAGAGCAGCAACCCGGCCTGATGCCATCCCCGGGAGTTCGGTAATCCCGCTCACGCACCACACGTGCCAATGACTTTGATGCCCTCATCGATCACAATATGTGATATATTTTTGGCATCCTTTCACATTAGCGGTAGTTTACAGGTCGTTTCATTATTAGATCAACTTTACAGCACCTGACCGGGAAAAGTTCCGGCTTAAGCCTGGTCATGCATTCTCACCCCGGGAGGTGGCGATGGAAAATACAGCAGGCAAGAAGGTCAACTGGGTCCAGCGGGTGGTTGCCACTTTGCTCTTCGTGGTGATCGGTGCGGCGATCATCATCATCTTTGACCCGTGGGGCTCTAAGACATTATTGCCCGAAAAGGTCGATTACCTCGCCAAGATCGCCACCAGCCTTTTCCTCTTGGGATGTGCCCTGCTGGCAAAGCGCAGTGAAAAGACAAGACCCTACTGGCAAATCCTCTTTGCGCTGTTCATCCTGTGTGTGACCGTCTCATTGCAGTGGATCTTTGGCCTGCACCTGGGTGGTGAACTGGGCTTAAGGGGCAACTCGCCGCTCAACATCGCCCTGGTCAAACTGAACGAATGGTTTGTGGTTTGGTCGGTGATCATCCTCTTCACCCTGCTGTCGGGTGAAACCCCCGCATCGATCTACATCCAGAAAGGCAACCTGAAACAGGGCTTGCTGATCGGCGGGATCGCCTTCCTGGTCGCCGCCGCCGGTGCCATTCCCATGTCCGGGCTGATGTTCCAGGCGAAAGACCTGACCCTGGCAAGGGTGCTGCCCTGGATGCCGTGGATTTTGATCTTCGTCCTGGCGAATGCCGCCCTGGAGGAACTGATGTTCCGCGGGCTGTTCCTGCGCAAACTGGAGCCCTTCCTGGGCAGGTTCCTCTCCAACCTGGTTATCGCCGTGGTGTTCACCCTGATCCACCTGGGGGTCAGTTACACCCCGGGCCAGTATGTCTTCCTGGCGGTGGTCTTCCCGCTGGCACTGCTGTGGGGCTGGATCACCCAAAAGACCAACAGCCTGTGGGGCGCGATCCTTTTCCACGCCGGCATGGACATCCCCATCATCCTGGGCATTTTTTCAAATCTTTAACCAGATATTTACATCGCAAAAGTCCATTCTGGGGCGAAGGTGCTATACTTGCGCAATTATGGTGAGCTTTTATTAACCTTCAACCCGATAACTTCCGCGTAAACAACTTACAGTATTATTACGTTTAGGGACAATTCCGCCTGCAAAGGCCGGGAGCGTCCCTTTTCTTTTTTATCCCCCGGGTGATCCGTTGGGTCGCCGCATCCTATCCATTTACCACGAACAACACAGAAAGAATGATAACCATGAACATATTATTGTCGAACGGAAAAGTTTTACCCATCGAGATGCACAAGGTCAAAATTGTGCAGCAGACCAGCCTGCCGCCGGTCAACCAGCGCCTGAAGGCGATGACCGACGCCGGTTTCAACACCTTCCTTTTACGCACCAAAGACATCTTTTTGGACATGCTGACCGACAGCGGCACCAACGCCATGAGCGACCAGCAGCTGGGGGCGATGATGGTCGCCGACGATGCCTATGCCGGCAGCGAGAGCTTCTACCGCCTGAAAGATGCCGTGCAGGAGGTGCTGGGCTTCAACCATGTCATGCCGGTGCACCAGGGGCGGGCTGCCGAGCACCTTTTGGCCAAGGTTTTCGTCAAACCCGGGGACGTGGTGCTGATGAACTACCACTTCACCACCTCCAAAGCCCATATCGACCTGGCAGGCGGCAGGGTGCTGGAACTGTTTGGCGACGAAGCCCTGCAAACCGAAAGCAGCAACCCCTTCAAGGGCAACCTGGACCTGCAAAAATTCGCAGCGGCTGTGCAACAGATCGGGGTGGAGCACATCCCCTATGTACGCATGGAGGCGACCACCAACCTGATCGGCGGGCAGCCATTTTCAATGCAGAACCTGCGCGAGGTCAAAGCCATGGCAACATCTTTTGGCATTCCCCTCGTCTTTGACGGCAGCCTGATCTCGGAGAACGCCCATTTCATCCAGCAGCGCGAGCCTGAATTTCGAAACTCGAGCATCCAGGAGATCATTACTGAGATGATGGCTTTGGTGGATATTTTTTACATGTCGGGGCGCAAGAGCACTGCCGTCAGGGGCGGGTTGATCGCCACCAACAACAAGGCACTCTTCGACCGCATTCTGCCCTGGCTGCCGGTGTATGAGGGCTTCGCCACCTACGGCGGCATGTCCTCCAAAGAGGTCGAAGCCATGGCGGTCGGACTGCGCGAGATGACCGACCCAAGCGTCGCCAGCAGTTCGGCGGATTTCATCAAGTATTTCGTCGGGCGCCTGGTGGAGGAAGG
>CAYSZB010000049.1:0-17309 GCA_964435475.1 uncultured Anaerolineaceae bacterium | reverse complement strand
ACAAAAGTAATCTATTCAATGGTACGCGTGGGGCGCATCTATCCCCCCAACAAGCAGGTTTTACGTGACATATCGCTTGGTTTCTATTACGGAGCCAAGATTGGCGTCCTGGGTCTTAACGGGTCTGGCAAGTCAACCCTTTTACGGATCATGGCAGGTGTCGACCAGGAATATATCGGTGAGATAGCCATGTCCAAGGGGTACACCGTTGGTCTGTTGGAACAGGAGCCCAAACTTGACGACAGTAAGACCGTCATAGAGGTTATCCGTGAAGCTGTCAGACCCATTGTAGATATGTTGGCAGAGTATGACGCCGTGAATGCCCAATTCAGCGAACCAGATGCCGACTTTGATACCCTCATTGATAAACAAGCCCGTCTGCAGGAGGAGTTGGATAAACACGATGCCTGGAACCTGGATAATCATCTCGAGGTCGCCATGGATGCCCTGCGTTGTCCACCTTCTGATACCCCTGTAAAGATACTGTCCGGTGGTGAGCGCAGGAGGGTGGCTCTGACACGCCTTCTTCTTACTGAACCTGATATTCTTCTCCTTGACGAACCTACCAACCACCTGGACGCGGAATCTGTTGCCTGGTTGGAACGTCATCTCCGGGAATACAAGGGCACCGTGATCGCCGTGACCCATGACCGTTACTTTCTTGATAATGTGGCTGGCTGGATCCTGGAGTTGGATCGTGGTTTTGGCATTCCATGGAAGGGCAATTACTCATCATGGCTGGAGCAGAAGCAAGAACGCCTGCGGGTTGAAGAAAAGAGTGAATCCAAGCGCCAAAAGACGCTTGAAAGAGAACTGGAATGGATCCACATGTCGCCCAAAGCCCGGCAATCCAAAGGGCAGGCACGTGTGAGCGCCTATGAGCGCTTATTGAGCCAGGAATATGAAAGCGCCAGGGAGAAACTGGAAATCTACATCCCACCGGGTCCCCGCCTGGGTGATATTGTTATCGATATGCAGGGTGTGAGCAAAGCCTATGGAGACCGACTTTTATTCGATAATCTTGACTTATCCATTCCCCCGGGCAGCATCGTAGGTGTGATTGGTCCCAATGGTGCTGGGAAGACAACCCTCCTTAGGTTAATCACCGACCAGGAAAAGCCGGACAAGGGCACGATCAAGATCGGTGAGACCGTCTTGATGGCTTATGCAGACCAATCCAGGACGTTGGATGGAGAAAAGAGCGTCTGGCAGGAGATCACCGGCGGAGCCGATAACATTACCCTGGGCTCCCGTCAAATGAATTCCAGGGCATATTGTGCCTCCTTCAATTTCCATGGGGCAGATCAACAGAAACTGGTCAGCGCGCTTTCCGGCGGCGAGCGTAACCGGGTGCACCTTGCCAAAACACTCACCAGCGGTGCCAATGTTATCCTGTTGGATGAGCCCACAAATGACCTGGACGTCAACACTTTGCGTGCACTGGAAGAAGCCCTGGAAAATTTTGCCGGTTGTGCTATAGTCGTTAGCCATGACCGATGGTTCCTGGACAGGATAACGACCCACATCCTGGCATTCGAGGGCGACAGCAAGGTGAAACTCTACCTTGGCAATTGGTCGGATTACGAAACTGATCGTAAAAGACGCCTGGGGATTGATGCAGATACCCCTCACCGCATTAAGTACAGGGAATTAAAGAGATAAATAATTAAGAACAAAATGCGATGCAAGCCTGCATCGCATTTATATTATTCAATTAAGTATAAAAATTTTTACTCTTCTTCGATGACCTTCACATCCTGTGCCTGTGGGCCTTTCGGTCCTTGTGCCACAACAAACTCAACAGCCTGGCCCTCTTTCAATGTACGGAAGCCTTCACCGCTGAGGGCGCTGAAATGGACAAAAACATCTTTGTCTCCGGAATCGGGGGCGATAAATCCATACCCCTTTTCTCCACTAAACCATTTCACTTTGCCTTTAACTTTGTCTGCCATAACTAAAACAACCTCCTGAACAAAACATTCCGATATTCTTCGCTACGAATACCTCTGGATTTGAGCAATGAAAAGCACAAACACAAAATCACTCGTTAACTTAAAAATAAATATACTATGAATATATACAGGCGTCAATAATCATTTGAAAAGTTTCCATCATGTTCCGGTCAAGGTTTTTCCTGCTCTTCGCTTCTAAAATCCCCATCAATCACCTGGTCATCAGTATGTTGGTGAAAGTTGTCGGCTTTTGACTGTTGGACGCGCAAATCTTTTTCTGATTGCTTCTTTGCCTGCCTGATCTTGGTCCCTTCAAAGATTTCTACCATGCCAGCCATGATGAGATAGAATGCCACAGCTTCATCAATATTACCGATCAGGGGGATGTTGTCCGGGATGAATTCAAATATCCCGGCAGTTGGATTAAGAATGTAAACCAGGCCTAGCAATGAAAACAGGTATACCAACCAGACAGGCCATCCGTGTTTGGACAATGGCTCACCGATCTTTCTTGAAAATTTAGAAAGGGGTGCCTCTGGTTTTTTGTTCGAGGGATCTAAGTTAGAATTGCTCATCGTTCCTCCAAAAATAAAATTTTGATAAGGATTATTGCCAGTATTGCGGCAAGAGATCACGGTAGGTGATCAGGTAATCTTCCAGGATGTTCTTTGCCATGTCAATGTCAGTGATCATGGGGTCTAGCAGCAGACACTGGAGCGCTAATTGCCGGTCACCATAAACTGCAGAATCGACGCATAGTTCAGTACAGGTAATTTCTCGACGCAATAGTTCAGCGATGCCTTCGGGAATCTGTCCTATCTGGATACCGGTAATACCCCTTGAACTGATCAAGCCAGGTACCTCAACGATGGCATCATCCGGCAGGTTGGTGATGTAACCGGCATTTGGAATATTGACAGCCTCCCACAGAAGATCGCCATTTGTGATCACGTTTTCAATCACTTCGATTGCGCCTTCACTGAATGCCTGGCTAAACTGATCAGGATTGTTCTTCTTGACCAGGACATCTTCGATCCTTTTCCATTCGCTATCCCGTGCACGTTCCCTTTCCCGCCAATCATACAGGCTGAGGTCATATTTTTGCCATGGCTTTGACAGTGGATCAGAAACCCAGGGAAGGTATTCACAGAGGTGCTCATCACCGGGTACAGGAAAATATCCAAATGCGTCAAAGACATCCCTGGTCAGTGGTTCAAAGTTCTTGTCCACCTCAGCCCATCTTTTCCTGAAGAGGGGGTAGAGATCTTCACCTGTTCGGCGGTCATTTAGTCCGAATATCCAGGTGAAGTGGTTGAGACCTGCCGCCAGGATCTTTAATTTTTCAAAACCCAGGTGACCCATCCTATGCATTGGTTCAAAGTTTTCCTTGGCAGCATGGGCGCTTAAAAAATCATCCCCGGGATCAATTCCCAGGTCTTTGGCAAGGGCTTTCGCCGCCATTGCATAACCTGCACCCAGTTGATGGCATAGGCCAACTACTTTGACCTGGCTGTAGCGGTGAATTGCACTGCAGATCCTTGCCATGGGGTTGGAAAAGTTGATAAAAAGTGCATCAGGGCATAATTCTTCAATGTCAAAGGCGATGTCAAGAACAGGCTTGATATTCCTGGCCGCATGCGCAAATCCCCCCGGTCCACCATTTTCAGCGTAAGGCTGACGCAGCCCGTATTTTAGCGTTATGTTGAAATCCTCTTCCCAGAGTTTTTCACGGGGGGGAACTTCAATTGCACTGATCACAAAATCTGCCCCAGTGAGTGCTTCTGTGTGGTGGGAAAAGGATGATATCTGTTTTTCCGCCCCCCAACTATTATTCAACCAGATTGCCAACTGGCTAATCAGGTCAAGAGCTTTTGGATCTCGATCTACCAGTACGATCTCAGACCCCTTGAGAACCTCGCTTTTAAGCAAGGTGATCAAGGTACTTAAACCAAAGGAAAAACTACCGGCTCCTATGCATACGATCTTTTTTGCTTGTTTCATGTTATTTATCCGTTCTAATTGTCTGAGAGATATTTGTCAATTGCTGCTGCCGCTTTGCGACCGGCGCCCATTGCCAAAATGACGGTTGCTCCTCCAGTGACAATATCACCTCCAGCAAATACCCCTGCCTTGCTTGTTTGCATGGAGTTATCATCTACGATGATATTTCCCCATTTATTGAACTGGAGATCAGGGGTTGTTTTCTGGATGATGGGATTTGAGCCATTGCCGATGGCAATGACAACCAGGTCCACCGGGTTAACATGCTCTGAATCTTTGATGGTGACAGGGCGTCTTCTGCCTGAAGAATCGGGTTCACCAAGTTCCATGTGAATTAACTTCATTGAAGTTAATCTGCCTTCCTGTGTACCGATAAACTCGACTGGTGCACTCAGGAAGTTAAAATTTACCCCCTCTTCCCTGGCATGCTTGATCTCTTCAAGGCGGCCAGGCATTTCGGCTTCGGATCTGCGGTAAACGATGTCAACCTGGCTGGCACCAAGTCGCAAAGCGACCCGGGCTGAGTCAAGTGCCGTGTTTCCACCGCCAATAACTGCCACATGTTTGCCTTTGACGTCAATAATTGGTGTGTCCACCTTCGGAAATTGCCAGGCTTTCATGAGGTTAACTCTGGTCAGGAATTCATTGGATGAATATATACCTACCAGGTCTTCCCCGGGTATGTTCATAAAATTGGGCAGTCCTGCGCCGACTCCAATAAAAATTGAATCGAATCCTTCTTCGCTCATTAATTCATCGATCGTATAGGTCAATCCAACAACCGTATTGGCAATGAATTCCACACCTAACTCCCTCAGGCTATCCACTTGTTCATGGACAATTTCTTTTGGTAGCCTGAATTCTGGAATTCCGTAGATTAAAACCCCACCAAAGTCATGAAAAGCCTCAAAAACAGTGACATCATGTCCAAGCCTGATCAGGTCGCCTGCACAGGTCAATCCGCTGGGACCACTGCCAATGATAGCCACTTTATGACCGGTCTTGTGTGAAATGGTTTTTTGTACTACATTACCTGCCTTGCGTGCAAAATCGGTAACAAACCGCTCCAGGGCACCAATCGCCACTGCTTCTCCTCTTTTGGTGAGAATACATGTTTTTTCGCATTGATCTGATTGGGGACATACCCGTCCACAGACTCTTCCAAGCACATTGTCTTCCTTGATCTTTTCTGCTGCTTCTAGGTATTTTTTCTCCAGGATCAGTTTGATGAAGTCAGGTATCTTCTCACCGACGGGGCAGCCTTCCACACACAGTGGCTTGTGGCATTGTAAACACCGCAGGGCTTCTAAATGTGCAAGTTCCTCTGTGAAGCCCAGGTTGACCTCTTCAAAGGTATGGATGCGCTCCTGGGGATCTCTCTCAGGCATTTTCTGCCTGGGTATCTTCTTGATTTCTTTTCTTTCTTCAGCCTTGAGCTTTTCTACGCTCAAGTCGATGGAGCATAATTCTTCATGTTTATAGGCTCTATTGCGATTCATGATCATCGAAAAATCAACAAGATGACCATCAAATTCCGGTCCATCAACACAGGTGAACCTGGTTTCATTTCCAACCTTGACCCGACACCCGCCGCACATCCCGGTACCATCAACCATGATGCTGTTCAGGCTGACGATTGTTGGAATTTTATAGGGACGTGTTACCTCTGCGACAGCTCTCATCATAGGCAAGGGGCCTATGGCAATGGCACGGTTAAATTTTTTGCCGGAATCTAGAAGAAGTTGTAGCTGTTGGGTAACGAATCCATGAAAGCCATATGAGCCATCATCTGTCGTGATATAACTTTCGTCACTGACCGCCAGCAATTCTTGTTCTAGGATTACAAGTTCCTTGTTCCTCGCACCATTTACGGTTGTTATATGGTTGCCTGCTCCTTTTAGTGCCTTGGCTACCGGGTAGGCAACAGCTGTTCCAACTCCGCCTCCTATGATCACCACATGTCCAAAATGATCGATGTGGGATGGGTTACCCAGGGGACCTACTAGGTCATGCAAGACTTCCCCTGGTTGCATGGAGCATAGGTCATGCGTACTTTTACCGACATCCTGGACTATCAGGGTGATCTGCTCATTTTCAGGATTGGAAGAAACTATTGTGAGAGGCACTCTCTCACCTGAATCGTCTATTCTTAATATGATAAATTGACCAGGTTGCTGTTTTCTTGAAATGCTCCTGGTCTTGACTTCGATTTTTTTAATGTTCTCAGCTATCCAAACAGAACTTAATATTGATTTGTCTATCACTCTTCTCCGGACAAAGATAAAGTATCATAAACTCTCACTGTTATACAGTGAAAAATGAATTTATCAGCGATGTTTGATAAGTTACTCGTTGATTCTTAAGCACCAGAATTGTGATTGTTCAATCCCTTCGGAATTTAGATCGATCAGGCAATACAATCCTTTAAGCAGTGATTCGCCCGGGATCAAGAAAAAGGAAGAACCGTCCACGCGGATGCGCGAGAACTGTACATTTTTGCCATCCTCATATTTAAAGACAAGAGAGTCAAAGGCAAAGGGCAGATTATTGATCAAGACCATTGCTTCCCGATTGGCTGTAGCTGGTATGCCATCCTCATAATCTGGAACGCCAGTAAATGATCTCATTTCAAGATACTTATCACCATCAAGGAGATAAACCCCGGCACTTTCAGGCAGTGCAGGAACTTCGATCGTGACCTTTGGAGCTGAGAGGAAAGGTAACTCAATTTTCAGCAGGGTGGAGCCGATCAAGAGACCAATGACAATAAATACCAGCAAGATGATGGTATAAAGAATTACATCCAACCAGGCAGTTTTTTTCTTTGCTTTTGCCAGTTCCTGTTCAGGTGAAACCCCCTGATGTTCTTCTACCGGGATCGGGGTAGTCCTTTTATGAACTTCCTCTCGCGAGGGATGAGATTGGACCTGGGATGATGTGATCTCGGGTTCTGCTTGCCTGGGTACTTCCTGCTCTTTTTTGAATAACCCGATTGGTCTTGTGTAATCAGATAATTTCTCGTTTGGTTTGGGTGCAACTGTCTTCTTGCGTTCAAGGTAAGTCATGCCTCGCAAGGCAGGACGGTTGTCAGGATCGATCTCGAGAGCTTTTTTGAGGAAGATCGCCTGCTTGGTGTCATCTTCAATGATCGCTGCCAGCCACACCCACACATTTGCATTTTCAGGTTCTTCAATGATCGCATCCTTTAAATGCGACAAAGCCAGATCCAGGTGACCAGCTTTAGCGGATTCTATACCTTTTTGAAGAGCTGTGGGCATGCTTTCTCCCAATTGAATGCTTAACTATGAAAATTTTACCACAGAGAGGTTCGGTACGCATCCATGTTCGCCCTTTATTGAGTAGTTTCGCATATAATTATCCTTCGAAACAAAATGAAGATCGGCATCTTATCTGACACACACAATAATCTCTCGAATTTGCTCTTCGTATTGAGTAAATTCCGCAGCAGGGACATCACCACAGTCATTCACTGTGGTGACCTTGGCGATATGGGCCTGATCCAATACTTTGATGGATTCCGTCTGATCTATACCTATGGAAACTGGGACCGATCAAGAGGACTTATCAACTTTGAGGTGCAAAAGTTAGGCAACGACTCATTTGCCGGCCCATTCTTTGACGGGAAGATCGCCGATAAGAAGATCATGGTATTGCATGGGGAGGTCGAGGAACAGGTGTTGGTAGCTGTTCATCTCAGGCAGTACGATTACATCATTCGCGGTCATACCCACGAGCATTTCGATAAACAATACTTCCAGACGCGCATCATCAACCCTGGAGCTTTAGGCGGGGTATACCCTGAACCGCGTTCTTTTTGTACACTTGACCTTGTCAGCAATGACCTGCAGTTTTTTGTTGTCCCGGAAAGGTGAGGCAGGACTGGCTGGTCATAACTTACGAAGACAATTGTGCTTTTAATTTCAGAATTGTTCCCAGCAATCGATCGTAACCAGGTTCTCCGCTTTTGGCGCAGGAAGAAGGACAGGCTTTGCCAGGATTGGCAGTGAATGGATAACTGGATGCCTGGAGATCATCCTGGGCAGTCTCAATTGGACTGTTTCTTTAAGAACCAGGTCTCTCAGTTTCACTTCAGAGCCAACCCAGGGCTGTAGGACGGTTGATGCTGCCCGGATCATCAGTTCCTGGTAGTACAGCCAGTCAACTGACCGTGGATCGGGCGGATTTGGAAGATCCCAGGCATGAACCCCGGGCTCACCCCGCATGTGAAGAAAGACAACCCTCTGACCGGGTTCCAGTCGTTTGCCAACCGCTTCAAGCTGCCTGGCGGCACGCCCGGCAGCGGGTAATGTGCGATAAGCCTCTACCTTGCGGCCCAACCTCTGCTTAACCAACAGGTCCTTTAGAGGTACTTCGCCATTGCGTAGTTTTCGCAAGCGCATCTTCAGGTATCGCAGTACGGACGGCAGTGCGTCCCGTGGTTCGGCGTATTCTGCCAGCATCTCCAGAATATGCTTTTGCGTTTGACCAATGTACGGTGTGGTGTCATGCCGGCGGGCATCGATGCCACGCATCTTGAGTGAACCATCCTGGAAGACACCAAAATAGCGATTGGGCACCGGGCGGTCTGCATTCAGGCGCGATGGCACAAAAACCACCCAGCGGTACACGCCATCCAGGGCAATTGGAATATTGGTGCGCTCAATAATGCGGCAAAGCAATTCTTCAAAATCAGCCGGTTTTTCACAACCCGCTTTACAAACCCAGAGTGCATCGACATAAAGGTGTAATACCTCGAAACCCGCTTCTTCCGCCGCTTCCTTTGCCCGCAGCAAAAGCTCGCGCCCATAGGCCGTCACTGCCTGGTGGGCTTCAATGCGCCCGAAACGTGCATTTTTGTAACCCAGGTAGCCAAAACAGGTCACAAGCAGCCATTTAAGTGCAGAGGCGCGACTTGAAAGGGAGTTGTATGATGCGTCCCGGGGGGATAGTTTGCTTAACTGCGTTTTGAGGGATACGCGTTTTGTGAGCAGCGGTTTGAGTGCTTTGGCAACGATACCCATTTGAGAGTCATCAATGGCGATACCCAGCGTGGGGACGACGTTTGGGGCGGTGGGATCGGACAAAATGGTTTCCGGGGAAATGTTGAAGTTGACCATGATCGCCGGGTAGAGTGACACAAAGTCGATCTCCGCTACATGCTTGTGGACGCCCACTTGCGGTTGATACACCAGGCCGCCCTGGTCGGCTGAAAAAAGTTCAGCCGCCGGTTTGATCATTTCGGCTTGTTGTTTTTGCCAGGGCACAAGAATTCCTTCGCGCAGGGCTGTCAGGACTTCAATGGACGAGATTCCTGTGCCGGGGGAAGTGCGTGCAGAAACCTGCAGGGGCAATGATGTTACCCGGCAAGCTTCCATGGCGCCATCCAGTTCATACTCATTCCACATCGATGCGTTGCGCCTGTCGATGTGGCAGCGGCCAAAAAGCTGGACCTGTTGCCCGCGATAGACAACCCGACCATAAGAGAAGAAAGAGCGCTCTTTCTGCCAGCGGATGTCCCTGTGTGGTTCACGGTTGAGCGCCAGGTGAATGCCGTGCTTTTGGGATAATTCGATCAGCCTGGGCAGCAGCCATGTATCGCCCCACTCCGTCAGGAGCAGGTCAGGGTCAAAGCGTTTCAACAGGGCGCAAAAATTGACCAACAGCGGTCTTTCGTCTTTGAGATCAAGCTGGCATGTCTTGCCGTCCATGTCGATCAGCAACTGGCGGGGTTCGGCATGGGCAGGGTTATCGCCAGGGGTGATGCGCATTACCCGCAGGGGGATTGATGGCTCAGCGACCGACCATGCATCATCAAGGGAATTGATCTGCAGCATTTTGTGGTTTTCATCAAAAACGACATGGCAGCAGGCAGTTGGGAAAACGCCTGTGGCGGCGGAAAAACGCAGTGACAACTGGATGTCGACATCGGCATAGGTTAAATCTGGAAAGAACTGCAGCATGCGCTGGAAGAGAGCTCGCTGCGTATAGGCGTTAGATGTTTCAATAGCCAATACCGTTTCATGGCGTCGACTGAAAACATCATAGCGGGTATCACGACGAAGCCTGGGAGGGCGGGGTTGAGAGGCAAGAAAGCGCCATAAACTGCGCAGTTCGCTATTCGTTCCCAGGGCGTAAAAGACGATCGGGAACTCCTGGTGCAGGCGCACCCGCCTGCCATCCTGGCTGATGAAGTAAAATACCGCACCTTCATTTTGATCTTCAAAAAGATCAAGCAACCATCCGTCCAGTTCAGGCATGCATCTCCTGGAGTTCTGCGACCGCCTGCCGCAGGCGCATGACTTCTTTGTGCTCCTCGAGCAACATGGCAAGCAGGAAACTTTCAAAAGGCAGGGCGCTCGCTGCATAGGCAGCGGCTGAAAGGTGATTCTGTGCCGCATTGAAGAGGTCATCAAGGGCCAACTGGTCCTGGCGGCGCAAAGCACGCCTGAACCGCGAGAATGCACCTTCCTCATGTATAAGAACCTGTGTGGCTGAGGCAAGTGTACGTCCCATAACTCCTACTTTCCTGCTGAAAGATCAGCATTAAATTGTCCCGACAGGTTGAAAAGCGCTGGCTGGCTGGCGCCGGGTGCAGAATTCTCAATGTGCCAGACCCTGT
The DNA here is from genome assembly GCA_964435475.1 of uncultured Anaerolineaceae bacterium. GTDB lineage: Bacteria > Chloroflexota > Anaerolineae > Anaerolineales > Anaerolineaceae > CAYSZB01. The sequence continues at coordinate 6,716 of CAYSZB010000049.1, read as the reverse complement.
TGGATGCGCTGAATACCTGATCCAGTAAGCCTTCATCTTCAACCTGGGGCAGCGAACGCTTTCTGACCCACAGTACAACCGGGTTCAAACGGCTCAGTTTTTGCAGACAACTGAGACAATCAGATAGAAGGCTTTGCCGCATGGGCAGTTTGACGTTCTCATCAAGGAAAGTCGCCAACAGGTCCAGCACCAGGATAGGCAGGGTGTTGTCAGTGAATTCACTTAAGAACGCCTTCATCTGGTAACAGGTGAATATGCGGCTGAGAAGCACGTTTTGAAGTGCCGGGTTGATATTTACCGTGTGTTTCCGCAAGGTTTGTGCCAGCCCATAGCCATCAAAGCGGTTGCCGCCATCGAGGATCAGGATGTGCCTTTGCAGTGCGATCTGGGCTGTCATTTCCATAAGGACGGTGATCGCTGAAGATGGGGCAATCAGCAGGGAGATCTGCCCTGCCCGGGGTATCAAAATTTGGGTATCCATGCACTTATTATAATAGAATATTTGTTCTATTACAAGGGAATCTTGATGAGATTTGTTCAGTGTTATGATTGTGTGCCAGGAGATTATCGATGTTGGTGGTTGTAACGGGTGCCTCAGGGCATATTGGTGCAAATATTGTTCGTGAATTGCTGACACAGGGCTACCAGGTCAGAGCTTTGGTCCATTCAAGTAAAAGGGCTTTGGAGAACCTTGATCTTGAACTGGTTGAGGGGGATATCAATAGTGTGAATTCACTTACCAGGGCTTTTGCAGGTGCTGATTTTGTGATCCATGCTGCAGGCTTTGTCTCTATACAGGAAAATGAGTGGGATGAACTGTATCGTGTGAATGTTGTTGCTACAGAAAATGTGGTTAAGGCATGTAAAGCCTGCAAGGTAAAACGGTTGGTCCACTTCAGTTCGATCGAGGCTTTTGATCGCAGTGACATGTCTCTGCCAGTTGACGAGGCTTTTCCACTGGTTTCAGAGGGTAATGCCTCTCCTTACGCTTATTCAAAAATGCTCAGTGAAAAGATAATCCGTGATGAGATCGAAAAGGGTTTTGATGCAATTATCTTGAACCCGACCAGCATTATCGGTCCTTTTGATTTTAAAAAGGGAAAGGTCACCCAGGCGTTAATCGATCTCTGCAAAGGCAAATACCCGATCCTTGTCCAGGGTGAGGCAGACTGGGTTGATGTGCGCGATGTGGCTCAAGCTGCCATTACTGCGTTGACCAGAGCTCCAGCGGGTTCCAGGTACCTCATCTCAGGCACCAGGGTCGACCTGGAAAGCTTTTCCGGGATGATTGATGCACTTCTTGCAAAACCCCGCAACAGGATTTATCTGCCCATCTGGTTGGTCAGGTTGTTCCTGCCATTGGCGTCATTTTATTTCACAGCGCTGGGTAAGGAGTCACTTATAACCACTGCTTCCCTGGATGCACTTGCAGGAAATTGGCAAATTTCTCATTCAAAGGCCCAGTTCGGCCTGGATTATCATCCGAGACCTTTTGCAGATACCATGAAAGACACAGTTTCATGGTTAAAACAAGCAGGATTGATCTAAAAATTATTGCGCTATTAAATTTTTGGGGAGATCTGAAGACCCTGATCCAGGAGAATTAGCTTTGACCATAACTCGGGGAGGAGGAAACGAAACAAGGTCAGCTAATTCTCCTGGCACTCCAGCATTTGGGCATATGCGGAGGTGGGTCTCTACATACAGGTACCAGTATATGGTCTCATCGAGTAGAGATGAAATTGGTAATATGAAATTTGTTGCTTATTAAGGTGCCTTCAAAAGTGTTGATATAATTCACTCTTATAACTTCACTACCAACAATGAGATAATAATCTCTTGGAGGCTCAAAATAGGCTTTAATAAGAAGAAATAGTAAGTTGTGACGGATCTATGGCCAAGATCTTAATGATATTAATGATTAATTAATGAATCTGGTGCTGAATGGTTGAAGTCGAAACAATAAATGAAATACGGCCTAAATTGCTTGGAGAATTCCAGGTGGATTGTTTTACACCCCGTACGGAAGCAATAGCCCGTGCGTATGAATGGGGAAAACAGATCCATGGTGGTCAGACCAGGCTTTCGGGTGAGCCTTATTTTGAAACCCATTGCGGCTGGGTTGCGGCCTTCATTGACCGATTGGTGCAAAATGAAGCCTGGACGATCGCTGCATTATTACACGATGCTGTTGAAGACCAGGGGGAGACCATCGAAGAGATACGTTCAATGTTTCCCGGCAAGTTAGGCGACGAAGTCGCGCATATCATTGACGGAGTCACCAAGATGAGCAATCCCCGGGATGGCAGATCACGGGAGCTTGAAACGCTGCGCAAGATTGCCATGTTCCGTGATCCAGGGGTTTTCCTGGTGAAACTGGCAGATAAGAGCCACAACCTGATGACCCTTAACTACATGTCGAGGGGAAAACAGTGGCAGAAAGCCAATGAAGCGATCCGGGCATATGGCAAACTTGCAGGCATCCTGAACTGCTATCGCTGGCGGCGATGGCTTGAGGATATGGCTTTTCCATATGTTGAGCCTGAAACCTTTGGCATTGTCAAGTCAAGGATTGACTCTGATCCGAGGTTAAATATTGATTTCATTCGCTCCACAATTTATGACCTGGCCCAAATCATGGACCAGGAAGGGATCGATGGGGCAGTCAGGTTCACCGTCAATGGCTACTGGCAGGCATGGGACAAGCTCCAGCGCATGGCCCGTGCCAGGCGCACATCCCTTGACGATTTTTCTGCTGTAAATGATATTGTCAGTTTCAGGATGATCGTCAAGAATAATGACGAAACTACTTGCTACCGCTTGTTGGCGAAAGTCAACAGGCATTTCAGCCGTTTTCTGGACCAGGATCGCTTTGATGATTACATTGCCAGTCCACAGAACAATTATCGGGCGTTGCAAGTCACTGCCTGGTTGCCGGGTCGCGGAGCAACAGAAATTGCCATCACCACCGAGGAAATGGAGGGTGAGAACACCTGGGGAGTGATCTATGCGATCCAGAATGGAAAAGATATCAGTCGATACCGCCCGGTCCAGATACTGACCCCTTACGGTGGTACACGATTCTTACCGGAAGGATCGACAGTTCTGGATGGCGTGGCAGCGATCCAGGAGTTCCTGCTGGATAAGATCCATAAAGTACTCGTCAATGGCGAGGAGAAACACATTTATGACATGTTGAATCCTGGTGATGTGGTTGAGGTGATCACCTGGGGCGAGCATCTAAAACCCAACCCAGAGTGGCTGGATCATTGTAATATCTCCACGGCAAGGCAGTTGAGAGTGGTTTTAGCAATGGTGGCATTAAAAAACACCAGTGCCAAGGGCAGGGAGAAGATACACACTTTATTGGCCCAGCGGGGAATTCTTGCCCTGGAAGACGTCCAGGCTTTGAACAGGGATAAGGTGGAAAGTTTGCTCGGTTTGTTGGCGTGTGCGAACCTGGATGACCTGTATTCAGCAGTTGGTGGTGGATCAGTCCAGGTCGAGGAACTGGAAAAGACCATGGATGAGGCTGAAATCTCACGGCAAAGTCTTGACTGGACCACGCTGCGCATCCAGGGCTCCAACCAGACCAATAAACCAGGGGTTCTTGCCTATATTGCCGGACTTGTCAGTTCCAGTGGTGGAAATATCATTCGAACTGTCCATAATACCTTGCCCAGTGGTGCCTTCGATCTACGCCTTGTACTGTTGGGATTTAACGAAGATTCTCGCAGCAAATTACAGGAACTGATCCAAAAAGGTCAGATCCCATTGGAAATGATTGAAATAGTCTGATCAGTAAATTTATTTGAGGACAAAATGTGCGGCAGGTTTACACTTACACTTGATCCCGGAGAGTTGCAGGAGAAACTTGAGCTGGGCCCCTTTGTTGAAATGTATCAACCACATTACAACATTGCACCCACGCAATCTGTTTCTGTGGTCAGGGATCCACAAAGCAGGTCTGTCGAACAGTTCAAGTGGGGATTGATACCATTTTGGGCAAAGGACAAGGAAATTGGAAACCGTATGATCAATGCCCGGGCTGAGACTCTCACCGAAAAGCCTTCATTTCGCAACCTGATCAACAAAAAGCGATGTTTGATCCTGGCAGACGGTTTTTTTGAGTGGTCCACACTGGGTAATTCCCAACCAAAATCCCCCTACTATTTCCAACTCGAAAATGGTGAACCATTCACCTTTGCAGGCCTTTATGATGAATGGAGACCCGATCCTGAAAATAAAATTCTTTCGTGTACGATCATCACCTGTACCCCAAACGAATTGATTTCCAAATACCATGATCGGATGCCTGTCATTATGCCAATTCAACACAGGTGGGATTGGCTGAATCCTGCGATTTCACTTCCAACCCTGTTGTCAATGCTTTCGCCGTTTCCAGCTTCCCGGATGTCAGCCAGACCTGTTTCGAAGTTGATAAACTTACCGTTAAATGATTTTCCCGAAGTGCTTGATCCAATAACGCCATAGTCAGAACGCGCATTATGAAGAAAAAAATCTTATTGGTACTCCTATTACTCCTGCCTTTTTTAGTCTCTTCCACTTCTACTGAATTGACAAAGCAGGAGGAAAGTGAGGCAGGCCCATTTCTTCAATACTTCCCGCTGGTTTACTCGACCCGACAGAGCAAGATCGTTGGTCCGATGGGCGGAAACATAGAAAGCCTGGTCATAGATCCTTTAGATCCTGATATCATGTATGCGGGATCGTGGGGTTCTGGTGTCTTCAAAACCGTAGATGGTGGCATCAGTTGGACACCACATAATATCGGCATAACCAATCCTTACATTTATTCCCTGGCAATAGATCCTTTCGATCACAGTAAGATCTATGCCGGCACATATGGAGCCGGTGTGTTTAAATCGAACAATGCTGGAGAAAGCTGGATGCAGATCAGCAACGGACTGTACATGCCGGCAGTGGTCTACGTGATCACGATTGACAAGAATAATCCCAATATTGTTTATGCGGGTACAAGGAATGCAAACTCGGGTACCTTTGGATTTAAAGGTGATTACAACTCCTATGGCGGCGGTGTTTTTAAGTCAACCAATGGTGGATTGAGCTGGGGACATGCGAGTATCCCGGGTAATGATGATTACGTCTATGATATCAAGATCGATCCAACAAACTCCAATATCGTTTACGCAGCCATGCATTGGTGGGGGGTATTCAAGAGTTATGATGCCGGGGTGACCTGGTATGAAAAGAACTCAGGCCTGGACTCAACCACCGACGCTCAAAGGACCAGGGAAATTGAAATTGACCCGGACAACCCACAGAGAGTGTACCTGGCAACCTGGGGTGACCCCAGTTTCTTTTACTCAAACAATGGAGGCGATAACTGGTACCCAAGAAATTTGGGTCTTCCCAATGACACCAAGATATGGGAGTTGACCATGGACCCCAACGATCCCCTGACGCTCTATGCATCAACAATGAGCAATGGTCTATGGAAAACAGTCGATGGCGGTGTTTTATGGTCTCCCAGGGTTTATTTGAGTCCTTTCCATAACACCCTGGCGATCATGCCCAACAATAGTTCCATTGTCATTGCCGGGGTCAAGGAGAAAGGCCTTTGGAAAAGCACCAACGGAGGAAGGGATTGGTCGGTTTCCCACAATGGCATCCAGGCACACAATATTGTTTCTGCTCTCAATGACCCCAATAATCCGGGTATCCTGTATGTCAGTGCTTATGGGAATGGCATCTGGAAATCTCTTGATAACGGGAACTCGTGGAACAGGGTCATGAATGGATTGCCGGATGAGTATGTAAATACAATTGTTTTTAAGCCAGGAAATCCCAACACGATCTTTGCTGGAACAAATGAAAATGGAGTTTATGCCACGAACAATGGCGGTGCCAATTGGAGTTCTGTGAATAACGGCATTCCTGTCATCTCCCGTTCAGATAGCCCTCAAACATTAACCAACCCGGTCTTTGCACACCCGACAAGCCTTTCATGGTACCAGGAGTTCCAGGAAGACCTTTTGCTCGACGCCCTGGGTCAATCGCAAATTCAATTGGAGAGATCTGCGTATCCTTCGATTTACACCATAGCGATCAGTTCGTCCAATCCTGACAAGATGTTGATCGGCACATCTGTCAGTGCCCTTCGGAGTTTGGATGGTGGAAACTCCTGGCAAAAGACAGAATACACTATGAATACACCATATTATGCGAGTATTTTTGATCCTGGCACAATGATCCGTGCGTACATGGGTCTGAATTATGAACGTTCGGCCATCAAAACAGAGGACTCTACGCTGTGGGATTGGGAGAAAGTGAATGCGGGGATTCTCGGTCAGAGGGTTAATTCTTTTATTTTTGACAGTACAGGGACCAATATCATCTATGCAGGAACCAGTGATGATCCTGGATCGGCTACCATTGGCAATGGAGTGTATAAATCTATTAATTATGGCGCTACATGGTCATTCAGTGGGTTGGTTAACAGCCAGGTTAATTCCATGTTGAACTTCCCGACCAACCCCGGTTGGATCCTGGCTGGGACGACCGGCGGCTTGTATATATCCAAGGATAAAGGCGCAACCTGGTCTCTTTATGATCCTTCCATCTTGAACCAGACCATTAATCATCTCTCTCAAGGGTTTGGCGAAAACCTGGTCCTGATGGCTACCGATGGAGGCAATTTGGTTCTGATCAAAAGATAAGTGAATCGAATTTTG
>CAYSZB010000048.1:6968-17403 GCA_964435475.1 uncultured Anaerolineaceae bacterium | reverse complement strand
CCGCCACGAAAAATTCGTCTTTATCCCACACATACCCTTCTCTTACGGTCGCCCCAAACAACACCGCCGGGTTCATCAGCACCTGCAGCGTGATCGGTGGGCTGCCTTCAGCCTTTGCCTTTAACGTGATTGCTGCCGAGAGGTTGGCTCCGGCACTTCCGCCCCCGATGGCGATCTTCTTGGGATCCACATGGTACTCGGCCGCATGCTCATATACATGTCTGACTGCGTTATAACATTCCATAAAGGCATGCGGGAACTTATACTCAGGGCTGAGCGAATAGTCCAGGTCAAAGACCACCGCATCCGCCTTTTCGGCAATGTATTTGAGCATGTCGTTATGCCCATCCGGTGACCCGGCAAAGAATCCGCCCCCGTGAAAGTGCACCAGGCAGGGATGGCTTTTGGAGCTGTCAAACTCCTTCTTCTGGTATCGCCACAATTTGATCTTGTTCTCCCAGAAAACATGCTCGCTGTGATCCACCTGGATCTCATCCTGGCAAAGGTCGATCGTATTGGCATCTCCCCTGGCGCTCAAACCTAGATCGCGCAGCAGAACCAGCAGTTTTTCAATGCCCATGTCCGAATTGATGATGCTTTGCAGGTCAGGTCCGCCTTGGGATTGTCTTTGGTCTGCTGATGACTGGATCCGCTCCAGCAGCCATGGGTCCAGGAATCCCGGTTGAATGTCCGCCCCCTGGCTGATTTTCACTTTTGCTCCCTGGGATGTGATAAACCGTTCTCCCTTGATTAAACGCTTCAGCGCCCGGGCATCGTAATTGGCAGTTCCTTTCATTTCTTCGCTCCTCTTCTTGTCGTGATCAGAAGTTAAGCACGATCTCCTGCATCAGGCAATTCTCCGAGTCACCGCCCATAAAGACCTGGAACTTTCCGTCTTCCAGGCGATATATACCCTCATTGTCATAGAATCCCATCTCCTTTTTCAAAAGGGGGATGCTTACCTCGGCGGATTCTCCCGGTACCAGGTGCACTTTCCGGAAACCTTTCAGTTCCTTTACCGGCCTGACAAGGCTGGCGGTCACATCACGCATATATAACTGAACCGTCTCCGTCCCGGCCCGCTCACCTGTATTCTGGATGGTGACCGTTCCCACCAGCTGCTCTGCTTCCTCCCTCAGCACAAAATCCCGCTGTTCGAAGGTTGTGTAACTCAACCCGTAGCCAAATGGGTAGGCTGCCTTCCAGCCTGCATCGGAATACTTGCTTGTGAAGGGCACCTTGCTGCCGGGTCGGCCGGTGTTGAAGTGGTTGTAATACACCGGGCACTGCCCTGGCAGGTTGGGGAAGGACGCCGAAAGCTTGCCGCTGGGGTTGTAGTCGCCGTACAGGACGGAGGCGATCGCATTGCCCATCTGGATGCCCAGCTGCCAGCCTTCGATGATCGCCGGCACGTGTTCCTTTTCCCAGGAGAGTGCCAGCGGTCGCCCGTTCATCAGGATCGCAATGACCGGTTTGCCTGATGCCATAAGCATTTCCAAAAGGGCTCTCTGCTTTCCCGGCAGGGTGATATCCGCCCGGGATGCTGCTTCGCCGGACATGTGGCTGGTCTCACCTACCACAGCGACGATCACATCCCCATCGCTGACCGCTGCCTGGACCTCTTCCTGGTTGATGTCTCCGGTGGGTCCGCAGCATGCATGGTAGGTGAAGTTCCCACCAGCATTTGTCAGGCCGTCCAGGATTGATACACAGTCTCCTTCCTGCCAGCTTAACGCCCAGGCACCAACGACTTCTTTCTTGAGACCTGCCAGTTCACCAACCAGGCTGATCTTTGTTTCCTTGTTAAGTGGCAGCAACTGGTTCTCATTTTTAAGCAGCACAATGGCTTTCTGGGCGGTTTCCAGCGCCAGACTGACATGTTCCGCAGGGATGACATCAAAGGTGTGCAGGGCTGCTTCCAGGATATACGGCTGTTCGAACAGGCCCAGCCAGGTTTTGATCGACAGGATCCTCTCGACCGCTTCATCGATCACTGCCATTGGTACTTTCCCCTCCTCAACCGCCTCTGCCAGGTGTTTCAGGAAGATCTCTGTGCCCATATCCATATCCAGGCCGGCGTTCGCAGCCTTGATGCCTGCGTCTTTGTCATCCTTGGCAATGCCGTGGGTGACGCATTCCTTGATCGAGCCTGCATCGCTGACCACGAATCCCTCGAAGCCCAACTCTCCCTTCAGGATCTTCCGTAATGTGAATTCATTCGCTGTGCAGGGTACGCCGTTCAGATCGTTGAAGGATGACATGACCGAAACAGCTCCTTCATCCACTGCCGCCCGGTAAGGCGGCAAATAGACGTTATAGAGCAGCGACCGGGCCATGCTGGTCGTCTGGTAATCTTCCCCGCCTTCACAGGCGCCGTAAGCCACGTAATGTTTCAAGCAGGCTGCGACCCTGGAATCACCTCCCTGCAAGCCGCGTACTTTGGCTCGAGCAAATTGGCTTGCCAGGTAGGGGTCCTCCCCTGGTCCTTCCGAAACGCGTCCCCACCTGGCGTCCCTTGCCACATCGATCATCGGCGCAAAATGCCAGTTGATGCCTGCTGCCCGTGATTCCCTGGCTGCCATGGCAGCGGTTTTTTCAAATAGCTCAACGTCAAACGTTCCCGCCTCTGCGATCCCGATCGGGTACACGGAACGGAAGCCATGGATCACATCATTCCCAAACAGCAGCGGGATCCCCAGCCGGCTTTCTTCCACGGCAACCTTCTGCAGTTCATTGCTTTTCTCTGGACTGCTGTACATCATGTTGCCCAGCCTGCCTGCCCGGATGTCAGCCTCGCGGTAATCTTTGGTGGCGTTGGCAAACATCTTGTGTATCTCCTCAGCACTGATCCTGCCCTCGGTGTACATGGTCATGATTTCCTCTAAGGATAAGGTGATGCCACCAACCACCGTGATCGAGGCCAGGTTCATCTGTCCAAGCTTTTCCTCCAGGGTCATTTGTTCCAAAAGGTGCCGCACATGCTTTTTTTGCTCATCTGTTAAATAGAACATTTAGAAATCACTCCTCATTTATTAGTGTTGATATCGCTACGATTAATGCAGTAAGGAAAAATCCATCCATTTTTTCAGCGATTGATTTTACTGGAACATCTCCCTCAGCACATGCACCTTGAATTCGACACAATCAGCAGCCATGGCTTTCTGTTCCAGCGCTTCTTTACTCCCTTCGACCATGCCATCCAGCATAAATCCATGTCCTGCCCCGGGATATGCTTTCACCAGCACTTGGACCCCTGCATCTTCCAGCCTTTTTGCATAATTCATCCCCTGGGTATACAGGGGGTCTTTCGTCCCTATGATGATGACGGCAGGTGCGACATTTTTCAACTCTTCATTGCTTGCCTGGCAGGGCGATGCCACCTTGTCAGTGATCGGCAGGTCAGGAAAGAATTCATCGTGCATTTGATTCAACAGGCCAATAATCTCTTCAGACATCCCTTCTCTTTGGAATGTAAAATCGGTAAATGGAAATTCCAGGATCTGTCCTGAAATTTTGATGTCTTCTGCGGCTAAAAGAATGGCTGCGCCTGCCGCGATGTGCCCGCCGGCGCTTCCCCCGCCGAGAGCAATCTTGTCGGGATCTACATTTAATTCTTTTGTGTTGTCCTTAAGCCACTTGACTGTGTCGACATTTTCTTCCTGTGGATAGGGGAAGGGTTCCTCGAACAATTTCTTGTAGTTGAGGTTGATGACCACTGCGGGGATACGCTGTGCCATACTGGCACAATATTTATCATCCATGATAGGGTCGCCAGCCACCCATGCGCCGCCGTGGTTATATATATAAACAGGAAGGGCATGGTCGGTTGTTATAGACTCATACCAGATCGCCTCAATACTTTTCTTTCCCGGCCTTGGGATCTCCAAACGTCTGCCTGCCGAAGGCATGGCAGCGAACATCTTTTTTGTTTCCAGGAATTGGAGTTTTTGTGCCTTAAGCTCCTCTTGGGTTTTCATGCTTTGTTCCTCCTTAGATCGAAAATATATTCTCCACTGCCCAGCTGGTGGCTTTCCCCATCAGGCAGGGTAAGCGCGGCAGTTGTATTGACTGGGATGGTACAGGAATATCTCAAGCCTGTCTCTGTCTTCTCCCAGCGGGAAATGATCGTCCCATAAATGCTTTCATACCTGGCTTCAGCGTATCTCAAACTGCCGCCGACAACCGGCTTTAGAATGAACTCCCGATAGCCCGGTTTGTCAAACAATGGCTGGATTCCCGCCACCCGGCTGAACAGGAAGTCGCACACTGCCCCATAGCTGTAATGGTTGAATGAGCCGGCATGCCGGTCCATCCCATCCCAGCCTTCCAGGATCGTTGTGCTCCCCAGCAGCACCGGGTGCAGCCAGCTCGGGCATTCCGTCTGCTCAAGGATACGGAAGGCGATCTCCAGGTATCCTTCGTCCACCAGGACATGCAGCAGGAAGGGTGTCGATAAAAAGCCCGTATTCAACCTGTATTGATAATTCTCGATCTCCCGCACCAGCTGCGCAACCACCTTGGGGCGCTTCTCCCCGCTGCACAGGTTCATTGCCAGTGCCCGCACATAAGCCGCCTGGTGCCCCACTTCGATGCTGCCGTCCTCTGCGATCAGGTACTTGTCATAAACCCTGTGGATCTTGTGAACGATTTTGGAATATTTGGCATGGTCTTCTGCATACCCCAGGATCTGCGCCATATGGGCCAGGTTTTCCGCAGATCGGCAAATGTAAGCCGTGGCTACCTTTGGTTTGCCGTATTTCAGGGCTCTGGCGAAAGCATCAGCCAGGGTTTCGGCACCAGTGACCGGGTTATCCGTGATGGGCTCCAGCCATTCTCCAAAATGGAAGCGTGTGTCGTAAATGTAGTCCGCATCCAGCTCGCCGTCTTCATAAGTATGGTACTGAGGTTCCTCTTCATACACCGGGTTATGCTCTTTGGCACACCGCAGCATGTGATCCACCCATTTCCTGGCGGTGTCATATTGGTTAAGCAGGATCTGCTCATCACCATAACAAAGGTAGAGCATATACGGGATCCATACCGCCGCATCCCCCCAGCCTACGCTGTCCTCGGCAAAATTCCCGTTCCCGATTGGTCCCGCCAGTGCCCACATGGGGTTGGCTGCTTTCTGCCTTTCGAGCTCTTCCGGGTTGTGATAGCTGCTGGTGGAAGGGAAGGTCAGTCCGATTTTTCCACTGGGATACTGTTCCAGAGCCATGTCCTGTAAACTCTTCTCAAAGAATGGATAGACATTCATGAAATCAGTGGCTGTGCGCACGAAGACCTGGCAGTCTCCCGTCCACGCGTTGCGCTCCCTGGTCGGGCAGTCTGTTGCCACATCCAGGAAATTGCCTTTCATGCTCCACATGCTGTTGCGAACCAGCTGGTTTATCAGTGGATTGGAGCAGGTGAAGAAGCCGGTTTCGTCCATTGCAGAATAGACAGCCACTGCTGTGAAGTCGCCGGGTAGTATCTCACCAGCATAGCCTTCCAAAAGGACATAGCGGAAGCCGAATATCGCAAACTGGGGGCAAAATTCCTCCAGTGCCTTTCCGCAGCAGGTATAAATCACCTCCTGGAAGGGAATTGGAGGCGTGACAGCCGGGTGGATGTTCTCGATCGAAAACCGACCTTCCTTGATGTCCTCACCGTGCAACAGGTGGACAACCTGTCCGGACTGGCATCCGCGCAATTTCATGTGCACGTATCCGGCAATGTTCTGCCCGAAGTCCAAGACCAGGTTCCCATCCGCATCGCGGAATGGCTTTGCCTCAAAGCGCTCATTCTCGCGGGCTGGCATGCTGCGGCTGGCGATCAATTGTGCGTCTGCATGTTCCTCGGTCAGGTGCACATATGCCCACTGGCTGTCATTAAAGCCTGCCAGTTTCCAGCCTTGTGGCTCTTTTTGACAGTCAAAAATTTCACCCATCTTCATGTCCGATGCCAGCAATCCCCCTGTCGCGTGTTTGAACTGCTTACCTGTGGCAACGGTCTCTCTGCTGCCATCTTCATAGAGGAGCTCGATCTGGCCAAGGAAGTGCAGTTTGTAGCCAAAATTGTTGATCAAGGGGTTGCCGCGCCACCAGCCATCGCCCAGCATCACCGACCAGGCATTGACGCCTTCGACTAAAAGCTGCGTGATGTCATGAACCTGGTATTGGATCCGCTTGTAGTAACTGGTCAGCCCAGGTTTGAATTTGTCCTCTGTACCCGCTTGCCCGTTGATCCAGAACTCATAAAGCCCATGTGCGCTCTGGTAGATGCGGGCTTGTTTTAGACCTGGTCTGACGAAGAACTCCCTGCGCAGGTATGGCGCAGATTTATGTGCATCCTTATCAATGTCACCTTCCGCTTCGATCCATTTTGCCACCCAATCATCCTGCCTCAACAGACCCATTTCGAAATGTTCCTGCGCACTTTCAGCCACCTCGACCACGCCATCCCCATCCACAGCGCTAACTGTGACCTTCCAGTTGACCTGCTGCCTGCTCTCCAGCGCAGTTCCCTCGTAGCGGATGCGTTGGCTCTCACTGTCGGGCACTGTCCCGCTGTCCCAGATGAGCCTGTCTCCTGAATACGCCTGGATGCGCCAGCTGGTCTGCCTGACTGCCTGGCGGTCGCTCTTCAGCTTCCAGGAAAAGCGTGGGTGCGTAGCATCAACGCCTAATGGGTTGGTCAGGTACTCGACCTGCAAATCGTACACCTGGAGCATCTCAGACCTCTCCTAGAAAATGTTCGCAATCTGTGTCAACCCGGAATCCAGTTGGTTAATTTGCTCCTGTGGCACTTTGATGATCTGCAGCAAATCCTGTAATCGCTCATTTTGTACATACCCGCTGATGTCCATTCCTTTTTCCTTGTAGCTTGCGATCACCGCATCCAGTTGCACAAAAACCGGTGCCAGCATGGCCTGGGTTTCGGGGCTTTGCTTTTTTAAGTGGCCGACCGTGCAGTAAACCGACAATTTGGGTTCCCGGTCGAATCCCACTTTGCCGGGGCAGGCAGGGTGCGTCATGGCTTTATCCCCGAATTTACCGAATATATCACCCAACCACTCAATGCTGTCCTGCACCCAGTGTGGCAGTCGGCTGCACATTTTGGTAATGCCCAGGCTGTCTTCCCCTGTCGAAAATCCATGACCACCAAACGCATAGACATGCGACTCAAACGAAATATTTTCCTTGATCAAGGCTAGCTCAAAATTGACTGTATTTTCGATCGCTACGGCTCTGTCATCCCTGGCGGCGAACAGGAAGCAGGCGCAGGTCTTGGCGTCGACATGTTCTCCGGGGATGGGCAGTTCCGGGTGCAGCATATCCAGAATTTTCTTTTCTACTGCGGCATATCCCAGGATGGCAGCATTGGGACGGTTCTTACTGATCGTTGCCGCACATGCCGCCAGGTGTCCGCCTGCCGAAAAGCCGATCACGGCGATCTTGTCCTCATAAATATGCCATTCCTCAGCCTTGCTGCGGATCAATGCCATGGCTTGTTCATAATCACCCAGTGGGTTGGGCCAGGCTTTATGCTCTCCCACCGAGTAGCGCAGGATAAATGCCTGGTAACCTGCTTTGGCATAAGCCAGGGCTACCGGCTCGGCTTCGCGGTCTGAGCACATGGCATACCCCCCACCTGGCAGAACGAGGATGGCCGGCCTTTTAACCACACTGCCAAATTCCCCTCCCACCTCCTGTATCATTGTGACCAGGCTGACATTTCTTTCCTGGTTCAGGATCAATTTTTCCATTTTCATTTTATATTTTCTCCTTTATTTGAAATAATTCGCATATTGGCAATAGACTTATGCTTTATATACCCAATGGTTGATTATTTCTGGGTCATTTTCCAATTACTTGCAGTGAATGGATTCTAACCCGGATTGCTTGATCGCCTTAATAGCGATTTGACAATCTTGACATTATTGTATCACTGTGTTACATTAAATTCAATAAATCAACCATTAAATTCAGGAATTTCAAATTATGAGCATTTCCAAGTTGGAAGCAGACAGACAGGCAGGTAAAAACCAGGTCAATAAGCGACGGGTTAATATCCTCGACACCGCTGAAAAGTTATTTCTGGAAAAAGGTCTCGAAAATGTCACATTAAGCGAGATCGCGGCGGAAGCAGGCATCACCCGCGTTTCACTTTACCGCTATTTCGCTGATCGTGACCCGATCGCCTTTGAGATCGCAGCCAGGATGCTCCACAAGATCTCACAGGCAGCAGAACAGACGGAGCCTGCCACTAAACACCTTTCTGAAAGCGATTTGATGCTTGCCATAATCGATCATTTCGATGAGTTACGTGATGCCTACCGTTACCTGGGCATGTTCAATCATCTCTACGGGGATCACTACCCCAATGAAACACTGGCCAACTGGTTCAAGGAACAGGTATATTCCTTTGTTCCCTCAAGAAACGAACTGAAGCGTCCGGAGCTTAAAAAGGATCGCGCCCAGGTGATCGTTCTCCTCAATACCATTGCCAGCTTTTTGGAACTAATGGCCAATAGGGGTGATCTCATGGCTGCTGAGCAGTCCCTGCCGGTAGATGAGCAGATAAGGATCTTCCGCAATGTGATCCAGGTGTACTTGGATCATATTCATCTGTCCGTTTAATTTGAGGTAGTGATCTTTCACCACGTTTTGATATTGAATTTAATGATCAGAAAATAGGAGACCAAGCCCATGGAAGCAAATGTACAGGAACCTGTCATAGACCCCACCCCAAAAGGTAAAGTAAGAAAGCCGTATCCTTACAATTTCAAGACCCTGTTTGGCTTTTCCACCATGTCCTTTGCCCAGGCAGGTGGAGCAGTCCTCTATATGTATTTCTTCATGATCTACCTGACCGATTATGCTGGCATTGATCAACTGGTGGGTAAGGTCGGTTTTGCCGCCACCCTGGCAACCACCGTCCTGCTGGTTGCCCGCATCATCGACATCGTCGACGATCCATTTCAAGGCTGGGTCATGGACAATGCCAAATGGGGGCGCTTTGGAAAATATAAAAAATTTGCCTTCTTGTCCATATTCCTGCTGGTCTTCTCCACTATCGCTCTGTTCAGCATCCCCTATTTTGTAAAGGCGGATAAAGTCCTTGTCAGCATCTGGGTAACCCTGTTTTATGTTATGTGGGAAATGGGATGGGCTTTTTCCTCCCGTTCTTTGCTTATCCAGTCCATCACGAACGATGTCGCCTTGAGGGCTAAATTCACGAACATCCCCCGCATCTGGGAAGTGCTCGTCCTATTACCGTTCATTACCGTTCTGTCGATTATCACAGCTGTCAACGGCAAACTTGATAATATTGCCCTATCCATTACCATTGTGATTTCCACCTTAATGGGACTGATGGCGGTTTTCTCCATTATCGGTGTGACCCTCGTCAAGGAAGGCAGGATCGAGGAAAACACTGTAGAGATAAAAACCAAAATATCCGTCAAAGACATTTGGGGCATGTTAAAGATGAACCGGCCGATGTTTGTCAACATTTTGGCTACCATATTTTCCGGTTTTACCTGGACGATCAGCACTGCAACACTGCTTTACTTTATTAAATATGCCTACTGTTTTGACCCTCTCACCGGCGCGGTGAATGCTGAAAAATTCAGTCTCTTATCTGGGATCAACGGTGTAATGGCGGTTGCCACCAATGTCCTTGGCGCGCTTTTCGCCCCCATGGTCATCAAGCTGGTTGGCGATTTCCTCAAAACCGTCAAGATCGGCTTTTTGGGAATGGCCATCATTTCTACCACGATTTTTATTCTTAATGTGACCGGGGTATTATTAATTTCACCTATCCTCTTCTTTGTCCTGTTCTTTTTGCAGGGTTTCATCATGGGCATTATCTATGTACCCCAACAGTTAATTACCCTGGAAACTATCGATTATGTGGAATATAAAATGCACCGCCGGATGGGTGGACTGGTGTATTCGACCGCCAATGTGATAGGCAAGGCCCAGGGTGCTTTGAACACTGTCCTAATCGGGTCCATCCTCGTCGCCATCGGTTACAGTGTCGACGCCACCACGGGTAATTACGTCGGAGACCTGGCGCGCATCCCAACCATGCTCAATTCCTTCATGCTTGTTTCGGGGTTGGTTCCTGCTTTCCTGGTGTTGATTGCCTGGGCTACCTATCAATTCTTCTATCCCATCACCCCCACCATTCGCAAAGAAATGAGTGAAGAACTGGCTGCCCGGCGCTCCACCGATCCGACCAACCTGGTATAAAATGTAATCAAAACCTGCAACTACCTCTTGATAGGGCTGGTCTTTGTCATCCCCGAAACTTAGTGAAGCGGGATTATTATCCTGGTAGCGGAGCGGATAGGACCTGACCAGCCCTTTTTCTTGATCTATTCAGTTTCCGTCCTTGCGAGACCCTCGCAGAGGGTCGTCACCTGCACTCTGCGCAAGCGCAGCGTAGC
>CAYSZB010000048.1:3081-6868 GCA_964435475.1 uncultured Anaerolineaceae bacterium | reverse complement strand
TTGCGAGACCCTCGCAGAGGGTCGTCACCTGCACTCTGCGCAAGCGCAGCGTAGCGCAAGTGGGCAATCTGGTTCTTCATGTCTTTACCTTATCTACTTAACCCTGCCCCAACGGATCTTTTGACCTAGTCATCGTGAAGAGATCTTTTCCAAGCCTATCTCACACGCCATCGCTTCCATCTCTGAGTTTGTTCATCATCATGTGGATAGGCTTTAATGTCTCTTAGCCCTTATCTATGTGTACTGCCTGCCTATAATCAAGCAGGAGCTCGTCGGTGCGAAGCCTCCCTTTGGGATGCCGAGCCTATTTGATCATAATAAATTTATCTGAAAATCTGTAAATGAATGGGGAAAATCGAACTTGGTGATAGAATCAGCTAGTGCCGGAGACGCCGACTCCGGCACTAGTTCAAGGAGGAGAAGAAGAGAAGTCGCCCTTACGACTTTATAATACCTTCCTCCCCCTTGTTCTGCTTGACGCTAAACCTACGCTTACCCTACGAAAGATGTGGATGGTACGATAAACATGAATGCAGTTGAAACAAATGACCTGTCGCGTATTTACAAAGTAAAGAAAACCAAGAAGCAACCCGCCAAAACCCTGGTAGCCCTCAACCATGTCACCATGCAGGTCCAGCAGGGCGAGCTTTTTGGCCTGTTGGGGCCAAACGGTGCCGGCAAGACCACCCTCATGAAGATCCTCACCACCCTCCTGGCGCCTTCTTCCGGCACTGCCAGCGTCATGGGTCTGGATGTCAACAAAGACCCTGACCTGATCCGCCAGCAGATCAATATGGTCTCCGGTGGCGAATCCTCAGGCTATGGCCTGCTGACCGTCAAGGAAAATCTCTGGATGTTCTCCCAGTTTTATGGCATCCCCACCAAAATGGCCAATAAACGCATCATGGAGTTGCTGAAAATTGTCGGTCTGGACGATCGTGCCAACACCAAGTGCAGCGATCTTTCCACCGGCTTGCGTCAGAAAATGAACATCGTCAGGGGTTTTATGACTGAACCCTCAGTCCTTTTCCTCGATGAACCGACCCTGGGCCTGGATGTGGGTGCCTCGCGCGATGTCCGCCAGTTCATCCGCTCCTGGATGGAGGAGGATCACCAACGCACCCTCTTGTTGACCACCCATTACATGGTTGAAGCCGATGAATTGTGTGACCGCGTTGCCATCATCAACCAGGGGCGCATCCTGGCCTGTGACACGCCCACCGCCCTCAAACGCCGCCTCCAGCATGATGCCATATTTAACCTGCTGGTCAGTGCCCTCGATGATCACGATTTGGATTCCCTCAAGCAGATGCCCGAAGTACGCCTCGCAACAATGAAACCATTGGAAGACGGTGTTGAACTGGAGATCGCTCTGGAAGATGATGCTGCCCTTTCCACCGTGATCGCCTATCTGACCGCCCATGGCATTCGCATCCTGAACCTGTCCAAGCGTGAAGCCACCCTCGAGGATGTCTTCGTCAGCCTCGTTGGTTTGAGTATGAAAGAGGTCGAAAATGGCAGCCCAGGCTAAAATGATCAAGAATACCGGCTGGCGCCTTTTCCTCCAGACTGTCATCGGCAGGGCTTATCCCCGCGTCATTGGCACGCAGCGCGACCTCTCATGGCTCTTCTTTGACATCTTTTTCCCTTTCATGTCCATGATCGGCTACGTTTTCGTCTACCGCGCCTTGCAAGCACCGGAGGAATACATCGGTTTTGTCGTCATGGGCGGGGCAATGACCGCATTCTGGGTCAACATCCTCTGGTCCATGTCCAGCCAGCTCTACTGGGAAAAAGAGACCGGCAACCTTTCTCTCTACATCATGTCACCCACCTCCATGATGTCCATCCTCCTCGGCATGGCTACCGGCGGCCTCTTTGCCACCACCGTCCGCGCCCTGGTCATTGTCATTGTCGGCAGCCTGATCTTTAAAGTGGCATACGTGGTTACCAGTTTTTGGCTTCTCTTTGCCGTCTTTTCTCTCACCATGGTCGCCCTTTATGGCATGGGCATGATGCTCGCTTCCCTATTTATGTTGCTCAACCGTGAAGCCTGGCACCTGGCCAACCTCGCCCAGGAGCCGATCTTCCTGCTTTCGGGTTTCTACTTCCCGATCAGCTCATTTAATTTCTGGGTCAGCCTGACCGCCTCGCTCATCCCTCTCACCATGGGCATGGATGCCATGCGCCAGCTGGTCTTTCCATCTGGAGCCAAACTGGGTTTCCTCTCGGTGACCATCGAGGTGCTTGTTCTGGCTGGCCTCAGCGTGCTTTTCCTGGTGGCGGCTTACTTTATGCTGCGCAAAATGGAACGCCTGGCCATCCGCGAGGGTCGCCTGACCGACCGTTTGAATTAAGGATCTATCATGGAAATTGCTGTTCAAAATAAAGAATTGCGCTTGAAGCGTTTCTGGAAGACTTTCAAGATCTCTGCCTGGCTGGGCTGGCAGATCGAATCCAACTGGACGGACTGGTTCCTCTTCATTATCTATTCCATCGTCAAACCCATTTCTGGTGCTGCGATCCTGATCATCATGTACAGCATTGTCAGCAGCCAGGATTTTTCCTCACCCATTTTTGCCTACATTTACCTCGGCAATGCCTTTTTCATCATTGTCGGCGCGGTGGTGCAGGGCGTCTCCTGGGGCGTATTGGATGACCGCGAGCACTATCGCACCTTGAAATACATCTACATCGCCCCGATCAGCATCCCCATCTACCTGATGGGGCGCAGCGTCGCCAATTTTGGCACCCGTGTTGTTTCGGTGATCATCACCCTCCTCTTTGGGGTCATTTTCTTCAAGCTGCCGCTATCTTTGGCCCGCATCGACTGGGGACTGCTCACTGTTGCCAGTATTTTGGGCTTCATTGTCATGGCGGATATGGGGCTGATCCTTGGCGGTTGGTCCCTGATCATCAAACGCAATGCCTGGAACCTCGGCGAGACGGTTGGCGCTGCCATGTTCATTTTTTCAGGCGCGGTTTTCCCACTTTCGGTTTTGCCCAAAGCGCTCCAGGTGGTAGGTTATGCCATCCCGGTCAGTTATTGGCTCACCCTTGTCCGCCGCGCCATGATGCCCGAAAATGCCCAGGCCTTTCCCATGTTTGCAGAGTTTAGTAATGCCCAGCTCTTATTGATCCTGGGCGCGGCTGCCATTGTCTTCACCATTGTGGCAGTGCTCATTTTCCGCTACTTTGATTACCTTGCCCGAGAACGTGGCAATATTGACATGGTATCCAATTATTAATGAAGATGCGGCCGCAGTCTTACGGAGAACTAAGCTTTAGTCCTATAGGGCGGGTTTGTATCTATGCTTCAGACAAGGGCCTTACCGCCGTCCGGTTATTACCCCTTGATGCGCAATTAGCCCCGCGTCCGCCAGCTCCACCAGTCCTGGATGCCTTTCTCGTCATTAACCAGGCTCTTACCCAGCTCTCTGACTATCTTGCCGGCAAACTGACTGCACCTTTCAGTACACCGTTGGATTGGTCCGGGATTTCAACCTTCCAGCAGGCTGTTCTGCAGGAGACTTTCCGCATCCCTTACGGCACGACCAGCACCTATGCCGCGATTGCCCAAAAGCTTGGCAAATCGCAAGCCTCTCGGGCAGTGGGTAGGGCACTTGCCACCAATCCATTCCTCATCTTTGTGCCCTGCCACCGTGTCATAGGCAGGGATGGTTCCCTGCATGGCTTTTCGGCTCCCGGCGGGGTTAAAACCAAAGCCTGGTTGCTCGACTTCGAAAAATCCCATGCGCCCGTTCGCACCGGTCTTATTACTTGATCG
>CAYSZB010000048.1:0-2981 GCA_964435475.1 uncultured Anaerolineaceae bacterium | reverse complement strand
GACCGAGTGCGACAACTGACCGAAGGTCTCCAAAAAATCTCCTGATTTGCACCTGTCTTATAACGCTTGATCGCACCGGTCTCTGACCGAGTGCGACAACTGACCGAAGGTCTCCAAAACAGAAATCCTGTTCCCTCTCAAACCACCTTACTTAATAGGCAGCTTGACCCATTATAATTACTCCCATGTCAAGAACTAATGATTGCAGAAATTACCATGGAAGATCAAACAGCTGAAAATACCTATCGCTCAGGCTTCGTAGCTGTGGTGGGCAAGCCCAACGTGGGCAAAAGCACCCTGGTCAACAGCCTCCTGCAGCAAATGATCGCTGCCGTTTCTGTGCGTCCTCAGACCACCCGCAAGCGCCAGTTGGGTATTCTGACCCTTGAAAATGCCCAGCTTGTCTTTGTTGATACCCCCGGCATGCATAAACCGGACTTTGCACTCTCAAAATTCATCAACTCTGAAGCCTTCTCCGCCATCCACGATGCCGACCTCATCCTCTGGATAGTCGATTCCAGCCAGTCACCAGACGACCAGGACCGGGCGCTGGTCGATAACTTGAAAAAGATCAACCCGACGACCCGCATCCTCCTTGTTTTGAACAAGTGCGACCTGGCGAGAAAAGGTGATCAGGAATTGCGATCCAGGCAATACCGGGAGATGCTCGAAATCATTGATCACATTGAAGTCTCCGCCCAAAAACGCACCAACTTGGATGAACTGGTGCAAAAGATCGTTCAGCTTCTCCCGGAAGGACCGCAGTACTTCCCCGAGGACCAGGTCACCGAATTGCAGGAACGCGAGATCGCCGCGGACCTGGTGCGCTCAGCCTGCCTCTCTTTGCTGGAGGATGAAATTCCCCATGCCATCGCTGTGCGTGTAGATGAATATGTCGAACGGACCGAAAGCTCGGCTTATATCCTGGCGACCATTTTTGTCGAGCGCGAAAGCCACAAGGGAATCGTCATCGGTAAACAGGGCGCCATGCTCAAACAGATCGGCACCCAGGCCCGCCAGGAAATTGAGCAGATGAGCGGCAGGTCGGTATTCCTGGAGTTGAAGGTCAAGGTCGCCCCAAATTGGCGCAACGACAGGCACATGCTCTCAATGCTTGGCTATCGCATGGAGGAAAAACCCAAATGAGCTGGTGGATGGTGCTTCTGGTCGTTTTGACCAGCCTGACCATGGTCATTAATTGGCTGGCAACTTTAAACAAAACGCGTTATCTTTTCAAGATCACCAAACCCCTGGCACTGATCCTCCTGATTATCCTGTTCTTTCTCTTTATGGGCTTCAAAACTGAGCTTTTATGGTTCTACATCGCTCTGGTTTTGTCTTTAGCCGGCGACATCCTCTTGATGTTCCCCACCAGCGCATTTTTGTTGGGATTGCTTGCCTTTCTTTTCGCCCAAATTGCCTACATCATCGGCTTTGACCAGATTCGCCCGCCACTTTTGCCGGCGATTATCGCCTCAATAATTGTTGTTCTGGTTTTCTTCGTTATTTTCAGGGTATTACAGGTGGAGGTAGCCAGGAAGAAAGAGTTGCGCAAACTCAGGCTTCCCATCCTGATATATTCCCTGCTCCTATCATCAATGGCAGCCTCTGCTGTTCTGAACCTCTTTAAGCCTGAATGGCATCCCACGGCAGCGCTCTTCGCTGCCATTGGTGGCATGCTTTTCCTGGCTTCAGATCTCATGTTGGCTTACAACCGTTTTATCACACATTTTAAAGCTGCGGACTTCCTGGTTATGTGCACATACCACCTGGCACAGGTATTCCTGGTGATTGGGGTGATCATCCAGTACCTTTGATCATCACCTAAAGTTCGCTATTGTAATTTGCTTTATCTTCATGTAATATATTCATTAAGTTTATCGATTATTCTCCTCTGGATTTGGTTTTCTGTTGGAAAGGAGTACACAATGAAAAAGGTAACCTTCCTGGCGGTGATATTAATTATCACATTATCCCTTATGCTCGCCTCATGCAATGTTCTTCCCTTGTTAACCGGCAATGATGTGTCTGAAATACCTGTTGAGGATCAGGCCAAAACATTGGTCGCCCAGACCATGGCCGCTATTCAGCAAACACAGGTGCCGCCGGTCCAGGAGCCGCCAGCAGCACAGGAAACGCCCCTTCCTCCGACACCCATTGAGACGCTGATGCCTACCAACACGCCAGAGCCCACCCTGACGCCAACCAACACCATGACTGCCACACCCGACATTCCCCGCGTCAATGTCAGTGTGGACACCAACTGCCGCACAGGCCCTTCAACGAAGTTCGATTGGGTGGGTGCCCTGCTGGTCGGTGAGACAGCCGAACTGGTCGGCAGGTCAAGCGAGGGGGACTACTGGATCATCAAGAACCCGGATGCTGGCGGCAACTGCTGGTTGTGGGGGCAGTATGCCACTGTCAGCGGGCAGACTGCTGCTCTTCCCCTTTACACGCCGCCCCCGACCCCCACGCCGCTCATTGAGTGGGCAGGCACCTGGTCGGTCTGGTATGGACCGATTGCCGGTCCGCAAAATCCGGGAACCATGATCGTCACGACCAGTGGTGAGAATTTTTCGGGATCCATGGTCGTTCCCAGCGGCACGGTCTATTTAGTTGGGGTGATGCTTGATGAGCGCACCACAATCAAAGGCAATTGGAATATCTCAACCTCCACCGGGAAATTTGAGTTTATCTTCCTGGGCAGCAACCAGTTCCAGGGCAACTACTACTCAAACATGAATCCCTCCCTGGTATTGGCCTGGTGTGGGGCTAAAGGTGGTGCGTCACAGCCCAGCCCGTGCTACAAGGAGTAATAACTCGCGGGGAAGTTCAGCTAAAGCCCGGTTTTGTTGACAAAAGGGGCAAGCCATAGTAATATTTAGCGCTGAAAGTTGGCGAGGTAGCTCAACGGTGGAGCAGTGGACTCATAAGCCATTGGTTCTGGGTTCAAATCCCAGCCTCGCCATTCCGTATATATG